>CAMDRJ010000123.1 GCA_945906755.1 Klebsiella pneumoniae | reverse complement strand
TTGTTGCTGATCGATTTCGCTCCGCGTGAAATACGGCACGAGCTTCTTGCCCTCGATGCGACCGCGCAGCCTGAGATTGGCCGCTTCCGGAACGGCACTGGCAAGATCGACTGAAATCAGATCGTCCGGCGTTGCATGCAGCGGATGGTTGAACGGTCCGACGCGTTTGCGGCTGCCGCGTAGGATCGGTTCGTAATAGCCGGTAATGAGACCTTCCGCCGTGCCATCAGCGTTGGTGACGCGGTAGACCTTGAAGCGTCTTTCAAAAAAGGCACGCGCGTCGGCACGTGATGAACCGGTACGCGTGGCCGCTTCGCAACTATCTTTCCAGCCATTGCGCCGTTCCAAGGCCCGGCAACCGCGCTGGAAGGCTGCCAACGCCGCACTATGGTCGTCGCCCGCCCAGTTGGGTAGTTCGCTGAACGCGGCCAGTTGCAGTGTCTTGGCCGCCGGAGGAGCGGCAGCGTCGACAGGGCATACCGGGCAGACCGGACACACTTGGCACGCCGGACAAGTCATCGCGGGGCATTGGGGCATCCCTTGTGCCGTGGAAGTGCTGCCCCCCGGCCCGATGGCAACGAGAACCAGCGTTGCGACGGCAATGACAAATAGGGAGATCCATTGCGCTATCATCGGTTGCTACCTTCAAACTAAATTTTAAAAGTCGAGACCAACTGAATGGCTAACGGGAATGACTGACGGCCTTTGGATCATCGTGCTCGAATCGCTGCTCGCGCTGGCGATGCTCATCTTCATCGTCTGGTGGACGGTGCCGAAGAAGCGCAAGACCAACGATGCAAAGCGCGAGGAGTAACCGGCTTCGTCCAAAGCGCCCGTGCGAATCAATGCAATACGCGCGGCACCGACAACGTGAACTCGGGAATCGGTGCATCAAACTTCGCGCCGTCGGCCGCTTGCATCTGGTAGGTGCCCCGCATCGTGCCAACCGGAGTGCGGATGGCCGCACCGCTCGTATATTCGAACGATTCGCCGGGTTTCAAGGTTGGCTGGGCGCCGACCACCCCGAGCCCTTTGACTTCCTGCACATCGCTGCCGCCATCGGTAATCACCCAGTGGCGGCTGATCAGTTGCGCTGTTTCGGCGCCCTTGTTGCGAATGGTGATCGTGTAGGCGAACACATAGTGGTCGTTGCGCTCATCTGACTTCTCGGCCAGATATTGCGAACGCGCGGTCACTTCGATGCTATGTTTATCGGTCATTCATCTATTCCACCCCAAATCGGTCGGGCTGACAAGCATTCGATGGGGTTCTTGCAAAGCGTAAAATCCAATCTACTCCCAACGCATCGAATCACATGAGCACACCCCGCGCGACCGCACGCCCATTCCTGATCGCCCCAAGCATTTTGTCGGCCGACTTCGCGCGTCTGGGCGAAGAGGTGCGCAATGTCGTCGGGGCAGGTGCCGACATCATCCACTTCGATGTGATGGACAATCATTTCGTCCCCAATCTCACCATCGGGCCGCTCGTCTGCGCCGCGATCCGCCCGCATGTGACGGTACCGATCGATGTCCATTTGATGGTGAGCCCGGTCGATCGTATCGTCGCCGATTTCGCCAAGGCGGGCGCCAACATCATCAGCTTTCATCCCGAAGCCAGTAACCATATCGATCGCACCATCAGCCTTATTCGCGAACATGGCTGCAAGCCCGGGCTGGTGTTCAATCCCGGCACGCCGTTATCGTGCTTGGACTACGCCCTGCCGCAACTCGATCTGGTGCTCATCATGTCGGTCAATCCGGGTTTTGGCGGCCAGCAGTTCATTCCCTATACGCTCGACAAGATCCGTGATGTGCGCAAACGTATCGACGCGCTTGGGCGCAACGTCATGCTCGAAGTCGATGGCGGCGTGAAGGTCGATAACATTGGTGCGATTGCCGCCGCGGGGGCCGATACCTTCGTGGCGGGTTCGGCGATCTTCGGCGCGGGTGATTATGCGAAGACCATCACTGCGATGCGCGCGGAGCTGTCGAAAGCGGTCACGAAATGATGCTCGCGGGGCATGCCGGGCCGGCGTTGGAAGCGGCCCTGATCGATTTGGACGGCACCTTGCTCGACACGGCAGGAGACCTTGCCGCTGCGATCAATCGCATGTTGGCGGAGCTTGGGCGCGCACCGCATGATGAGGCGTTGATTGCGCAATACATCGGTAAAGGCATTCCTGTGCTCGTCCATCGTGCGCTCACCGTCGACATGCATGGCGAAGCGGAACCGGCACTCTTCGATCGCGCGATGCCGCTCATGGAACAGTTCTATGCGGAGGAATCCGGGCGTCGCGCGCTGGCCTATCCGGGTGTTCTCGATGGGCTTGCGGCGATGCGCTCGGCCGGAATCAAGCTTGCCTGCGTGACCAACAAGGCAGGGCGCTTTACCGACGAGTTGCTCGCGCAGACCGGTCTGGCGCCGTATTTCGATGTCGTCGTGAGTGGCGATACGCTGGCGCGCAAAAAGCCCGATCCGCTGCCGTTCACGCACGCCTGCGAACGCCTTGGCATTGCCGCGGACCGTGCGGTGGTGATCGGCGATTCCGTCAACGACTTCGCGGCGGGATTTGCGGCCGGCTGTAAGGTGTTCGCAGTGAACTACGGGTACAACGAAGGGCGTGCTGTGGCCGACTCATCGCCCGATGCGATCGTGAGTTCACTCACTGAGGCGGCCACGCTTATTTTATCGACCCGGAAGCAAAAGGAAGATCCAAAGATGGGACCCATCATCCAGCGCCTCGGAGCGATCGTCGGTGCCGAGCATGTGCTCACCGAAGCCCGTGATCAGGAAGCCTACGCGACCGACTGGCGGCGCAAGTTTTTCGGCAAGCCACTTGCGGTGGTGCGGCCGAAGTCGGTTGAAGAAGTCGCCGCGGTGGTGCGGCTCTGTAATGACGAGTTCATCTCAATCGTTCCGCAAGGGGGCAACTCAAGCCTTTGCGGCGGGGCGACCACCGATGCAAGCCGCAGCCAACTCATCATCAGCCTCACGCGCATGAATCGCGTCCGCTCGATTGACACGGCCAACAACACGATGGTGGTCGAGGCCGGTTGCGTGCTGGCCAAAGTACAGGAAGCCGCGCGCGAGGCCGGGCGCCTGTTTCCGCTTAGCCTCGCTTCGGAAGGTACCTGCGTGATCGGCGGCAACCTATCCACCAATGCCGGCGGCACCGCCGTGCTTCGTTACGGCAATACCCGCGAGCTGACGCTTGGGCTCGAAGTCGTGCTACCCGATGGTGAAATCTGGGATGGGCTGCGCGGACTTCGCAAAGACAATACCGGCTACGATTTGAAGCATCTGTTCATCGGCGCTGAAGGCACGTTGGGCATCGTCACTGCAATCGTTCTGAAGCTGTTTCCGCTGCCCGCTGGTCATGCCACGATGATGGTGGCGGTCGATTCGCCGGCGCGCGCTGTAGAGTTTCTTGGCTTCATGCAATCGCGTTGCGGCGAGCGATTGACCGGCATTGAGCTGATCTCGCACCTCTGTATCGATTTGGTGGCGAAGCATTTTCCCGAGACGCAGCGGCCGTTCCCGGTTGCGCATCCGCAATACGTGCTGGTTGAACTCTCCGACTCTCAATCGGGCGATACGGTTCGCGCCTTGGCCGAGACGGTGCTTGAAGCGGCGTTGGAGACCGGACTCATTCGCGATGCGGTAGTGGCCGCGAGCGAAGCGCAATCGAAATCGCTTTGGGCATTGCGCGACAACGTTTCGGAGGCGCAGCAGAAAGAAGGCCCTAATATCAAGCACGACGTGTCGATCCCGGCCTCCGCGATCGCAGAGTTCATCGCCACCACGAATGACGCTCTTCGCGCGGCGATTCCCGACGTGCAGCTCGTGACCTTCGGCCATATCGGCGATGGCAACTTGCATTACAACGTCGCCGCACCGGATGGCGCCGATCCGCACGCCTTCATGAAAAATGAACAAGACCGCGTGAACCTGATCGTGCATGACGGCGCCGCGCGCTACCGCGGCTCGATCAGCGCCGAACACGGCCTTGGACAACTCAAGCGAGATGAGATCCTGCGCTACAAATCGCCGGTGGAAATGGCAATGATGCGAAAAATCAAGGCAGCACTCGATCCGCTTGGCATTATGAATCCGGGGAAGGTGCTGTAGTTGCATTGCCGCCGGGTTAGCCCTAGACTGCGGATTCTCGGAGGGCGAGATGCCCTCCTTGCTTCAGGAAAGACCTAACCTAATCATGCTGTTCCGATCGATCGAGACTGTGAAAGACGGCCATTGCTGGCGTTGGTGGCGCCGCTAGACGCGCTCGCACCTTCGTGCTGACCATCCGCTTCGAGCCGGTCAGCGATCTCGATCCAACGGGCCTCCCAGGCCCGGCAGCAACCGGAGCAGCACCATGCATGAAGCCGACTTCCGGCGCCTTGCTCGCGAGGGCTATCAGCGCATCCCAATCGTCCTTGAAACGTTTGCCGATCTCGATACCCCGCTCTCGATCTATTTGAAGCTCGCCAATCAGCCGTATTCGTACCTGCTGGAATCGGTGCAGGGCGGCGAGCGGTTCGGTCGCTACTCGTTCATTGGCTTGCCTTCGGCGAGCCGCATCGTGATTCGCGGACGCCATGTTGCGGTCATGCATGGCGAAGCGGTGACCGAGGAGGCGGACGTTGCCGATCCGCTTGAATTCGTCCGCCAGTACCTTGCCCGCTTCAAGGTCGCACCATTGCCCGGATTGCCGCGTTTTTGCGGCGGGCTGGTCGGTTATTTCGGCTACGACATGGTGCGATGGATCGAACCAAAACTCGACCGCAAACCGGAGAAACCAGATCCGATCGGCACACCCGATGCGTTGCTACTTCTCTCGGAGGAAGTGGCGATCGTCGACAACTTGGCGGGCAAACTCTATCTCGTCGTGTTTGCCGATCCGCGCAATCCGCTGGCGTTTTTCTATGGGACGGAGCGCCTGAAGCAACTACTCGCTGCACTACGACAGCCGGTGGCAATTCCGGAGCACCTTCCTGTCGTTCAGCACGAGCCGCAATCGAATTTCGGCGCAGCGAGCTATGTGCAGGCCGCGGCGAAGGCCAAGCGGTACATCCGCGACGGCGACGTAATGCAGGTGCAGATCTCGCAGCGCCTCTCGCGCCGGTTCACTGCCGAGCCGCTGGCGCTCTATCGGTGTCTGCGTACGCTCAATCCGTCGCCTTATATGTTCTATTTCAATTTTCGCGACTTTCACGTGGTGAGTTCGTCGCCGGAAATTCTCGTCCGCAAAGAAGGCAGCAAAGTGACGCTGCGGCCGATCGCGGGGACGCGAAAGCGCGGTGCAACACCAGAGGAAGACCGCGCGCTCGCGCAGGATCTGCTCGCCGATCCGAAGGAACGTGCCGAGCATGTGATGCTGATCGATCTGGGCCGCAACGATGTGGGGCGCATCGCCGAAATCGGTTCGGTGAAGCTCACCGAGAACATGGTGATTGAACGCTATTCGCACGTCATGCATATCGTGTCAAACGTCGAGGGCACCCTTCGGCCCGGGCTCGATGCCATCGATGTGTTGCGCGCGACGTTTCCCGACGGAACGGTAACGGGTGCGCCCAAGGTTCGCGCGATGGAGATCATCGACGAATTGGAGCCCGTGAAGCGGGGTGTGTATTCCGGCGCGGCGGGGTATCTCGGTTTTCACGGGGATATGGATGTCGCCATCGCGATTCGCACGGCCGTCGTGAAAGACGAAATGCTTCACGTGCAGGCGGCCGCCGGCATCGTCGCGGATTCCGTTCCCGAGAGCGAATGGGAAGAGACGAACATGAAAGCGCGGGCGCTCTTGCGGGCGGCGGAGATGGCGTCTGCCGGGTTGGATACGAAGTTGGCGGGGTGATCCGAAATGGCGACAATTACAAATCCGCAGTAATACGAGTATTATATGCAAATCTGCATAACGATATCGGAGGGTCTGTAATGACACTCGCACTTACCACGCGCAGGGCATCGCCATCGGAACCGAAGGATTTAGGGGTCAAGGCGCTCGCGGGGTGCTTTCGTATTCTTGAAATGTGGGGTGCCAGCAATGCCCAGATGCGACGCATCCTTGGTGCACCGGCCGAGCGGACGTTTTTCGATTGGAAGGCCAATCGCGTCAAGCGTCTGCCTGAGGACGTGATGCGTCGCATCGGCTACGTCGCCGGGATCTTTAAAGCATTGCAGATCGTCTATGCCGACGCCCAGCTCGCCGACGCATGGGTCAACAAGCCCAATCGGCACTTCGGCGGGCAGACACCGCTGGAACGAATGGTCGCCGGCGACGTGACGGATTTAGCCGCGGTCCGGGCGTATCTGGATGCCGCGCGCGGCCCGTGGAGTTGACGAGACGCCCATGGCGCGAAACGAGGAAGCTTCAAGCATGCGACTCAGCACACCCAGGCAACGGGTGGTGCACTGGATGCGCGCCACTCGCATTATCGCCTCGCGTTATCCGCCCATCGATTTGTTCGAGCGGGTCTCTCCAGACCCTGAAGTGTGGGAGGCCCTCATTGCGGCGGAACAAAGCGTCAACCCGCGCGTGCGTGACGAGGCCGGAGAGATTCGCCTGGTCGCGCCGGAAGAGCGCGTGGCCGGCCCCGGTGCGAGCTATGTGATGGCATGCTTCACCCATTTGAATCCCAAAGGCTCGCGCTTCAGCGGCCAACGCGCGGGTGCCTACTACGCCGGGCGGGAGTTCGAGACTGCGCTGCGTGAAACGGCCTATCACTTTGGGCGCTTTGCCGCCGATAGCAACGATCCGCCCCGTTACGAGACGATGCGTGTGCTCGTCGGCAGAATCGATGCACGTCTGCACGACGTCGGATCGATGCCTGCGCCCGATCGAGCCGCCGTTCTCGATCCGGATTCCTATGTGGCGAGCCAGTACCTCGCACAACAGCTGCGCGACGGTGGCAGCAACGGCGTGGTGTATTCCAGCGTGCGAAATGCAGGCGGCCAATGTGTTGCGGTGTTTCGCCCCAGGGCAGTTGGCATTCCCGTGCCAACCAAGCATCTGCGCTACCACTGGGATGGCACGCGGGTGGCGCGCTACTTCGACCACAGGGACGATCGCTGGCGCGCGATTTGGCCGGATTAGCGTGACCGTCTTGGTGGTTCAAAGCTTCACAAACATGGAGTTATCCCCGCGATGATCCTCATGATCGACAACTACGATTCCTTTACCTACAACCTTGTTCAATATCTTGGCGAGCTTGGGGCGGATGTGAAGGTCGTTCGCAATGACGAAGTCACGCTCGTCGAAATCGAAATGCTTGACCCAGAGAGAATCGTGATTTCGCCTGGTCCGCGCTCACCAAGCGAGGCCGGCATCTCCCTAGATGCGATTGAAAGGTTCGCCGGCCGCAAACCAATCCTTGGCGTGTGCCTCGGTCATCAGGCGATCGGCCAGGCGTTTGGCGGCAAGGTCGTGCATGCGAAGACCTTGATGCACGGCAAGGTGTCGCCGGTCGAACACGCAGGGCAGGGTGTATTCGCTGGGTTACCCGCACCGTTTATCGCAACGCGTTATCACTCGCTCGCGGTGGCGCGCGAAGGCCTTCCCGCATGCTTCGAAGTGACCGCCTGGACGGCCGATGGCGAGATCATGGGCCTCAGACACCGCACGCTGCGAATCGAAGGCGTGCAATTCCATCCGGAGTCCGTCCTGACCGAGCATGGCCACCGACTCCTGAAAAACTTTCTGACTCTCTGACATCATGCATCCCAACGATCTGAAAGGAGCACTACCCATGGCGATCACCGCCCAAGAGGCCCTGCAACGCACCATCGAGCATCGCGAGATCTTCCACGACGAGATGCTCGATCTGATGCGCTCAATCATGAGTGGGCAAATGTCGCCCGTGATGATCGCCGCAATCATGGTGGGCCTGCGCGTGAAGAAGGAAACGATCGGCGAAATTGCGGCTGCGGCGCAGGTGATGCGGGAGTTCGCCACCAAGGTAACGGTCAAAGACACTCGGCATCTCGTCGACGTGGTCGGCACGGGCGGCGATAGTTCCCATACCTTCAATATTTCGACTGCGGCGGCATTCGTATGCGCGGCCGCAGGCGCCAAGGTTGCCAAGCATGGTAATCGTGCGGTGTCGAGCAAGTCGGGGAGTGCAGATGTGCTGGAAGCGCTCGGCGCGAATATCGTTCTCACACCCGATCTGGTTGGGCGCTGCATCGATGAAGTGGGGATCGGCTTCATGTTCGCGCCAGCCCATCATGCGGCGATGAAACATGCAGCACCGGTGCGTCGTGAGCTGGGCGTGCGCACCATCTTCAATATTCTCGGTCCCCTGACCAACCCTGCGCTCGCGCCAACGCAGGTCATGGGCGTGTTCCATCAAGATCTGGTCGGCATTCAGATCCGCGTCATGCAGCGACTGGGCGCGCGCCATGCGATGACGGTCTATGGCATGGAAAGCTTGGACGAAATTTCCATCAGCGGCCAGACCATGATCGGTGAGCTGAAGGATGGCCGCATCGAAGAGTACTCGGTGCATCCTGAAAAATTCGGCCTGCCGGTGCATGATTCGCGAACATTGAAGGTGGGCACGGTCGAGGAATCGCGGGCGATGGTGTTGGGTGCCCTCGAAAATAAAGTCGGCGCCGCGCGCGATATCGTCGGTTTGAATGCGGGTGCCGCAATCTACGTGTCGGGGCTGGTGCCGTCGATGCAAGACGGTATCGACAAAGCGTTCGAACTCATCGCCAGCGGCGCGGCACGTGCCAAGCTCGATGCGTTCGTTAGCTTCACCCAGCAGGCGGGGAAGTAATTTGTGATAAGTCCAGGGTACGAATTAAGTCCACATTTGACCAAATGCGGCCAACAGGAACAGAATTTGCGCGAATAATGTCTGACCCATCTGCAGGTTGTTGAAAAACGTCCGTCACTCCCGCGCAGGCGGGAGTCCAGAAGTATGGCCGAGCGTCGAATTAAGGACCTACTGGATTCCCGCCTTCGCGGGAATGACGTTTCAGGTCGAATGCGCGCGAATTTCAACACACTGTCAGGCAGCCAAGGAGGCTCCATGCGCCCATTCGATGTGGTTGCGATTTGGGATCCCGAAGCAGAAGTATGGGTTGCAACGAGTGACGATGCGCCGGGTTTAATCACAGAAGCGGCGTCGATGGAGGTGCTTATTGAAAAGCTGAAAGTGATGATCCCTGAGTTGCTAGGCGCTAACGGGTACAACGATGGCGACGAAGTACCCTTCACGTTGCAAAGCGAGCGTAGTGTAGTGACCTATCGGCATATCGCACCATAGGAGGCCGATCGTCCGGTGGCCGATCTCTACCATTCCCTAACCGAAATCCTGCGTAAGGCAGGCTGCAATTTCGACCGCCAAGGCAAGGGCGACCATCAGATCTAGTACAGCCCGATTACCGATAGGCGATTTACCGTCGACCGCAGCATCAAATCCCGCCATACGGCGAACGGCGTCCTCAAGCAAGCTGGCCTACCCAAGCATTTCTAGGCTCGACGGGCAACCGTTCCGTAGGAAAGCACCGCCGCATCAAGCGTGAGCAGCGTCAGATTCTCCGCGTAGGCCTGAGCAAGCAACAGGCGATCGAACGGATCGGCATGGAGGGGTGGAAGTTTCATCGTCCCGGCCGCATGCTCCGACCGGACGACGAGATCATCAAAGCCGCAACGCTTGGCAAGGCCTGCAAGCGCATCGGCGTCAACCTGGAAATCCGAGCGTCCTAGCGACGCCTTGATTGCCGCCTCCCAGACATTGACGGGGCTGAACCAGACCTCGTTGCTGCGATCAGAAAGAGCATCGCGCGTACCGGTGGACAACCGAGGATCGCCATTCAACGCCCAGAGCAGGACGTGGGTATCGAGCAGCACTCTCACCGCGCACGGGTTCCGAACAATGCCGCGATTTCGTCGGCGAACATTTGATCGAAGTCATCAGGAATCTTGAGCTTTCCCGCGGCAATGCCGAGCCGGCGCTTCCCTTTCTGCGACCGGGCAAGGGGCATGAGTCGGGCGACCGGCTTGCCCGCCTTCGCGATGACGATTTCTTCACCTGCCGCCGCCTGATCGACCAGGCGCGAAAAATGGGTTTTGGCGTCGTGAATATTGACCGTTGCCATCGTGAATTCCTGTCGGACTAACCTAGTCCATATTGTTCAGGTGAGTCCCGGGTATGTCAAGGGAGACCTGCCTTCGCCTACCCAAGCATTTCGAGCCGGCGATCGTTGAAGGAAAAAGCTCGCTTTGGCGGTTTGTTGTTTTTAAAGCTTTTTCCGCAACGTGATCGCTCCGGACCGTTATATTCGGGACTGCGGTACACCTGGAGCTGGATCATGGCCGATGTTTTACAACGCATTCTCGCCGTTAAAGCAGAAGAGATTGCGACCTCGCGCGCAAAACGCGACCTCGCTTCGCTGCGTCGCGACGCCGAAGCACAGCCCGCCGCGCGCGATTTCGTTGGCGCAATGCGAAGCAAGATCGCGGCGGGTCGATCGGCAGTCATCGCGGAAATCAAGAAGGCAAGCCCAAGTAAAGGCGTGCTGCGCGAAGACTTCAATGCGGCGGCGATCGCACGCTCGTATGCGACGCACGGCGCGGCGTGCCTGTCGGTGCTCACCGACCGTCAATTCTTTCAAGGCGGGCCGGAATTCCTCGTCGAGGCGAAGGCTGCAACAAGCATTCCCGTGCTTCGCAAGGACTTCATCGTCGACCCCTATCAAATTGTCGAAGCGCGTGCGATGGGCGCGGACTGCATATTGTTGATCGTTGCGGCGCTGGAACAGGCGCAGATGGTCGCGCTCGAAGAGCTGGCGCTGGCGCTTGGTATGGCGGTGCTGGTGGAGGTGCATGACGCCAGTGAGTTGGACCGTGCCCTGCAACTACGCACGCCGCTCCTGGGCATCAACAACCGCAATCTGCGCACATTTGAGACGCGCTTGGAGACGACGCTTGATCTCCTGGATCGCATTCCCGCGGATCGGCTGACGATTACCGAAAGCGGCATACTTTCGCGTGCAGACGTGGATCGCATGCGCACACGCGGGGTGGGTGCGTTCCTGGTCGGCGAGGCGTTCATGCGGGCGGCCGATCCTGGTCAAGCGCTGGCGGCGATGTTCGGGTAGGGGGTGGCCCGCCAGGCAATCAAGCGGTCTCAAGGTGAAGCGCCCGTCGCGCCACCGTGCTTGCTTGAGGATCGACGAAACGTGCATTCAGTATCGCGATATCGATGCGCTTGTCATCGCGCGATCTTTCGAGGTCGTGGCCGGATATTTGGATCACGCGCCGTATGTATGATCGCGAGCACCACGATGCGCTTGGTTTCGATACGGTAGAAGACCGCGTACGGAAACCGAGAGACAACGGCACGGCGAACCGCCCCGTGGACACGCGCGAAGATGTCTGGGAAACGCTCAATGCGTGTCGAATACGGCGGCGACGGCGGCAAGAAATTCGTCACCAAGGCCATCTCGTTGTCTGTTGTACCAACCGTATCCACCGGCTAAGTCCCGTCCGACCTGCCGACGGTAGATAACCGGTAGCGTCATCAGCCTCGCCGAGCGTCGGCGAGTACCTCGTCTCGGGAAACGACGTCATCCGGGTTGCGTTCGTGCTCGGCTAGGCGCTCGTCGATCATCGCACGCTGGGCGTCACCCAACGGCACGGATGACGGGTCTGTGACAAGACTCGCCCAAATAATTTCGACGAGGCGCAGGCGCTCTTCAGCTGGAAGCCTTAGGATTTCGGCGACGTCGGTATCACTCATGACTTCTAGGCTACCACTGTAGATTCGAGCGCGGTATCGACCCACTAGGCAGCCTGCAACGTGGATTCGACCTTGATGGTCTCGAACGGGAACACAATGGCACCTTCAATATCACGCTGAAAATCGGCAACGAGCTGTTCTACGCTGGAAAAATCGTACGCACTCTCGTCCTCACCAAAGTGTCGGTGGTCCCCTTTGCCCACCTCATTGTCATATCGCACGACGCTTTCAATCCACAGGCGCAACCATCTCACTGAACGTCGAGACCGTCGTGTTGGCCTTGGTGTTGGCCCTGCTGTGGTGTTTGCCCGGCTGCAAAGCGCGAATCCAACACGACGCCACGAAGGCCACAACGGCCTCGACGAATTGATGAAGATCGGCCCGACTGGAAGATAAATCTTCTCATCGAGCTGTCGTGGCCGTCCGAGGGTGGATTTGTTGCGCTGCCGCAACACAAAAGGCCCGCAGATTCAGAAGCTTATGCCAAATAGTGGGTGCCGCAATTAGGACGCCCGGCGAGCTTTAGCCGCTATGTTGCTGAATCAGGCCGAATTTTCCGTTGTTGCGCCGACGCAACAATTTGTGTCTTTTTGCGACATTGCTGGCCGTTCTTGTTGTGGTTTGCCTTAGTCGGTCGGCAGAATCCGTGCGACTCCCCCATTAGATGAATCGTCGGGGTGTTACGCGAATCGTTGATCCGTAATGACGATCATTCATTGCGATCAACGAATCGAACCTATCTACAAGAGGAGAAACAGTTGATGGATAAGAAGCTTATTGCGCTGGCAGTCACCAGCGTGTTCGCGGCCCCTGCATTTGCTCAAGCGCCAGGCGGCGTGACGCTGTACGGTCGCGCGAATCTGGGCCTGGACACGTTCGCTGCCACCGGTTCAACGGCCGGCGCGGCATATGATTTCAAAAGCCGCAGCCGAGTGTTCGATTCGGGTTCCCGCCTTGGTGTGCGTGGCGTTGAAGATCTTGGCGGCGGTTTGCGCGCCATTTTCCAGATCGAATCTGGCGTTAACATGGACACCGGTACCGCGCAGGGCCAGGGTAACCAAGCGAATACCAGCTCAGGCTTCCTCGGTTCGCGCCCGTCGTGGGTCGGACTC
>CAMDRJ010000122.1 GCA_945906755.1 Klebsiella pneumoniae | reverse complement strand
CGTGGCGTGCATGCACAAACTGCTGATCATCATCAATGCCATCATCAAGTCGGGAAAGCCATGGCAAGCGAATTATCAACAGACCAAAGATTCATTAAAAACGGCTTGATTCTCGACACAGTTGCTCTCCCGCAAGGGGCGAGGGTGAGGTCAGTCCTAATTCGCTGTCGCGATTTAGGAAAAAATCAATAAGCGGCCCCTAATCGAACGAAAGTTGCCTAACGCAACGGCGGGGTCTCCATCGCGAGGCCGATTTTCTTCACCATTTTTATCGTTTCAATCGCATCGGTCTTCACGAACGCGGCGAATTCTTCCGGCGTCATCGCGGGCGGATCGGCACCCAGTTGCGCGAGGCGCTCACGCACGTCGGCTTGGGCCATACCCTGCTGGGTTTCGGTTCGCAACCGGCGCACGATGTCGGCCGGCGTGGCGACCGGCGCCAGAATGCCGAACCAGCTCTGCAAGTTGTAGCCAGGCAGCACCGATTCGCCAAGCGTCGGCACGTCGGGAAAATCCGCCGATCGTTTGAGCCCGGCCGCGGCGATCGGTTTCAGCTTGCCCGCCTTCACATGCGGCAGAACAAGACCCGAGGCGTTCCACATCAATTGCACCTGCCCGGCGAGCAAATCGTTTAGCGCGGGCGCGGCCCCTTTGTAGGGCACATGCAGCAGACGCACATCCGCCATCACGTTGAACACCGCGCCCGCCAAGTGCAGCACGTTGCCGATTCCAGCCGAGCCAAACGCAATCTGATCGGGTTTTTGCCGCGCGAGATCGATCAGCTCTTTGCCGGTGTTGGCCGCTAGCGACGGATGCGCTACCAGCATCATGCTGACCGGCACCGCCACCAATGCGATCGGCACGAAATCGCGCTCCGAATCGAAGGGCAGCTTGCGATAGACCGCTTGATTGATCGAGTGCGACGAATTCACCAATAGCAGCGTGTAGCCGTCCGGCGCGGCCTTCGCCACAAATTCCGTTGCGATGATGCCGTTCGCGCCGGGGCGCGCTTCTACCAGGACCGGCTGCCCCATCCGCTCGGTGAGTTTAGTCGCGGCGATGCGCGCATAGGCATCGGCCGATGCACCGGCGGCAAACGGAATGATGAGCCGGATCGGTTTGTCCGGATAGGCAGCATGGGTGAGCGAAACGCCCAACATCAGCAGCCCACCACCAAAAGACACCAAGATCGCGCGTGCTCGATTTGTTCTCATGATCTTACTCCTCCAATGGCCAAGCATATCGCTTGCAAGCGCTATCGGCACCGGCTCGCCGCCGCCGCGTTCCACTCCCCGGCCCGCACACCCAACTCATCCTCGGCAAATCTTTGCGTTGATCCTGCTTTTGCGGTGAAATGGCCGCCTTCATAAGGGCCCAGCATGATCCTTGGCGACTTCTACGAACGCAACGCGCTGTTCTATCCCAACCATCCGGCGATCCGCTGTCAGGGCCGCACGATCACCCATCGCGAGGTATTGAAGCGCTCCTGCCGGCTCGCCAATGCGCTGCTCGATCGAGGCGTCCGACCGGGCGATCGCGTGGCGATCCTTGCGCAGAATTGTCCGGAATATCTCGAAACCTACGGTGCTTGTGAACTCGCCGGCTTCATCACGGTGGGCATCAATTACCGGCTTGCCCCACCCGAACAGGCGACCATTCTTGCCGATTGCGAACCGGCGGCATTGTTGATTGAACACCAGTATGCCGACCGACTGCCGGCACTGCGTGTGGCCATGCCAAAGAACGTGCGGCTCCTCTGCATCGATGGATCAATCGAAGGCATTGATCGCTATGACGCGGCATTGGCCAGCGCAAGCGAGGCACGCCCGGTGACACGTCCCACCGAGCACGACACCGCCTTCATGATCTACACGAGCGGCACCACCGGCAAACCAAAAGGGGTGATGCTGTCGCACGCCGGGCAAATCGAACTCTATCGAACCATTTCGGCGAGCCTTGGCGCGATGCAAACGGATCGCAAGCTGATCGTGATGCCCTACTATCACATCGGCGCGAAGATCGAGCAGATGAACTACACGCTGGTGGGCGGCACGATCATTTTGCATCGCGCGTTCGATGCGAAAGCGGTGCTGGAAAGCATGGCGAGCGAACGCGCGACCGCGGCCCATCTTGCGCCCACCATGATTCAAGCCATGCTCGAAGTGCCGGGCTGCAATCGTTACGATTTATCGAGCCTACACACCATCTGCTATGCCTCGGCA
This sequence comes from Klebsiella pneumoniae, assembly GCA_945906755.1. GTDB lineage: Bacteria > Pseudomonadota > Gammaproteobacteria > Burkholderiales > SG8-39 > SHXR01. Next base: position 10,876 of record CAMDRJ010000122.1, on the reverse strand, counting down.
CCGATGTCGGTGGCCTTGTGCCGGCAGGCAATTGCGACGTTTGGGCCGATCTTCGCGCAGGTCTATGGCTTGAGTGAATCGGCGACCGCCACGATCCTGCAAAAGCATCAACACGCACTCGATGGCCCACCCGAACAAGTGAAGCGCCTCGCCTCAGCGGGCCAAGCGATGATCGGCAATGAACTTCGTATCGTTGCACCCGACGGCAGCGATTGTGCAACCAGCGAGGTGGGCGAAGTATGGGGCCGCTCGAAAGCGATGATGCAAGGCTATTGGCGCAACCCGCAAGTCACCGCCGAGACGCTGACGCCCGATGGCTGGATGCGCATCGGCGATATGGGCTATCTCGATGACGAAGGCTATCTCTACATCGTCGATCGCAAGAAAGACATGATCATCTCCGGTGGCGAGAACATCTATTCGCGCGAAGTGGAAGAAGCGCTGATGATGCATCCGGCGATCCTTGAAGCCGCGGTGATCGGCGTGCCAGACGAGAAATGGGGCGAATCAGTCAAAGCCTTCGTTGCCTGCAAGCCTGGAGCCAGCACGACCGAAGCCGCGCTGATCGAGCATTGCCGCGCCAATATCGCGAGTTACAAAAAACCGCGTACAGTGGAATTCGTGCCCGCGCTACCCCGCATGTCGAGCACCAATAAAGTCGATAAGAAAAAACTACGCGAACCCTACTGGGCAGTACGGGAGCGGCAGGTGTAAGGTCAGTGGGATTCGTCGATTAGAACCACGCAAAAAGGAGACCAGTGATGCAACGACAACGATTCGGTTGGGTCCTCGCGGCCGCACTACTTGCGCTGGCGACGCTCCCATCGCTTTCGCATGCACAAGCATTCCCCGCCAAACCGGTTCGCTTGATCCTTCCGTATCCGGCCGGTGGACTGACCGATGTGCTGAGCCGCGCGATCGCCGCCGAAATCGGCAAAACCTGGGGTCAGCAATTGCTCGTGGAGAATCGCCCCGGCGCCAATGGCATCATCGCGGCAGAGCTCGCGTCGAAGTCTGCGCCGGATGGCTACACGATCATGCTGGTCGACAAGACGACCATCGCGCTGAATCCCGCCCTCTATAGCAAGCTCCCCTACGATCCGGGCCGTGACTTGACTGCGATCATCAACATGACCGCATCCTCCAGTGTGCTAGTTGCACATCCGGCGGTTCCCGCCAACACACTACAAGAGCTGATCGCACTCGCGCGCGCAAAACCGGGCGAAATCAATTACGGGACGTTTGGCCTTGGCAGCATCGTGCACGTCGATACCGAGGCTCTCAGCGCGCATTCGAATATCCGGCTCACCCACATTCCGTACAAGGGCGTGGCCGAAGTCATGCCGGCGGTCGCAGGCGGTCAGGTGCAGATTGCATTGGCGGGCATTCCACCAACGCTTGGTCTCATTCGTCAAGGCAAGATCAAGGCAATTGCTTTGGCCGGGCCTAAGCGATCGCATGTGCTGCCTGACGTTCCCACCTTCGCCGAAGCAGGCGTGACTGGCATCGAGTCGCGATCATGGTTTGGTCTGGTGGCACCGACCGGCGTGCCGCGCGCGCATATCGAGAAGCTCGCCGCTGACGTGAGCAAGGTAATCACCGCCCCCGATTTTCAAGAGAAGTACATCACCGGCGTCGGCATGGAACTCCTGAACCAACCACCCGATGCATTCGCTGAACTGATGAAAGCCGATCGCGCCTACTATGCGGCGCTGATCAAGAAAATGAACCTCAAGCTCGATTAAACCTCTATGGATCCCACCATGAATTACGAAACACTAAAGATCGATTTCAAAGACAACATCGCCACTGTCACGCTCAATCGCCCAGCCAAGCGCAATGCGATGAATCCGCAGATGCATCGCGACATGACGCACGCCCTGGAAGAACTTCGTTACGACGAGCGCGCCGCGGTGATCGTCTTCACCGGCGCTGGCACGAGCTTCTGCGGCGGCATGGATTTGAAAGAGTTCTTCTTCGAATCGAAGGGCACCCCCGAGTACGATCGAATTGGACGCATGGCGGTGGAATGGCGCGGCCGAACGCTGCGCCAATTCCCCAAGCCCACGATCGCGATGATCAATGGGTTTTGTTTTGGTGGCGCATTCTCGTTTGTCGAAGGATGCGATCTCGCGTTCGCGGCCGATGAAGCTACCTTCGGACTTTCTGAAATCAACTTCAAACTGTTTCCGGGCGGTGGCGTCAGCAAGGCGCTCGCGAACCTGTTTCGCCCGCGCGATGCGCTCTTCTACGGCATGACCGGCCGCAAGTTCGACGGCAAAACCGCGACCACCATGGGATTCGTCAACGCCTCGTTTCCACTCGCGCAACTCGAAGCGGAGACGATGGCGATCGCCAAGGAAATCGCCGCCAAGGATCCGCACGCCCTGCGCGCCACCAAGGAAGCCTATCGGTTCAGCCTCGAAATGAGCTGGGATGCGGCGATCAGCTACGCTTTCGCCAAAGAAAACGACATCACCTTGCAGCAAAAAGGCGCCTGGATCGATGAAGGCATCGGCGATTTTCTGAAGGGCGAATTCAAGCCGGGCTTGGAAAGCCACGGCGCGAAGAAGAAGGCTTAGATGTGTGTAGTAATTGGTGCGGACTCCACCTGAACCGTCATTCCCGCGAAGGCGGGAATCCAGCCAATGCTTTATTTCAGATCAGCCAAAAATTCTGGACTCCCGCCTTCGCGGGAGTGACGGGCCCGTTTGAACAATCCGTTAGGGAGCAAATCATGGCACTCAACGTCAGACGTTTAGTCACCGGACACGACAGGAACGGCAAGGCAATCGTCAAGATCGATGAGATCGCCACGCATGTGAGAGAAGGCAGGCCCGGCGCCCTCGCGGTCAATGTCTGGACGACCAATTCGAGCCCGGCCAACAACTCGACCGAAGAAGATGCCGGCAAAGTGGAAGTCGGCACCACCATGCCGAACGGCACGGTGTTTCGCATGATCGAATTCAAGCCGGGTGTCACACCGCGCATGCATCGCACCGATTCGATCGATTACATCGTCGTGATGAAAGGCGAAATCGATATGCAGCTCGATGACGGCGTCGAAGTGCATATCAAGGAAGGCGATCTGATGGTGCAGCGTGGCACGATCCACAATTGGATCAACCGCGGGACCGAGTCCTGTTTTCTTGCGGTCATCTTGGTACATGCGAACTCAGCGGTCGCAGGTGGCAAGGTGTTGCCGGCGCACGGGTAGGCACGACGCTTTTATTGATATGTTCCTAATTCGCAACAGCGAATTAGGACCGACCTCACCCTCGCCCCATTGCGGGAGGGCCGGGGAGAGGGGAATTGAGCGTTCCCACAATCAATGTCATCGAATTTGGAACGCTCAATAAATAGAGGATAACCATGAGTGTTTTAGACGACGCAATCAGCAATCTTGTGATCGCCAATCGCATCCTCGCGCGTGAAGGCGTACTCGATGCGTACGGCCACATCAGCATGCGCCACCCGACCGATCCGAGCCGCTATCTGTTGTCGCGATCGCGCAGCCCCGAGTTGGTCGAAGCCAGTGACGTCATCGAATTCACGATGGATGGCAAGCCGGCATCGAGCGACACTCGTCCGCCCTATCTCGAACGCTTCATCCACGGCAGCATCTACCAGGCGCGCCGCGAAATCAATTCGGTGGTCCACAGCCACGCCGATGAAGTGGTGCCGTTCAGCATTTCAAAAACCACCAAGCTACGGCCGGTATGGCATGCGGCGGGTCGGTGCGGTTATGAGATTCCGGTCTGGGACATCGCCGATAAATTTGGCGATACCAATCTTCTGGTGCAAAACGGCGCGCAAGGCGATGATCTCGCGCAGAAGCTGGGGAGCAATCGCGTGGTGCTGATGCGCGGACACGGCTTCGCGGTGGCGGGCGAATCGCTGATCGATGCGATCTGGATGTCGGTCTATCTACCCCACAACGCGCGCATGTACATGGATGCGTTGAAGCTTGGCGAAGTCAAGGTGCTATCGCCAGGAGAGATTGTCGAGTTTCAAAAAATGCAGTCCAACTCACCGGCGATGCAGCGCGCCTGGGAGTATTGGGCGCGACGGGCTGGGTGTGTGACGTAGTCGTGATGGGTGTCGCGGGGACGCGTCACGCGAGCAGGGTGAAGGGAGAAGGGCCCTAAATTCCTTCACAAGCCCGCATTCTGTACTTCCACACGTTGAATGCCGCCATGCCGATGCGGCGTACGGAAGAGCGTAGTGCATTCCAACAAATCGCGGTCTGCACAACGGAGAATACTTCTGGCGAGCATCAAGTCTGAGCGGTGGAATGCGCCGCACTTTTCCATCCTACCCGTCGTGCATGCGATGGTTGAAGGTGTGCCTTTCACGTCTTTCGTGACGCATTAGGGATTGATGCGCGGATTCCTTGTCACGATGAAATGAACGTGACCACATCGTTATTATCATCAGTGCACCGCCATTGGCTGAATGACCCAATCATGGGATCGATGAATGCTATGACACGGGGCCTCGCACGAATCCTGATGATGAATACCGCAAGGCCGCTCAGCCATAGCTTTTGCGCCATTGTCCTGCTATCTGCAGCGGGTCCAGGGTTCGCTACCGAAAACGGCATGTGGGGTTCCGGGACGAGTCCTCTAGTTTCGATTAAAAGGTTCGACAATCCGGAAAGTGGTTACGAAGCTTATCGCGGTGAGATTACGGTATCGGGGAAATGGATTGTTTTCACTTATAGAGATCTTTACTCGAGCGCTCCAATCCTAATTTGCTTCGAGACTTCCCTCAAAGATCAGAAACTGATCCCGCGGCCATCGCCCGACACAGGTGCCCCATGGTTTTGCATGGGTGATGGCTCGAAAGAATTCTTTGCGCGATTCGGTGTTTCCACAAAGATGCTGGACGCGATAAAACCCTACGAACCCTTCGACATTTCCGGATGTGCTCGCATAACCGTAGATAACTACATCCGATATACCGGGCAGAGCGAAGGCACCGATAGCGCCCGATTGCGCATGATTCACACACGAACCGGCCCTCGAATCGGGGCACGCAATAGTGCATGCCCCTGAAGTGCGGGAACTCGAGCTCAAGGACCACGACTAAGTTCGCACTATTTCGCGCTCAAAAGAAAGATCTGATCGAGGCCAACTTTCGAACCACTGAGCCCGCCAACCATTCGAAAAAGGCTCTCGCTTGCTCGAACGTCGAAACGTGGACAACTAACCGCCGCACGAACCGCATGTTCCATAATCATCGAACGTCCGACTTGCGTAACTCTTCCGCGGTCACGCGCACCAGAGCGTGATTCCTGAGCACGATGATTGCCGTGCCAGTGCGCACGGCCTGCTCGCGCGCCAGGCGCGCAGCGCGACGCATAGCAATAAGCGAAGCGGGCAAGTCTTTGTCCTTGGCTTGCGAAAGTTGTTCCAATGTCATGAACTTTCTCCCCATTCAAGCAGCATGAGATCTTCCCCCGAGTTGTCGTACAACGCCCAGGCATCTACCGCCGTACGGTAATACTTCTCGAAGTTCCGCTTCCCGGCGATAAAGCGTCGGCGAATGACAGGCTCGGGAATATTGTGCCCGCCTTGACGCACCCGCTCGGCCACACGTGCCACCGCCAGTTCTACCGTTGGCAGACTCAGAAAAAACAGGCTGACGTGATAGCCGGTACGACGCCAATCTTCAATATGTCGCAGATAGCCCAGCCCTGCCAAAGTCGTTTCGAAACCGAAACTCTCGCGGCGCGCCGTGCAGCCCGCCATCTCTTGCAGCATCAGCCGCCCCGCCTTGATGGCCGCCGCCTCCGGCGCAAAGGGCGAGAGGCCTGCGGCAATCAGGTCCGCGTTGATGAAGCGCGGGCATTGCGCCTCTTCTGGAAGAAAGGCCCGCGCGAACGTGGTCTTGCCCGCGCCGTTCGGCCCGGCGATGATCAGGATCTTTGGGTCTCTAGCCTGCATCGCGTCCTCAATTTAGGACAGGCTCGCATGACTCAGCTCACTTCTTCAACTTCGCCGCATACTCTTTCCTGAACTTCTGCAGCTTGGGCGCTACCACGAACATGCAGTACGGCTGCCCAGTGTTGCGCTCAAAGTATTCCTGGTGGTAGTTCTCCGCCTCGTAGAATATTTTCGCGGCCGATACCTCCGTGACGATCGGATCGCGGAAGACCTTATCAGCCCGTAGCTCGTCGATCATCGCGCGTGCCGTCTCCAATTGGGCCGGGGTGTGGTAGAAGATGGCCGAGCGGTATTGCGTTCCGGAATCATTGCCCTGCCGATTGAGGGTAGTGGGGTCGTGGATCGCGAAAAGCACTTCCAGGATGTCTCGAAATGAGGCAACCTTGGGGTCGAAGGTAACCCGCACGACTTCTGCATGCCCCGTATCCCCTGAGCAGACCGCCTCGTAGGTTGGATTGACGATGCGCCCGCCCATATAGCCGGATTCGACCGCCTCGACCCCTTGCATCTGGTCGTAGACGGCTTCCAGGCACCAGAAACACCCGCCGCCTAGCGTTGCCACTTCTTTTCCTGCCGGAATTTGATCTGGCGCAATGGTTTTCATTGTTCAATCCTCTTCATCGCAATCTTTATCACAGTAATGAATGTAATCCATATTTCAATGGCGCTTCGCATGAGCCACCCAAAGTGATAGCGTAGCGTTGAATTCTCACGAAGGCGTCCCGCCCGATTCGCATTTTGCACCGTCACCCTAGACGGCGATTGGCGCCACGCTTCGATCGGATTCACGCCTTGCTAGCCATTGCATCAACCCTTGACTCTTTTTCGCTGAATCAATGAATACGAAATCCACCGACATTACGCATCGCTTGGCATCCGCTGAAACGCTTCCAGATCAGCCGATCTCGAGCGAAGTGCTGCTCGAAAAATACGCCAAAGGGCCTGAGCGCTCGATCGAAGATGTGCGCCGGCGCATCGCCAAGGCCCTTGCCGTTGTTGAACCGGAAAATCGCCGCACCCATTGGGAACAGAAATTCTACGAAGCCCAGGTGCAAGGCTTCGTGCCGGCTGGTCGGATCGGCTCGGCCGCGGGCACCACCCTTAGCGCCACGCTGATCAACTGCTTCGTGCAACCGGTGGGCGATTCGATTACCGAAGTGGTCGACGGCCGTCCCGGCATTTACACAGCACTTGCCGAAGCCGCGGAAACAATGCGCCGCGGCGGTGGGGTTGGCTATGATTTTTCGTCGATTCGTCCAAGCGGCGCGTTGGTCAAAGGCACCATGTCGCGCGCGAGCGGCCCGGTGTCCTACATGCGGGTGTTCGATCGCTCGTGCGAGACGGTGGAATCAGCCGGTGCGCGTCGTGGCGCGCAGATGGGCGTGCTCCGCTGCGATCATCCAGATATCGAAGCGTTTATCCATGCTAAAGACAAAGGCGATCTCACCAATTTCAATATTTCGGTGGGTGTGACCGATGAATTCATGCAGGCGGTCGAAGCCGACCGCGACATCGAACTCGCGCACAGGGCCGAACCCGCCCAGGTCGAGAAAGATGCCGGGGCCTATCTGCGTGACGACGGGCAATGGGTCTACCGCAAGGTTCGCGCACGCGATCTGTGGGATCAGATCATGCGCTCCACCTATGATCATGCCGAGCCTGGGATCTTGTTCCTCGATCGCATGAATCGCGATAACAATCTCTATTACTGCGAGCGGATCGAGGCAACGAATCCTTGCGTCACCGCTGACACCTGGGTCATGACCGCCGAGGGTCCGCGCCAAGTCGAGGAACTTATCGGCAAGCCTTTCACGGTCATCGTCGATGGCGCCGCTTATCCGGTGCTGTCCAACGGCTTCTTCCCGACCGGCACGAAACCGATCATCAAGCTCACCACGCGTGAAGGCCATGCCCTCAAACTCACTGGCGATCATCAGGTGCTGCGGGTCTGGTACGCCACACGCCAAACGCGTGAGACAGAATGGATCGCCGCAGATCAACTTGCGCCAGGTGATTCAATCGTCCTCAATGATCATCGCGCGCTTGCAGGCTGGCAAGGCCAGCACACGTTCGCTGAAGGCTATTTGCTCGGGCTTCTGATCGGCGATGGCACGTTGAAGGCGGACAAGGCGGTCTTGTCGGTTTGGGACACCTCCGCTCGCATGGTTGGCAATGGCGATGTCATTCACGCATCCGGCGTTCGCGGCATCATGGATGCCGCGGTGACCGCAATGCGATCACTTGACCACCGCAGCGATTTCGCCGGCTGGCAAACGATGATTCCGGCCCGCAATGAACGGCGCATGGCGAGCACCGCACTCAGAGATCTCGCGACCTCGCTTGGGCTCGATCCCGCCCGGAAAACGATTACCCCGGCCATCGAGCGCACCTCTTCCGATTGCAATCGCGGATTGCTGCGTGGACTCTTCGATGCCGATGGCTCCGTGCAAGGCACGCAACTCAAAGGCGTGAGCGTACGGCTCTCACAAGCCGACCTCCCTCTGCTCGAAGCGGTGCAACGAATGCTGCTTCGCCTTGGCATCCAATCCACGGTTTACGCGAATCGGCGTTCTGCGGGCCTACACTCGCTGCCCGATGGGCTCGGCAGCCGGCGCGACTATCCGGTGAAAGGACTGCATGAACTGTCCATTAGCGGCGAGAATCTCGTTCGCTTTGCCGATCTGATCGGTTTCGCCGACACAGAAAAACAGGATCGACTGGATGTCATGCTCGAATCCTATCGGCGCGCGATGAATCAATCGTCGTTCATGGCGACGGTCGAGGCCATCGAACCAGCGGGCATCGCCGATGTCTTCGATGTCACGGTTGACGATGTCCATGCGTTCGACGCCAATGGCCTGTACGTCCACAATTGTGCCGAACAGCCCTTGCCCCCCTACGGCTGCTGCTGCCTTGGTTCGATCAATCTCACGAATTTTGTGAAAGCGCCGTTTGCCGAGACCGCGGAATTTGACTTCAATGCGTTCGGCAAAGTGGTCGAGACCTCGATCCGGATGTTAGACAACGTTCTCGATGCCACCAAATGGCCGCTCGAACAGCAGCGTGAAGAAGCCGCCGCCAAACGCCGGATTGGACTTGGCTTCACCGGCCTTGGTGATGCACTCATTATGCTCGGCCTGCGGTACGACGCCGAAGAAGCCCGTGTCATGGCCGCGCGCATTTCGGAAGTCATGCGCGATCGCTCTTACGTAGCGTCGGCCGATCTTGCGCGTGAGCGCGGTGCATTCCCGCTGTTCAATGCGGATCTCTATTTGTCCGGCGGCAATTTCGCATCGCGGCTACCCGCCGAGGTAAAGCAAAAGATTCGTACGCAAGGCCTACGCAATTCGCATCTGCTCTCGATCGCCCCCACCGGCACCATCAGCCTCGCCTTTGCCGATAACGCATCGAACGGCATCGAGCCGCCCTTCTCGTGGACCTACACGCGTCGCAAGCGCGTTGGCGATGGCACGTTCAAGGAACATGCGGTCGAAGACTATGCATGGCGTCTCTACAAGCATCTCGGCGGCGACACCAAAAACCTACCGCCCTATTTCGTGACGGCGCTCGAACTTTCCGCGCAAGCACATAAAGACATGGTCGCTGCGGTGGCGCCTTTCATCGACACGAGTATCTCGAAGACGGTGAACGTCCCCGAAGATTATCCGTACTCGGAATTCGAAGACCTCTATATGAGCGCATGGAAAGCTGGTCTCAAGGGGCTTGCCACCTATCGCCCGAACAAGGTGCTGGGCTCGGTGCTCAGCGTCGAGTCCGACAAAAAAGTCGATGCCGAACGCCAGCGTCAACCTCAAGACGTGTTCATCAATGAAGCGAATCGGCGGCTGTCGATCAAATCATTGCCCGCTCCGGTGCTCGCATCATTGCGCTGGCCCGGTCGCCCCGATCTCACCGACGGCAATCTTGCCTGGACGTACATGCTCGCGCATCCAGCTGGTGAATTTGCGTTATTCGTGGGACATCTCGAGCAAGCACCCGATGCGATCGGATCGGGCGGCAAGCCCTTCCCGTTTGAAGTGTGGGTGAATGGCGCCGAACAACCGCGCGGTTTAGGTGCGGTGGCGAAGACGCTCTCGATGGACATGCGCGCCAACGACCGCGCCTGGCTCAAGCTGAAGCTGGATGTCCTCGCGCGCACCGTTGGCGATCAGCCGTTTGACATGCCTTTCCCGCCGCATGGCGAAAAACGCACCGTGCCTGGCATCGTGGCGGGCGTCGCGCAGTTGATTCGGTATCGCTGCGATCGTCTCGGTGCGTTTGAAGAGACCGGCACCACGCCGGTGATGGACACGATGTTCAGCGTCAACGAACCGAAGACCGGCACCGATGGCACGCTGTCGTGGACGGTTGATATCCAAAATCCGGCGAGTGGCGAAGACTTCGTGCTTGGCCTGAAGGAGATCACGCTGCCAGATGGCGTGACGCGCCCCTACTCGATGTGGCTATCCGGCCACTATCCACGTGCGTTGGACGGCCTCTGCCGAATCTTGTCGCTCGATATGCGCGTGATGGATCCGGCCTGGATAGGCATGAAGCTGCGCAAGTTGCTCAACTATTCAGAGCCACTCGGCGATTTCATGGCCTTCGTACCGGGCGAGCGCCGGCAGCAAAATTGGCCGTCCACCGTCGCGTATCTGGCGCGCCTGATCATTCATCGTTACGCAATGCTCGGCGTGTTGGATGAAGAAGGTCTGCCGACACGCGAGATGGGCATCCTCGAAGCACCGCGCGAATCGAACGAACCGAAGGTCATGCAAGGCGGGCTTTGCAATGAGTGCGGCAATTACTCGGTCATCAAGAAAGACGGCTGCGATTTCTGCACCGCATGCGGGGCGGTCGGCACCTGCGGATAAGCATCGGGGCGGCAGAACGCCGCGATTGAGTAAATATCCCCCGGCAGAGCCGGG
>CAMDRJ010000121.1 GCA_945906755.1 Klebsiella pneumoniae | reverse complement strand
CCGCTAGCTCGCCACGTGAGCCGGCGGAGTTTCATTGCTAATCAGGAACGGAAATGTGAATGTGTTGCTGCCATCGCCATTCAGATCGTGCGGATCGCGCAGATTCATGAGATCGACCAACTCCGTCTTGCGTACGAAGCCGCCGTTGGGCACGCCTTGAATATCGGCAATGAAGATCTTCTTGAATGGGGTTCCACCGACGGTAGCTGCCAGGTTCGGGCACCGGATGGATCACGCCGTCGATCCATGTGCGATAGCGATCCAGCGACAGACCGCCTCCGCCAATTGGCAGTCCGGCGTTCGAAAGCGCTGAGAAGGTGTTAATCCCAATCAGTTCCCATACGCCGTTGCGCAGCACAAATGCGGGGCCGCCCGAATCACCGCCGCCAACCGTGCCCTCATTGGGCAAAGCCAATCGACCGGTGTCGAAATCGAACCAATAGGCACCCGCCGGTTCTTGCGCGCCCAATGCATCGATCGTCGGCAGGAAGTTCTCGACACGATTACTGCCGACGCGTCGGCGTGCGGGATCCGCTTGGGACGTGGCGTCTGCGCCGTATCCGACGATGCGCAGCTTATCGCCAATTCGCGGCGCTCCGCCGATCGTGTAGCTTGGCGTTCCGGCCGGCACCGCATCGGCGAGCCGCAAGATCGCCAGGTCATTGGCCGGAATCTGAGACGTTCCCCCGCCAAACCCGGGGAATCCGGACGCGAGAAACACCTGCGCAACCTTCAGGACGGCCGGATCAACGCCGCCACCCGGATTCAGTTGAAAACTCAGCTGAGCCGCATCCATCGCGCCCACGACGTGTTGTGCGGTGAGGACATACCCGGGCGCAATCATGACGCCACTGAAGGTGCCGCCACCGCCGACCAACACGCTGCCCACGCCGCCCCAGGGCGAGTTCGCGCCGGTTGCATCGGTCACGCCGCCGACAATCGCGTGCGCCGGCAACATCGTCACCGAAGCCGCCAATCCCGCCACTACGGCCGATAGCCATCGCGATTTCATTTGAATCTCCTCGCTACGACTGCCCCGCACGGGCGGGCGGCCCGCGAAAAATTGGTGCGCGGTCTGCGCCGCACCGCGCCGCGGTCTTGCTGACCGGAACATTGCGGGAGGGGATGGTAGCGGTCGCGTGTTGCAGAAGATGCCGATCAACAACTCGTCAGCATGATCCGTTCGGACTCTCATTGTCCCGCGACGGCGGGGTGACCGGATCGATGGCCGTAATGCGGTCGCGGTCATCAAATCTACACATTGAGTTGGCAGTGTACGGGTCCCGATCAATGCATCGTCCACCAACACCCATCATGAACCACCTAGTAACCGGACATGTCGAGCGCCTGTCAAAGTTGATCCTGTACACCCGCGGGGCCCGTCTGCCGTTGGCGCGATTTTGCGGGCCCGAATCGAGCCTGCACTGGATCGGGAAGACGGCCGCTTGGATTCACGAGCATTCACCTGCGCGCCAGGTGCACGCGTCGCGTTTCGATCTCTATGATGCAGTGGCCCGCATCATCGCCAAGCCTGCGCTCACCATACCAATCCTCTATCTCGAATTCGGCGTTGCGAGCGGCACCAGCCTTTCCCACTGGGTGCGCAACGACAATCACCCCGAGTCGCTCTTTGTTGGGTACGACACTTTCGAGGGGCTGCCCGAGGATTGGGGTCGCATTCCCAAAGGCGCCTATACGATGAATGGCAAGATGCCGGCAATCAGCGATCCGCGCGTCAAGTTCAACAAGGGGTTGTTCGAGGACACCACCGCCCCACGGTCGCACCGAGTGCCGACCATGAACCGACTTCCTTGGCGAGCGTCGACATTGGCTAGTACCGGTTGAAAACCGAACCGACCAACTGCGCACCGGCCGTCTCGCACTGTTCCTGCACCGCGCGGATCTCCGCAAGCGGCGTACGGTTCTTACGCACGACCATCACCGCACCGCCCACTGCCGCGATGACCATCGCGAGGCTTCGCCGGTTGCGGCGGAACCAACGCAGGTTCAAGTTGCTCCGTAAGTCGCGCAGCTGCTCGACGTCCTTGCTGAACGGCCGAAACGCTGTGAATAACTCGCCGCTCACTCTGGCGTCGCGTTCGCTCAGATACGGATAGGAGAATTGTTGCGCGAGCGCGTGACGCACATCGGTCTCGCCAAGCAATCCAAGCTTGATGGCGAGTTCACCGAAGCAAAGCGGGTCCACGGTTTGCGCCTTCAAGACGCGCATCACCTCGACTTCGGTAAGGCGGCCCGCCATGATCAGGATTTCGCCGATCGGACTTGCGTGACGCGAGCGTCCGAGGCGTGGCGGCGGATCGATCGAAAAATCATGCGCCGCATGGGGAAGTTTGGCGATGTTTGATTCCATTGGGCTCTTCTCAAGGATGGGACGGGCGTTCATCACGCCGCCGCGGGAGGCGGCAATGCAAACTTGTCCCGCACATAACGCACGGCGCCCATTTCACCCAGCACCGGCACCCCGAGGACCTCGACGATGTCCCCCGGCGCACGCGCGCGCCGATCACCCAGCTCAACGATGACCGTGGCGGCTAGAGCGAGCAGAATTCCCATGATGCCGGCGAGAATGGTGTTCAACATCACGCGTGGACTGGATGGATCGATCGGCGCGACCGCCGGGTTGAGGAGCGACACGTTCGTTTGCGTCGTGCGACTCTCAAGACGCGTATCCGCAAGCCACGCGTCGGCTCGATCAACTAGGGGCGCTCACGCTCTCGGCCGTGACCTACCTCGAAATCCTGCAGGGCATGCGTAACAAAGCAGAACTCGTGGCGGTGAAGAAGATGTTGCAACGCCGCGCCGCGACCTTGTTGCCGGTGTCCGACACCATTACGCGGCGGGCCATTGAGTTGATGGAGTCGCTCGCCCTAAATCATGGACTGCAGATGGGCGATGCGCTCATCGCTGCCACCGCCATTGAGCACCAACTTCCCGTGCTCACCGCCAACGTCAAGCACCTTGGCGCCGTCATGGAACTAAAGGTCGAGGCGTTCGTGCCTTGACGGCTCTACTCGGGACGCGCGCCGATAGCGATCTCGCTATTTGCCATCTAGGCGGTCAAGTAATCATCCCCGGGCAAAGCCGGGGGATTTCTCGATGAGAATTAATCGTGGTCTGTCCCTTTTATTCTTACAACTGCTTAGATCGGGTTTTTCTGGCCGATGTCGATCCACCTGTTCTAACGCTTTCCTGATCCGGCAACGCCAGAAACAAAAAGGGCGGCCAAAGGCCGCCCTTTTTGATGTTACGCCTGCCCGTTAAGCCGGCTGTTCAGCCGCCGCAGTGGTGTCCTCGTCGCCATCGACTGGCTCTTCGAACAACTCCTGGGCCGGCAACAGCTTCTTGGCTTGGTGGTAGGCAAGCCCGGTACCGGCTGGGATCAGACGACCGACGATGACGTTTTCCTTCAGTCCGCGCAGCTCGTCGCGTTTGCCCATGATGGCGGCTTCGGTGAGGACGCGGGTGGTTTCCTGGAACGAGGCCGCCGAGATGAACGAATCGGTGGACAACGATGCCTTGGTAATCCCAAGCAGCACGTAGTTGTAGGTCGCCGGACGCTTGCCGTCTTTCTCGCAGGCGTCGTTCTTTTCCAGCACTTTGGCGCGCTCGACTTGCTCACCGGTGATGAAGGGTGCTTCACCCGGCTCATCGATCTGTACGCGACGCAGCATTTGCCGCACGATCACTTCGATGTGCTTGTCGTTGATGCGCACACCTTGCAACCGGTAGACGTCCTGCACTTCGTCGATGATGTAGCGCGCGAGCGCTTCGACGCCTTGCAAACGCAAGATGTCGTGCGGATCGGCCGGGCCGTCGACAATCATCTCGCCTTTGTTGACGACCTGACCGTCGTGCACCATCACATGCTTTTCCTTCGGAATCAGGAACTCATGGGCCTTGCCGTCGAGGTCGGTGATGACCAGACGCTGCTTGCCCTTGGTGTCCTTGCCGAATGAAGTCGTACCGGTTACGTCGGCCAGGATGCCCGCGTCTTTCGGCGAACGCGCTTCGAACAGCTCGGCAACGCGCGGCAGACCACCGGTGATGTCGCGTGTCTTGGAGGTTTCCTGCGGAATCCGCGCCAAGACCTCGCCCACCGCGACCGGCTGACCGTCTTTGACGGTAATGATGGCGCCGACCTGGAAGGTAATGTTGACCGGGTGATCGGTGTTGGCGATACGAACTTCCTCGCCTTTTTCGTTCAACATCTTCACCTGTGGACGCAGCGACTTCGCGCTGGAGCTGCCGCGACGCTTCGGATCGATCACGACCAGGGTCGAAAGACCCGTGACATCGTCGATCTGCTTCGCCACGGTCGAGCCCTCTTCCACATGTTCGAACTTCACCGTACCGGCGTATTCGGTAATGATCGGACGATGATGCGGATCCCAAGTTGCCAGGATATGCCCCGCCTTCACCGAGCGACCATCTTCGACCGTGAGCATCGCACCGTACGGCACTTTATGACGCTCGCGCTCGCGACCGTTTTCATCCGCGATGAGGATTTCACCAGTGCGCGAAATTGCGATCCGCTCGCCTTTTGGATTGGTGACATAGCGCATCGCCGGTGAGAAGCGGGCAATACCGCTTGATTTGGCGTCGACCTGACTCGCCACCGCGGTTCGCGATGCCGCACCACCGATATGGAACGTGCGCATCGTGAGCTGCGTACCGGGTTCACCAATCGACTGCGCAGCGATCACGCCCACCGCTTCGCCCGAATTGACGATGCCGCCGCGGCCAAGATCGCGCCCATAGCACTTGGCGCAGAGACCCCAACGGGTGTCGCAAAACAGCGGCGAACGCACCTTGACTTCATCGATGCCAAGGGCCTCGATACGATCCACCCCATCTTCGCTTAGCAAGGTACCGGCCTTCAGGTAGACGTCTTGCGTATCCGGATGCATGACATCGAGCGCGGTCACACGACCGAGAATCCGATCACGCAAGGCTTCCACCACTTCGCCGCCTTCCACCAGCGCGCGCAACGTGAAGCCGTTGTCGGTCTTGCAATCGTCTTCGGTGACGACCAGATCTTGCGTGACATCGACCAGACGACGCGTGAGGTAACCGGAGTTCGCGGTCTTCAACGCCGTATCAGCAAGGCCTTTGCGCGCGCCGTGCGTGGAGATGAAGTACTGCAAGACATTCAGCCCTTCGCGGAAGTTCGCGGTAATCGGCGTCTCGATGATCGAACCATCGGGCTTGGCCATCAGACCACGCATACCGGCGAGCTGACGAATCTGCGCAGCCGAGCCGCGCGCACCGGAGTCAGCCATCATGTAAATCGAGTTCATCGATTCCTGACGAACCGTCTCGCCCTTGCGATTGACCACCGGTTCAGTCGACAACTGTTCCATCATCGCCTTGCCGACCTGATCGCCCGCATGGCCCCAGATGTCGACCACCTTGTTGTAGCGTTCACCCGCCGTAACGAGACCGGTGGTGTACTGCTGCTCGATTTCCTTCACCTCGTTTTCAGCGGCGGAGATGAGAGCCATCTTCTGACGCGGAATCAGCATGTCATCGACCGCAATCGAGATACCGGCCTTGGTCGCGGCGGTGAAGCCGGCCTGCATCAGCTTGTCCGCAAAAATCACGGTTTCGCGCAGACCGCAACGACGGAACGAGCCGTTGATGAGCCGCGAGATTTCTTTTTTCTTGAGCGGCTTATTCATCAACTCGAAGGGCAGACCTTCGGGGAGAATTTCCGATAGCAAAGCACGGCCCGCAGTGGTCTTGTATCGGGTGATCTTCTTGCCGTTGCCATCGGCTGCTTCGAGATCAAACTCGGTGATGCGCACCGAAATCGAGGCATGCAGTTCGACCTGACCATGGTTATAGGCGCGCTGAATCTCGGCGATATCGGAGAAGATCAGCCCTTCGCCTTTAGCGTTGATGCGCTCGCGAGTCTGGTAGTAGAGCCCAAGCACGATATCTTGCGAAGGCACAATGATCGGGTCGCCATTGGCCGGTGACAAGATATTGTTAGACGCCAGCATCAGCGTGCGCGCTTCCATCTGCGCTTCAAGCGACAGCGGCACATGCACGGCCATCTGGTCGCCGTCGAAGTCGGCGTTGAATGCGGCGCAAACCAGCGGATGGAGCTGAATCGCCTTGCCTTCAATCAGCACCGGCTCGAAGGCCTGAATGCCCAGCCGATGCAGCGTCGGCGCGCGGTTCAGCATGATCGGATGTTCGCGAATGACATCTTCGAGAATGTCCCAGACCACCGGCGTTTCCGCTTCGACTTCGCGCTTGGCCGCCTTGATGGTGGTGGCGATGCCTTGGAGTTCCAGCTTGTTGAAGATGAAGGGCTTGAAGAGTTCGAGCGCCATCTTCTTCGGCAGGCCGCATTGATGCAGCTTCAATTGTGGACCGACGACGATGACCGAACGCCCGGAGTAGTCCACGCGTTTGCCAAGCAGGTTCTGACGGAAGCGACCGCCTTTGCCCTTGATCATGTCGGCCAGCGATTTCAGCGGACGCTTGTTGGCACCGGTCATCGCTTTGCCGCGACGGCCGTTGTCAAGCAGCGAATCGACTGCTTCCTGCAACATGCGCTTTTCATTGCGCACGATGATCTCAGGCGCCTTCAGTTCGAGCAGACGCTTCAGCCGGTTGTTGCGGTTGATCACGCGCCGATAAAGATCATTGAGGTCGGAGGTGGCAAAGCGGCCGCCATCGAGTGGCACCAGCGGGCGAAGCTCTGGCGGCAACACCGGCAGCACTTCTAGAATCATCCAAACGGGCTTGATGTTGGAGCGCTGGAAGCCTTCGAGCAGTTTGATCCGCTTGGCGTACTTCTTGATCTTGGCGTCCGACCCGGTGGCCTCGAGATCCTTTTTGAGGGTGACGAGTTCACGCTCGATCGAAATCTGCCGCAACAGTTCGCGAACGCCTTCGGCGCCCATCATCGCGGTGAAGTCATCGCCAAACTCTTCGACCTTGGCGAGATAGTCATCCTCGGTCAACAGTTGCGCGCGCTTGAGCGGGGTCATGCCGGCATCGACCACCACATAGGCTTCGAAGTACAACACACGCTCGATATCGCGCAGCGTCATGTCGAGGACCAGGCCCAAGCGGCTCGGTAGCGATTTCAGAAACCAGATGTGCGCAACCGGGCTTGCGAGCTCGATATGGCCCATGCGCTCGCGGCGCACCTTGGCCAGCGTGACTTCAACGCCGCACTTCTCGCAGATGACGCCGCGATGCTTGAGGCGCTTGTACTTGCCGCAGAGGCACTCATAGTCTTTGATCGGCCCGAAAATCTTCGCGCAGAACAGACCATCGCGTTCGGGTTTGAACGTCCGGTAGTTGATGGTCTCCGGCTTTTTCACTTCACCATACGACCAGGACCGGATTTTCTCCGGTGAGGCGATGCCAATCTTGATGGCATCGAATTCTTCGTTCTGCTGAACCTGCTTGAACAGATCGAGTAGCGCTTTCATTGAACCACTCCTTCGAAAACTTGCTTAATGGCGTTCGAGATCAATATCAATGCCGAGCGATCGAATCTCTTTCACAAGCACGTTGAACGATTCGGGCATGCCTGCGTCGATCTTGTGATCGCCCTTGACGATGTTTTCATAGACCTTGGTGCGGCCATTGATATCGTCGGACTTGACGGTCAGCATCTCTTGCAGCGTGTAGGCGGCGCCATAGGCTTCGAGGGCCCAGACCTCCATCTCACCGAAGCGCTGACCACCGAATTGGGCTTTACCACCGAGCGGCTGTTGGGTGACGAGGCTGTACGGGCCGGTTGAGCGCGCATGCATCTTGTCATCAACCAAGTGATGAAGCTTCAGCATGTGCATGTAACCGACGGTGACCGGGCGATCAAATGCATCGCCAGAGCGTCCATCGTAAAGCGTGACCTGCGTGCGGCTTGGGGTCAATTGGAGGCTCGCGCTCACTGGGTCGTTGGCCGGGTAGGCAAGCTCAAGCATCGCACGAATTTCGGCTTCCGATGCGCCGTCGAACACCGGGGTGGCAAACGGCACGCCATTCTTCAGATTACCCGCCATGCGCAGGATTTCCGAATCATTGATTTTGGAGAGGTCTTCCGGCTTACCGCTCATGTTGTAGATCTTGTCCAGATACTTGCGGACTTCAGCCGCATTGGCCTGCGCCTTCAGCATCGCACCGATCCGATTGCCAAGGCCCTTCGCCGCCCAACCGAGATGGGTTTCGAGGATCTGACCGACGTTCATCCGTGACGGAACGCCAAGCGGGTTCAACACGATGTCAGCCGGCGTGCCGTCGGCGAGGTATGGCATGTCTTCAACCGGGACGATTTTTGAGACGACGCCCTTGTTGCCGTGACGGCCGGCCATTTTGTCGCCAGGCTGAATCCGGCGCTTCACTGCCAGATACACCTTGACCATCTTGATGACGCCAGGTGGCAGTTCATCGCCTTGCGTGAGTTTCTTGCGCTTGGCTTCGAACGCCTTGTCGAATTCTTCGCGCATCTTGGCGAGGCTGTCTTTGATCGCCTCGACCTGCGACTGTGGTTCTTCATCGGCGAGTGACACGTCGAACCAGTGATAGCGCTCGAGTTCATCCAGATATTCCTTGGTGATGGGCGCGCCCTTCACCAATTTGTTCGGCCCTTTGGCCGCGATTTTGTCGATGAGCAGTCGCTGCAACCGGCCGAATGCATCCCCTTCCACAATACGAAGTTGGTCGGCGAGATCTTGCTTGTAGCGTTTCAATTCATCATCGATGATCTGTTGCGCACGTTTATCGCGCTCGATGCCTTCACGCGTGAAGACCTGCACATCAATCACGGTGCCGGAAATGCCCGACGGCACGCGCAGTGACGTGTCTTTCACATCGGAAGCCTTCTCGCCGAAAATCGCGCGCAAGAGCTTTTCTTCAGGCGTCAGTTGCGTCTCGCCTTTTGGCGTGACCTTGCCCACCAGCACGTCGCCGGCTTCGGCTTCGGCACCGATGTAGACGATGCCCGAATCATCGAGGCGGCCCAACTGCCCCTCCGAAAGATTCGAGATATCGCGTGTGATGTCTTCCGGTCCGAGCTTGGTGTCGCGGGCGACCACCGTCAGCTCTTCGATATGGATCGACGTGTAACGATCGTCGCCGACCACTTTCTCCGAGATCAGAATCGAGTCCTCGAAGTTGTAGCCGTTCCACGGCATAAATGCGACCAGCATGTTCTGCCCGAGCGCCAACTCGCCAAGATCGGTGGAGGCGCCATCGGCAATCACGTCACCCCGTGCGATTTGCTCGCCATTGCCCACGATCGGGCGCTGGTTGATGTTGGTGTTCTGATTCGAGCGTTGATACTTGATCAGGTTGTAAATGTCGACGCCGACTTCGCCCGGCACCGTTTCATCGTCATTGACGCGAACGACAATTCTGCTGGCATCCACATAGTCGACAGTGCCGCCACGACGGGCCACGACTGCGGTGCCGGAATCGATCGCAGCAGTACGCTCGATGCCCGTGCCGATCAGCGGTTTATCAGCACGCAGACACGGCACTGCCTGGCGTTGCATATTGGAGCCCATCAACGCGCGGTTAGCGTCGTCATGCTCAAGGAACGGAATCAGCGATGCGGCGACCGACACGATCTGTGCGGGCGAGACGTCCATGTACTGCACGCGATCGGGCGTTACCAGCGTGAACTCATTCTTGTTACGGCTGGACACCAAACCGTCGGTCAATTTGCCTTCGGCATCGAGTTGCGCGTTGGCCTGCGCAATGATGTAGTTGCCTTCCTCGATCGCCGAGAGGTAATCGATCTGATCGGTGACCTTGCTGTCTTCGACCTTGCGGTACGGTGTTTCGAGAAACCCGTGCTTGTTCGTGCGCGCATAGAGCGCGAGCGAATTGATGAGTCCGATGTTCGGGCCTTCCGGCGTTTCGATCGGGCAGACGCGGCCGTAATGGGTCGGATGGACGTCGCGCACTTCGAAGCCTGCGCGTTCCCGCGTGAGACCGCCCGGTCCAAGCGCGGAGACACGACGCTTATGCGTGATCTCAGAAAGCGGATTGGTCTGGTCCATGAACTGCGAGAGCTGGCTGGAGCCAAAGAACTCTTTGATCGCCGCCGAAATGGGCTTGGCATTGATCAAATCATGGGGCATCAGATTTTCGGTTTCCGCCTGCGACAGACGCTCTTTTACGGCACGCTCGACGCGCACCAATCCGGCGCGAAATTGGTTCTCCGCCAACTCACCCACCGAACGGACGCGGCGATTGCCGAGATGATCGATGTCGTCGATGTCGCCACGGCCGTTACGCAACTCGACCATGATGCCGACCACCGCGAGAATGTCATCGTTCGACAGCGTGCCGCGATCATCTTCATTCTTCACGCCGGAGCGCTGATAGAACCGCTTTAACCAGCCCGGAGCGCGCTCATCGACTTTTTCCGGATAGGCGCGACGATTGAATTTCATGCGACCGACGGTGGAGAGGTCGTAGCGGTCTTCCGAATAGAACAGACCATTGAAGAGCGACTCCACGGCATCTTCGGTGGGCGGCTCGCCGGGACGCATCATGCGATAAATCGCGACACGGGCGGCCCACTGGTCGGCGGTCTCATCGATACGCAAGGTGGACGAGATATACGCGCCTTGATCGAGATCGTTGGTGTAGAGGGTCTTGATCGCCTCGACGCCGCCGTCTTTCAATTTGCCAAGCAGCTCTTCGGTGATTTCGTCATTGGCATTGGCGATGATTTCGCCGGTTTCCTTGTCGACGACCGAATGCGCGAGCGCTCGGCCGACCAGGAAATCATCGGGCACGTCGATGCGCGTCATACCGCCTGATTCGAGGTCACGAATATGGCGTGCGTTGATCCGCTTGTCTTTTTGGACGATGACTTTGCCCGCCTTGTCGACGATGTCAAAGCGCGCCATTTCACCGCGCAGGCGCTCCGGTACCAGCTCCATCTGCGCCACACGATTGGTGAATTTGAAATCGTCGAAATCGTAGAAGTGCTCGAGGATCTGCTCGGTCTTCAGACCAAGCGCCTTCAAGAGGATCGTGACCGGCATCTTGCGGCGGCGATCGACGCGAAAGTAGACGAAATCCTTCGGATCGAATTCGAAGTCAAGCCATGAGCCGCGATACGGAATGATCCGCGCGGAGAACAACAACTTGCCGGACGAATGCGTCTTGCCGCGATCGTGTTCGAAGAACACGCCAGGTGACCGGTGCAGCTGCGAGACGATGACCCGCTCGGTGCCGTTTACCACGAAGGAGCCGGTTTCGGTCATGAGCGGAATCTCGCCCATATAGACCTCTTGCTCCTTCACTTCTTTGATGGTCGGCTTGGCCGCTTCGCGGTCCATGATGGTAAGCCGGACTTTCGCGCGGAGCGGCGAGGCGTAGGTCAACCCGCGCTGCTGGCACTCTTTGACATCGAAGGGCGGCTCGCCGAGCGCAAAGCTCACAAAGTCGAGCTTCGCATTCCCGGAATGGCTCGAAATCGGAAAAATCGAGCCGAACGCCGCCTGCAACCCCTGCACCTTCCGTTGCGATGGTGCGGTACTCGCCTGCAAAAATGCCGCATACGACTCAAGCTGCGTGGCAAGAAGATAAGGCACCGTCAGGGCACCCGCTTGCTTGGCGATGCCGGTCCGCTTCGCAAAGCTCTTGCGAATACGCTTTTTCTCGGTGGAGGTGTAGGGAATGCTGGTGCTCATGCTCGTCATGGACGCTCCGTGTCAGGAAACAGAGGACAGAAGAAAACACGCTGCAAAGGGGTGCGAACGTTCTTTCATCTGGCCACTGGACTGCTTAACTGCCATTTGCTTGATCGAGAAGTGGGCCGGCCACCCAAAGGCCGCCAGCCCACGAACTTCGCACTACTTGATTTCGACTTTCGCGCCCGCATCGGTCAGCTTTTTCGCTGCTGCGTCGGCTTCAGCCTTAGGAATGCCCTCTTTCACCGCCTTCGGTGCGCCATCGACCAGATCCTTGGCTTCTTTCAAGCCAAGACCGGTCAATTCACGTACCGCCTTGATGACGTTTACCTTGCTCTCGCCGGTAGCGGTCAACATCACGGTGAATTCGGTCTTCTCCTCGACTACTGCGGCTGCACCAGCACCGCCACCTGCGGCGGCAACGGCAACTGCGGCGGCGGCGGATACGCCGAATTTCTCTTCCATCGACTTGATCAGCTCGGAGAGCTCAAGGACCGTCATGCCGGCGATCGCGTCGAGAATGTCTGCTTTAGCTACTGCCATGATTTGCTCCTGAATTGCTGCGTTACTGGATGTTCGAGTCGGTTCTGAAAATTGCGAGGTGCTATACGGGTTCCTTCGCATCGCGAACTGCGGCGAGCGTCCGAACAAACCGCGCAGGCACTTCGTTCAGCGTTCTTACGAATTGCACGATCGGTGCTTGCATGGTGCCAAGCAACTTGGCGATCAATTCATTGCGAGACGGCATGTTGGCCAAGACCTTCACCTCTGCTGCAGAGATGACGGCATTGGGCATGGCGCCTGCCTTGATAATGAATTTATCGTTGGTTTTCGCGAAGTCGTTCAACACTTTCGCGGCTGCAACCGGATCAGGCGAAATACCGTAGATCAGCGGTCCGACCATTTGATCGGACAACTTTGCAAACGGTGTGCCGGAGACGGCGCGACGCGCGAGCGAGTTTTTGAGAACGCGCAGGTACACGCCCGACTGACGCGCTTTGCGGCGCAGGTCGGTCATGTGCCCAACTTCCAGGCCACGGTACTCGGCAAGCACGATCGCCTGAGCCTTCGCGATAACCGCGGAGATCTCCGTGACGACCACTTGCTTTTGCTCGAGATTGAGACCCAAGGTCTACCTCCGTTACGTGTGAAGAACACTCATCGAACGTCGCGCTTGCCGGGTGGGCAAGCAACCTGCTCGCAGAGCATTCGTACCATCGGCGATTCCAATTTCCGGGAGCGCACCATGGCCACCTTCAACATCGAAAGCTTCCAGTTGGCAATCCGTCATCGGGTTCCGCCGTCTGCGCTGGCCGGCCAAGCATTCGCGCTATATGGGAAGATTTGATTCGCCCCAAGTGTTGCAATGCCTGACTGATTAAGCCCTGTCGGGCGCCTGCGGTCTTTGACAA
>CAMDRJ010000120.1 GCA_945906755.1 Klebsiella pneumoniae | reverse complement strand
GTTCGAGAGCGGATTGTCGGAGCACGATCCTTAAAACCCGCTGAAAAATTAGCGGCCGCCGCGCTTCATCGCTTACCTAAGCGCTGATGCCATAATCGGCCCCACTTGCGCACCTTCGGAGGACAACATGACGGTATTGGTGATTGGGGCAGGACTGGTTGGATCGCAAATCGCGCGGATCCTGGTAAGTCAAGGCGAGCGGCCGGTCCTCATGGATCGCGCGCCGCAGCCCAAGGCGCTCGGTGAGATCGTCGATCTCGCCAAGGTGAAGATCGTCGAGGGCGACATCCTGCAACCTTATGCTTTGACGCAAATCATCCGCGCCGAGGGCATCAAACGGATCATCCATATGGCCGCCAATCCGATGCTGACGATCGGCGCGCAAAAAGATCCGTATGCCGCCATTCAGCTGAACATCATGGGCACGGCCAATGTGCTGGAGACCGCGCGGGTGCTGGGGATCGAGCGGGTCGTGGTCGCGAGCAGCAATGTGCTGAACCATCACGTCGCGGGCGGTGAGGGAGGTGGCGATTCGATGCATGAAGAAGGCTTTCCGCGCCCGATCTCGATTTATTCGTCATGCAAGCAGGCGGTCGAGAATATCGGCCTCAACTATGCGCGCTGGTATGGCCTTGAATTCGCCGCGATGCGCTACGGTGCAGTGGCCGGGCCTTGGGGCGGTGCCGGTGGCGGTGGACCGAGCAATGTGTTCCTGTCGATGATTCGCGCCGCGATGCAAGGTGAGGAAGCGGTCATTCCGTCATCGGTCATGGAATGGGTCTATTCGAAGGATGCCGCGCGCGGCACAGTCGCCGCGCTCCAGGTGCCCACGCTGAAGCGGCGCGTGTTTAATCTAACGATGGGTCGTCTCACGACGCCGGAAGCCTTGTCGGCCGCGCTGAAAGAAGTGATTCCCGGTGCGAAGGTGCGGATCGAGACGCCTTCCGGCAATTCACCTGCGATGCAGGGTATGACGAAATTCTCCAATCTAGCGGCCGCGAAAGAAGTGCTTGGCTTTACACCTGAGTTTCAGATGATCGATGCGGTGCGCGATATGGTGAACTGGACCAAGAGTCGCTCAAGCACTTAGAGGCCGTTTCAAAATGACACCAAACGGCCCAAACTTAGGGGAGTATGAGGGGATGTTTCCCCTCATTTTTCAACCGATTCTTAACGCACGCCGTGGATCCGATCGATCAACTCCGTAGCGCAATCGGGTCACTTCGTTCGGACGTTCCGTATTGGTCGGTGCGTTGGGTCGAAGAGACCGCTGAGCGGCTCGATGTCCACAATGATGTCGTGCAACCGCCGAGCCGCTCCGTCGATCGGGGCGTGATGGTCGCTGCGGTCGTGGACCTCGGTCATGGCTATGCAGCGACCAGCGATTGCTCAACGGCTGGGCTGCAAGCGGCGCTCGAACACGCGGCGGGCTGGGCAAAAGCGACGCGTGGCCGTTCCGTGGCGGGCATCGAGCTACGGATGTTCGATGAGGAGCCGGTGCGAAGGATCGTGCCGGCTGTGGGTAGCCTTGAGTATTCACGCAAAGAATTGCTCGATTTCATGCGCGCTGAATGCGCGTCGGCCCGCATCGATGAACGGATTACCGATCGATTGGTAAGTATCGAGATGCGCCGTATCCGTTCGTTGTTTGTAACGAAGGCGGGCGCTGCGATCGAGCAGCATTACAATTTCGTGCTGCCGTATGCGCATGTGATTGCCAATCAGGGGAACGACTCACAGTCACGCACGTTCGATCGATACCAGCAAGGCGGCATGGAAACCCTCGACCGGGTTGGCCTGCGCGGTCGCACCCGCATATTGGCCGAGGAGGCGCTGCAGTTGCTTACCGCGCCCAATTGTCCATCCGGTGAGATGGATCTCATCCTGATGCCCGATCAGATGATGATGCAGATCCATGAATCGATCGGCCATCCGCTGGAACTCGACCGTATCTTGGGCGATGAGCGCAACTACGCCGGTACGAGTTTTGTCACGCCCGACATGTTTGGGAATTACCAGTATGGCTCGCCGCTCCTGAATGTGAGTTTCGATCCGACCGATCCGCATGAACTGGCGAGTTTTGCGTTCGATGATGACGGTACGCCTGCGAAGAAGGCGTATCTGATTCGAGCGGGCATTCTCCAGCGCCTGCTCGGTGGGCGTTTGTCGCAGCGGCGCGCTGGATCACCTGGCGTGGCCAATTCGCGCGCATCGGGATGGAATCGCCCGCCGATCGATCGCATGGCCAATCTCAACATCGAAGCAGGTGACAGTACCTTGCAAGAGATGGTCGAGAGCATCGAGGCGGGTGTGCTCATGCGCACCAATACCTCCTGGTCGATCGATGATTCGCGCAACAAGTTTCAATTCGGCTGTGAATTGGGCGAACGGATCGAAGGCGGCAAGATCGTCGGGGTGGTGCGCAATCCGAACTATCGCGGCATTTCGCGGACGTTCTGGCGCAATCTGGCGATGGTGGGGAACCGCGAAACATCTGAAGTGCATGGCACGCTCTATTGCGGCAAGGGTGAGCCGAATCAGGCGATTCACGTCGGTCATGCATCGCCTGCCTGCCTGTTCAGAAACGTCGATGTATTCGGCGGGGCCACGTCGTGACAAGCGATGCAATGGAGGCGTGGTTTCATACGCTTGCGGATGCGACCAGCGCTTGCGCGCGTGCTGACGAAGTGATGGTGCTATCGATCAGTGCAGAGCAGTCTGATTTCGTGCGCTTCAATGGCGGCCGGGTGCGCCAACCAGGTAGCGTGTTGCAGCACAACGCCCAGATGCGCGTCATCGCGGGCGGTCGACAAAGCGTGTCGACCATCGCATTGCAAGGGGATGGGGACGATCGCGAACGCGTCCGTTCAGCGACCAGCGCTGCCCGGGACGCATTGGTTGATTTGCCGATCGATCCCCATATTCTGTTCGCGACCGAGGTGCGTTCGAGCACTTCGTATCGTCAGGGTAAGCGACCGGATGCCACCGCAATCGTGACGAGCATCGTCGATCAGGCGAAACATCTTGATCTGGTCGGCATCTACAGCGCCGGCACGATTTATCGCGGCTTTGCCAATTCGCTTGGGCAGCGCAATTGGCATGGTGTTGATTCGTTCAATTTTGATTGGAGCCTGCATGACCGCGCCGACAAGGCGGTGAAGGCGAGCTATGCGGGCTTTGACTGGGATGAGGCCACCTTCATCGCGAAAATGCGCGCGGCCGAACAAAGTCTGCAATGGATGAAGCGGCCGGCACGCAAAATCGAGCCCGGGGAATACCGTGCTTATCTTGCACCGGCGGCGGTCGATGAAATCATGGGGCTACTTGGCTGGGGCGGGTTCTCCGCGCATGCGATGCAAACGAAGTGGACGCCGTTGCTAAGGCTGGCACAGGGCGAACATCTCGCCGAGCGCGTCACGATCACCGAGAACACCGCGGACGGCTTGGCGCCCGCATTCCAAAACGACGGCTTCACCAAGCCGGACCGTGTTCCACTCATCACCCGCGGCCAACTCGATTCGTTGCTGGTGGCGCCGCGAACCGCGATGGAATTCAAGCTCACTACTAACGGTGCCGGCGCGCGCGAGAAACCCGATTCACTGGATCTCGCCGCCGGATCGCTCGCCATGACAGAGGTGCTGGAGCAACTCGACACCGGCATCTACATCAATAATCTTTGGTATCTCAATTTCTCTGATCGCGCGGCCGGGCGCATGACCGGCATGACGCGCTTTGCCACGTTCTGGGTTGAACGCGGGCAGATCGTCGCCCCGATCGATGTCATGCGCTTTGATGATTCGGTCTACCGTCTGCTTGGCGAAAATCTCATCGATCTCACGGCTGAGCGCGAAATGCTGCTCGATCCCTCGACGTACGATGCGCGGTCGACATCGAGCGCGCGTCTGCCGGGCATCCTGTTGAAGGCGCTCCGCTTCACGCTTTAGGCGCGCGTTCCGCTACGTGATGGCGGGCTGATTTTCAATGCATGAGATGTGCAATTTCCGCTGGATCAGCGATGTTTTGTGGCGCGACCCACGAGTAGGATGGCCGTCAGATGGTGTATGGCGATGGCGATGGCATCATCTTCAACCGGTTCACGCGCTCGCCGGATGTCATCGCCCATGAGCTGACGCATGGCGTTGTCCAGTACACATCACGGCTGGAGTACTACGGCGAAAGCGGCGCCTTGAATGAGCATTTTGCCGATGTGTTCGGCGCGCTGGTGAAGCAATACCGGAAAAAGCAAACGGCGAAGACGGCTGATTGGCTGATCGGCAAGGAAATTCTGGTGCCGGCTAAAACGCGCACCGCACTTCGCAGCATGAAGGACCCCGGCAGCGCTTATCGGGACGATCCCGACCTTGGCAGCGATCCGCAGCCAAAGCACTACAAGAATCGCTACCAGGGCACCGCTGATTATGGTGGCGTGCATATCAATTCGGGGATCCCGAATCACGTTTTCTATCTTGCCGCGACCGCGGTCGGTGGCAGCGCCTGGCTCGGCGTTGGGAAGGTTTGGTATCAGGTGATGTTGAATCTTTCGCCGATGAGCGATTTTGCGGCGTGTGCGAAACAATGTCGGCAGGTGTCGAAAGCGATGGCGCCGCAGCTTGGCAAGAAAGTGCCTGATGCGATCGACGCCGCCTGGAAGGCGGTCGGTCTTTAAGCAGCATCAATGCGAGATCAATAGGAGCGCGCGATGAAGATCAAGTTCATGCAGTCAGGCGGCTTCGCAGGATTGGTGCGCGGCTGCGAACTTTCCGCGACGGACCTATCAAGCCGGGATCGGCAGGAACTCGAGCGGCTCTGTGCCGCAGCCAAGCTTGATCGTGTGAAGCCGACGCCCGCGAAGGGCGCTGATCGCCAATACTACGAAGTGACGATTGAACAGGGAGACGGTGCGATCGTGGACGCCAAATTCGATGACAGCGCACTGACCGATGCGATGGTGCCGCTGATTACTTTTTTGCGGGCACGTTCAAAGCCGATGCCAATCGCGTAAGTGCGCGGTCCTGAGTGGTGGAATGCGCTGCGCTATTCCACCCTACGTTACTTGAATCGTGTGCTGGTCTGCTAGTCGCGATTGGCGAGCTTTCTGCCTTTGTCGAGCGCAGCATAGCTTCGCACCGGCGCGGGCATCAGAAAACGATAGCCTTCCTGCAGAATCGCTTCGACATTGTTGCCATCGACATGCGGATGGCCGACCGCCACGCCATGTTGCTTGCAGATGCGCACGACCGCGGCCTTATGCTGCATGACGACCGGATGCTCATACTGGCGCGGAAAGCCGAGCTCCTGGCTTAGATCGCCTTCGCCGATGAGGATGGCCCCAATGCCGGGCACGGTGCGCAGCATCGCATCGAGATTCGCAATCCCTTCGATGTCTTCGATCATCAGGATGACGAGAATTTCGCCCTTCGGGTTGAGCGGCCATACATCCGCGCGCTCGTAGTATTCCTGCTGGGTGAGACCCCAGTAGCGAACCGCTTGGGTCGGGCCATCGCCGCGTGTTCCTGCCGGTTCATAGAGCGGCGCGGTTTTCAGGCGCGGATAGCGGCAGGCCGCTACGGCATTGCGCGCCTGATCGACGGTGCTGATATGCGGCCACACGATCCCATACACGCCAAGATCAAGCGCCTGCTTGGCGAGCCATTGATTGTGTTCGCCGCCATTGGGTGGAATGCGCACCATCGGCGTGACGGCTGGCGCAACCGATCCGCGTTGCGCGATCTGGCGCCGATTGAGCATATATTGCAAACAGTCGCGCAGCGCCCGACCGTCCCAGGGGTTGTGCTCCATCTCATAGACCACGCCGTCGTACTTCGAGGTGCTGAGGGCAACCGCTGCATCGACTTCCGCCGAGGCAAAGGTGACGAAGGTGGATTTGCCTTGTTCGAGGACGCTGATAATGCCGTTCAGGCGCGGGACTTCGCTCATGGTTGTTCTCCTTTTGGTCAGAAGGCTGCTTCGACTGAAGTGCGGCCGATTGCGCCATCTTAAGCGGTGTGGTCCAAGCCCGCGATGCGGGCGTGTTAACGCAACTGCGGGATACCGGCAGCGGTGATTGATTCGCCGTAGAACATCATTGCGATGCCGGCCTGATAGGCACCGGTTTCGCACATCGTGCAGGCACGCGAGGTGCCAAACAATGTTGCGCCCCGCACACCTTCAGCACCGATTCTGCGAACGGCATCGCGAATCGCTTCCATTTCGGCATGCGCCGTCGAATCGTTATTTGTGATGACGGCGCTGACTCCTTCGCCGATGATGCGGTCATCACGCACCAACACCGCGCCATAAGGCTGATCGCCACGCGCGATCGCGAGTTTGCGCAGGGCAAACGCCTGCTGCATGAACTGTTGCGGACTCGCGCCGCTTGGCCGTTCGGCCGCGAATGCCAGGACAGGCCCGCCGGCCAACACCGCGCAGAGTCCCTGCACGGTGCGCCGGCGCGACACATTGCAACCGCAGGATGCTGCGGTGAAGACCTTAGCCGGCGGTGTGTGGTTCACAGCCGGCCAGCTACTATGCTGTTTCGAATTTCACGTCTTTCATCGAGCCCGCGAAGCCGTAGAACACTTCATAGACCTTTGGCCAGCTCTTCATCGCTTTCATCGTGTTGATCCAGCGATTGACGTTCGGATAGGCTGAGTAGTCCTGTCGAATAATCTCGCCCAGCCCGACGAATGACACGCCGAAATAATCGGCGATCGTAAGTTGGCTGCCACCGAGATATTTATGTGCGCCGATGAGGTCCTTATCGAGGATCTTGAGCCATCCCTGCGCGCGCTCCTTGGCCCAGGCGAGCTGGCCCTTCTGCTGTTCGTCGCTCGGGCGCTTATGCGTCGGGAAGATCTGCGGGTACACAAGACCATAGGCGTAATCGCGGCAGACTTGGGTGTTGATCCAATCCATCATCTCATTCACCCGTGCGCGCTGGCGCAGATCCTTCGGGTAAGCGGGTGAGCCGATTTTCTCGGCCAGGTACTTGAGAATGGCCGAACTCTCAGAGAGGCGGAAGTCGCCGTCTTCCAGCAAGGGCACCAGGCGCGTGGGGTTCATCGATGCGAACGGGCCTTGCATATGCTCGCCTTTCATCAGATCGACGACTTGGAACTCCGCGTTGATCCCATTTTCCATCGCAAACAGCATGACCGGACGGCTGGTGGTCGATACCGGGTGGTAATAGATCTTCATCGTGTTGTCTCCAGGGAAGTGGGCGCCTTGCCCGCAGGCTGCGGTGACGGGCCCCTTGGACGGATTCTATTGAATCCGGGCGATCTACGAACCGGTTGCAAGATGAGGGGAAACATCCCCTCATACTCCCCTAAGTTTGGGCCGTTTGGTGGCATTTTGAAGCGGCCTCTAAGGGAAACGATCCGGGACGGCGCCCGATCACGAAAAATTACGAATCGTCA
The DNA here is from genome assembly GCA_945906755.1 of Klebsiella pneumoniae. Taxonomy (GTDB): domain Bacteria; phylum Pseudomonadota; class Gammaproteobacteria; order Burkholderiales; family SG8-39; genus SHXR01. The sequence goes on along the minus strand of CAMDRJ010000120.1, from coordinate 5,721 downwards.
AGTCCAATCGCTCCGCGTGGGCTATACTTGCGCGGTGTTCATTTATCGCGTGATGGCCCTGCGCACGTTTCTTTCCTTCGGAATGTCGACCCGCCACTTCTCAAGTGGCCTGCTGCACAGTCCGTCGCGAACCCGGCCCGTAGGTCCATGCGTCCTCGCCGGGTCGTCCAAAGTCGGGTCATCCGAAAATTTCGGGAAGTCCAAAGGTCAATGGTTTGAGTTCTTTTGCTGAGTTAGGTCTCGCCGAGCCCATCTTGCGGGCGGTTGCCGAGCAAGGTTATACCGAGCCTACGCCCATTCAGGCGCAGGCGATCCCAGTGGTGCTGTCCGGGCTGGACATGATGGGTGGTGCGCAAACGGGTACCGGCAAGACGGCCGGATTCACGCTGCCGATCCTGCATAAGCTGATCCGGCACGCCAATACGAGTACATCGCCCGCGCGCCATCAAATCCGCGCGCTCATTCTTGCACCGACGCGTGAACTCGCCGCGCAGGTCGAGGAAAGTGTTCAGGCCTACGCCAAGTATTCGAATCTGCGCAGTACCTGCATCTATGGCGGGGTGCCGATCGATCCGCAGATGGCAATCCTTCGCCAAGGTGTCGAAGTACTGGTGGCCACGCCCGGTCGGTTGCTCGATCACGTGCAGCAGCGCACGGTCAATCTGAGCCAAGTCGAAGTGTTCGTGCTCGATGAAGCCGATCGCATGCTCGACATGGGCTTCATTCCCGATATCAAGCGGATCATCGCGCTCTTGCCCGCCGCGCGCCAAAGCCTCTTGTTCTCCGCGACCTTTCCGGAAGATGTCAAGAAGCTCGCCGATACACTGTTGAAAAATCCGGTGACGATCCAGGTCGCCAAGCGGAACGCGGTGGCCGATGGCGTCGTGCATCGCGTGCATCCGGTCGCACGCGAGCGCAAACGCGAAATGTTGATTCACCTGATCCGCGAGCGGGCGATGCATCAGGTATTGGTGTTTACCGGTACCCGCATGGGTTGTAATCGACTCGCCTACCAGTTGAACAAGGAAGGCGTGCATGCCGCCGCCATTCACGGCGACAAGACGCAGACTGAGCGGATGGAAGCGCTGGAGGCCTTCAAGGCCGGCAAGGTCGGCGTGCTAGTAGCCACCGACGTGGCGGCACGCGGGCTCGATATCGAAGAGTTGCCGATGGTGGTGAACTTCGATTTGCCGAATACGCCAGACGATTATGTACACCGGATCGGGCGGACCGGGCGCGCGGGCAAAGAGGGTGAAGCGCTCTCGCTCGTGTGCCCTGAGGATCAGGAAAAGCTTGCCGACATCGAAAAAATGTTGAAGCGCCGGATCGATCGGGTGATCGTCGAGGGCTTTGCCCCCGATGGTCGCGATGCCGCGTCGATCGTGCCAATCAACGAGCGACGTCCGTCACGCGGTCCGGAACATGATCGGATGACGCATCGTCTGGAACCGCGCCGCAGCGAGCCGGCCCGCGATGATGCGAATCGAAACGGTGCGCGGGGCGCACGCCGCAAGGCACCGAGCGACCCAATATTCTCGAAACCTTACGAGCCAGGCATCGGCGTCACACCCTCGACGCCACAACCGGTCGAACGGGTTGGCGCCAAACGGCCCCAGGTCGCGGCATTGTTGGGCGGCGTGGTCAAGCGCTAAACGCAGCGCGCGCCGTCCACCTCGATACATGCGCCACTGACGAGCGACGCCTCATCGCTTGCCAGATAAAGGCAGGCCTGCGCGACATCGAGCGCGGTCGAAAAGCGTCCCATTGGAATCGTGCTCCGAAAGCGCGCTTTGGCCGCCTCATCAACCGGCCCGCCGGCGAATCCGCTGGATAGGGCCGTATCGGGATTGAACACCGGGTTCACGCAATTGACGCGAATATTCGCCGGTCCGAATTCCACCGCAAGCGATTTGGAAAGATTGATGACCGCCGCCTTCGAGGCGTTGTAGACCCCAAGGTTCGGGCGTGGTCGGATGCCGGCGGTGGAGGCGATGTTGACGAAGTTGCCGCCGCCTTGTCGCTGATAGATCGGAATAGCGTGTTGCGCCGCGAGCAGGATGCTCTTCACGTTGATCGCGAAGGTCTTGTCGAATTCCGCTTCGGTCACCAGGATCGTGGACTTGGCCGAGTAGGTCCAGCCGGCGTTGTTGATCACGCTGTCGAGCCGACCATACGCAGATGTTGCGGCATCGACCAATCGCGCCCAATCAGCAGCCGTGGTGACATCGCCTTGAACGAAACGGGCCGTCCCGCCATCCGCGTTGATGTCTGCCGTAATTTGCTCGCCCGCTTGCGCGTTGATATCGTTGACGATGAGATACGCGCGCTGCTCACCAAATAATTTCGCGATCCCGGCGCCAATGCCCGATCCAGCGCCGGTGACGATGATTGATTTACCTGTTAGTCGCATGGGAGTCCTTTCACTTTTCACCATTCACGTCTTCACCCTTCACTGTCTTAAAGGGCGTGTGCTCATTCAACTCGTCAATATAGTGCGCGATGCCCTTTGCTTCCTTATCGAGGAAACGCTCGATGGCGACTGCGAATTGTGGATGCTTCAGCCAGTGGGCCGAGCGAATCTCTACCGGCGTGAAGCCGCGTGCAAGCTTGTGCTCGCCTTGGGCGCCGCCTTCGAACACCTCGATGCCGCGCTCGATGCAAAACGCGATCGCCTGGTAATAGCAGGTTTCGAAGTGCAGTCCGGAGTGAAATCCAGTGGTGCCCCAGTAGCGTCCGTAAAGGGTTTTGTTGTTGAACACATTGAAGGCTGCGGCAATCGGTTGACCGTCTTGGAAGGCGACGACCATCAGCAAGTTGTCGGGAAGCTGCGCGCCGATCTCATGGAAAAAATCGAGATTGAGATAAGGCGTCGAGTGGTGTGCGCGATAAGTGGACCGGTAACAGCGATTGAAAAAGGCCCAGTCTGCGGTGGTGATATCGGCGCCGACCAGCCACTTGAAGGTGATGCCGGCGTCCCGTACTTTACGGCGCTCCTGTTTGATTTTTTTGCGCTTGTCATGGGAAAAGCGGGCCAGGAAATCATCAAAGCTGGCGTAGCGATCATTGAACCAATGGAACTGGACACCGCGACGGGTGAGCATCTGCTCGCCCTCCAGCAAGGATAGTTCGGCTTCGGTCGGGAACAAGATATGAAGCGACGAAGTTTCTTGCGCGAAGGCAAGCGCTGCCTTGATCAGGGCATGTCGCGTGATGTCATCGGCCGCCAAAAGTTTCGAGGCACCAACCGGTGAAAACGGAATCGCGCTCAATAGTTTTGGGTAGTAGTCAAGACCGTTCCGTTGATAGGCGTCTGCCCAGGCCCAGTCGAATATATATTCGCCGTATGAATGGGACTTCAAATAAAGAGGCATCGCACCGACCAGGGTCTGACCATCCCATGCGGTGATGAATTGCGGATGCCAACCGGCTTTGGCTGAGGCGCAGCCGGTTTCATGCATTGCATGCAGAAAGCCGTGCGATAGCATCGGATGGTCGCCCGCCAAGGCGTTCCATGCGGCCGGTTCGATGCCGCTAAGGGTCTCGACGATGCGAATAGTGGGACCGCGAGGACTCAACGCGCGGCCTCGGCTTCGGCAAGACTTTGGCTGATCATCGATGCACTGCTTTATTTGAGGTGGAATGCCGCGATTGTCTACCGCGCTCCCGGACATGGCAAATGGTTGGGTGCACTGGCCTGCGCTGCGATGGTGCGTGCCGGTTGGTCCCGTCGGCGCGTCCTCGTGCGGCGTCAATATCGCCGTCTGCTATATACTTCCTCGCCCATTCCCACCCTGGTCGCTGCACGATGAAAAAGATCGAAGCCGTCGTCAAACCGTTCAAACTCGATGAAGTGCGCGAGGCGCTTGCCGAGGTTGGGGTCAGCGGACTCACCGTTACCGAGGTGAAGGGGTTCGGGCGCCAAAAGGGCCACACTGAGCTGTACCGAGGTGCCGAGTACGTCGTGGACTTTCTGCCCAAGGTAAAGATCGAGGTGGTCGTGACCGACAATCTCGTCGAAGGGGTGGTCGAAGCGATTATCAAGTCCGCGCGCACCGGCAAGATTGGCGATGGCAAGATCTTCGTGACCGAGGTGCTGCAAGTGGTTCGTATCCGGACCGGTGAGCAGAACGAAGCCGCAGTCTAGCGTTTCGCTACGGAAACGCTGATTGAGTGATGCCCTAGCGCTTCATTAGCACCAGTAACGCCCCGCCGCCGCCCATGGCGGGCGGCGCTTCGCAATAGGCGATCACATCATCGCGACTGGCGAGCCAGTGTCTCACCTTGATTTTCAATACCGGCACCCGATTGACGGAGCCAATGCCTTTGCCGTGAATGATGCGCACGCAATATCGGCGGCCGCGCGCGGCGCGCTTGAGAAAATCGCCAAGCAGCGCGCGAGCTTCGGGCTGGCTCGCGCCGTGTAAGTCGAGTTCATCTTCGACGGGCCACTCACCGCGGCGTAGCCTGCGCACGATGAGCGGCGAAAATCCATCGCGAATGAATGACACGTTCGTATCGGCGCCCTGCGCAAGATCGGTGCTCGCCCCGGTGTTCCGTAACTCGTCGATTGGATCGAAGCCGTCGATCATCGATTGGATCGGCGTAGGTTGCTGTCGCGACACCGAAATCCGGCCGACATCCGCGATCGGGGTCGTGCCTCTTACGGCGGCCTGAAATAGCGCCGTATCGCCTGCGGGTATCAAAGATTTTGATCGTTTCATCTTGGCCGCTCGCGTAGCTTGAGCGCGCTTCGCCGTTGCCGTCTATGCCTCACCCAGCGCGTCAAGATACCGCTCGGCATCGAGTGCCGCCATGCATCCGGAGCCTGCGCTGGTGACGGCCTGCCGGTAGATATGGTCTTGCACATCGCCCGCCGCGAAGATGCCCGGTATGGTGGTGGCGGTTGCATCGCCGAGACGTCCACCCTTGGTAATGATGTAGCCGCCTTCCATGGCAAGTTGCCCCTCGAAAATTTGCGTATTGGGCGTGTGGCCGATGGCGACGAAGAGCCCGTGGACTTTAAGCTCTTGCACCGTATTGTCTTTGACGCCGCGAATGCGAATCCCGGTGACGCCCTTGTCATCGCCCACCACTTCATCGAGTGCATGGTTCCAGGCGAGGCTGACATTGGCGCGGCCAAACAGCTTCTCTTGCATGATTTTTTCGGCGCGCAGCTTGTCGCGCCGGTGCACCAGCGTCACATGCTTGGCAATATTGGAGAGATACAAGGCTTCCTCGACCGCGGTATTGCCACCGCCAATTACCGCGACATCCTGGCCACGATAAAAAAATCCATCGCAGGTGGCGCAGGCCGAAACGCCCTTACCGAGAAACTTCTGCTCGGAGGGAAGGCCGAGGTACCTCGCCGATGCTCCGGTTGCGATGATGAGCGCGTCGCAGGTGTAGGTGGCGGAGTCGCCTTCCAAACGGATCGGACGCTCAGTGAGGTGCGCACTGGCGATGTGATCAAAGATGATTTCGGTATCGAAGCGCTCGGCATGTTTTTGGAAGCGCTCCATCAATGCCGGACCTTGCACGCCATCGAAATCGGCCGGCCAATTGTCAACGTCGGTGGTGGTCGTCAATTGCCCGCCAGGCGCTAATCCTGTGATGAGCACTGGTTTCAAATTGGCGCGCGCCGCATAGACGGCGGCCGAATAACCGGCGGGACCGGAACCGAGAATAAGAAGGCGGGCGTGCTTGACGTTCTTCGACATGATG
>CAMDRJ010000119.1 GCA_945906755.1 Klebsiella pneumoniae | reverse complement strand
GGGCTGGTTCCGCTTGCGAGCGTTGGCATCGAGGGCCTCGATTTATTCACGAGGAAGCCGGTGCAGAAGATGGCCGATTTGAAGGGCATGAAGATCGGTGGCGTTGGCATCAATCTCACTTGGTTGAAAGGCAGCGGTGTCGTGCCGGTGGTCAACACCCCGGACAAGGTCTACAACGACATCCAGACCGGCGTGATCGAAGGTCAGTTGTATCTGCCCACGTTGGCATTCGTGGGCAAGGTCAATGAAGTGGCGCCGTACATGCTCAAGGTCGACTTTGGCGTGGCGGTGTTTGGTGCACTCGCGATTGCGAAAAAACCGATGGCCGCGCTACCGCCTGAAGTCCAGAAAGTTCTGCGCGATGTCGCCGCCGAATATCGCGTCAAGACCGCCGAAGGGTTGGTGGCCTTGGCCAACTCCGGCATCGACACCATGACCAAAGCCGGCATGAAAATCACCGCACTCGATACGGCAGCGCGCAGGGAATGGGTCAACGCATTGCCCGATCTCGCGCAGGAATGGGTGCAACCGCTCGAAGCAAAGGGCTTGCCCGCACGGCAGGTGCTCGATGACTATCTGGCTGCGGTTCGCAAACGGGGTGAGCAACCGTTGCGCAACTGGGAAGTGAAAAAGTAGCGGCCTGCGCCTGTCGCGATTGACAGCTCTGAATGGTCGTTGGGTTGCTTGAGGATGATGAAGCTACTTGGGATGGCACTTGACGGCGTGAGCCGCTGGCTCAATCACGCCGGTACGCTGCTCATCGTTGCTGCCATGTTGTTGATCACGAGTGATGTCATTGGCCGCGGCCTGGGCTCCCCAGTGCGTGGCGTGCCGGAGATGGTCGGTGCATCGATCATCGCGATCGTCTTTCTGCAATTGGCGCATGCGCTGCGCTCCGGCCGGATGATCCGCTCCGATTCGTTCCTCGTCTTTCTTGGCAAACGCCGGCCCGCTTACGCGCACGCTTTAGAGAGTGTGTTTGCGCTGGCCGGCTGCGTGCTGTTTGCGGCCACTGCGTATGCGGCGTATCCGTTGGTCATTGAGGCGGTTAAGGCCGAAACGTTCATCGGCGTATCGGGCTATTTCACGATGCCGATCTGGCCGGTCAAATCGGTGGTGGTGGTCGGGTGCGTGCTGGTTCTACTCGTGTACCTGCGCCTCGCATTCGACAAAGCGCGGCAGGCCGCCATGGGCGCACCGTGGGTGGGCGATGCACCGACCTAGGGGCCGGCATTGACGCCCGGTGAAATCGGTTTGGTCTCGATCATCGCGATATTGGTGATGATCTATGCGGGGCTGCATGTCGCGGTTGCGCTTGGCTTAGCCTCGCTGGTCGGTGTATGGGCAATTCGCGGCACATTCGAAGTGGCGACCAATCTGCTCGCGATTGCGGCGGCCGACAGCATCGCAAGCTACGATTTCGGCGTGATCCCGCTGTTTGTGCTGATGGGTGCGCTGGTATCAGTCGCCGATCTCGGCCGCGATGTCTATATCGCTGCGAACCAATTGTTCCGGCGTGTGCTGGGTGGATTGGCGATTGCCACCGTCGCGGCCAATGCGGTCTTTGCCGCGGTAACCGGTGTGTCGATCGCATCCGCAACCGTCTTCACGAAGATCGCCGTACCGGAAATGCTGCGCCTGGGTTACCGACCCCGATTCGCGGTTGGCGTGGTTGCTGGCAGCTCGGTGCTTGGCATGCTGATCCCGCCAAGCATTTTGCTTATCGTCTACGGCATCGTGGCCGAACAATCGGTTGGCAAATTGTTCCTCGCTGGCGTGGTCCCAGGTATCGTGCTGGCGGTGATGTTCTCGGTGGCGATCCTCGCGATGACGCGCTATATGCCGGGCTTCGTTGGTGCCCCGCGTGCGCCCGACGCGAGCGAGATGCTGTCACCGCTGCGGTTGCTGGTGCTGCTCGGTCCGATCGCAGGATTGATTGCACTGGTCATCGGCGGCATCTATGGCGGCCTGTTCACGCCTACCGAGGCAGCGGCGATCGGTGCGCTCGGCGCCTTTGTGATCGCGATAGCGCGTGGACGGCTCAGCTCGCGGGTGTTCTGGAACGTGCTCTCGGAAACCGGCGCGGTGACTGCGACGATTTGCATTATCTTCGTCGCGGCCAGCATGTACAGCCGGATGCTTGCGATGTCTGGATTGCCGGGCACCGTGGCCGATTGGGTGGTCGCAGCCAAGCTTGGGTTCTACATTACGATCGGTCTTTACCTGCTGCTGGTACTGGTCCTTGGGACCTTCCTCGATTCATTTTCGATTATTCTTTTGACGGTGCCGGTGATGTTGCCGATTCTGCAAGCGTTCAATGCCGACCTGATTTGGTTTGGCGTGCTGATGGTGGTGGCGGTGGAAATCGGTATTCTCACGCCACCGCTTGGCATCGCGGTGTTTACCGTGAAGAGCACGCTCAACGATCCACGCATCACTTTGAATGACGTATTCGCCGGTGCGTTTCCGTTTGTGCTAGCGATGATGGTGTTGCTGGTGTTGATGCTGTTTTTCCCGAAAATCGTCACCGGTATCCTTTAGTGATGCCCGCCTTGCGCGGGTCCGATGTAGAAGCTAGGCTTCAACCATTACGTATTTTGCTGCCTGAGGAGTCTCGCCAATGATGCTCGACGTATTCAATCACTTCATGCCCAAAACGATCTTCGATCGGTTGAGCGATCTGGTGCCAGGTCATATGGCCCTCTCGTTATTTCCGGGCCTGCCCACGCTATGGGACACCGATGCGCGCCGTCGCTTGATGGATGAATTCGGCGATTACCAGCAAGTGCTGTCGCTTTCCAATCCCCCGATCGAAGTGCTTGGGTCGGCGAAGCTGACCCCTGAGCTTGCGCGGATCGCTAACGATGGTCTGGCCGATCTTTGCCGTAAGTATCCGGACAAATTCCCATGCTTTATCGCGTCGATGCCGATGAACAACGTCGATGCCTGCCTGGTTGAAATCGATCGCGCGATCAATCAACTCGGCGCGCGCGGCATTCAAGTGTTCACCAATGTTCTTGGCAAGCCGCTTAGCGCACCGGAATTTCGGCCGATCTTCCAGGCCATGGCAAAGCACGATCTGCCGGTCTGGATTCATCCGATCCGCGGGCCGCATTTTTCTGATTACTCAACCGAGCAGAAATCCGAAGACGAAATCTGGTTTACCTTCGGCTGGCCCTATGAGACCACTGCATGCGTGACGCGGTTGATTTTTTCCGGTCTCTACGACGAACTGCCCGGCCTCAAGATCATCACGCATCATATGGGCGGCATGATTCCGTATTTTTCCGCCAAGATCGAACTTGGGTTTGATCAGATTTTCAGCGGCACGGCCACACATAATCCAGCCGCCGCGAAGGCCGGCCTGAAAAAGCCCCTGATCGACTACTACCGCATGCTGTACGCCGACACCGCGCTCAATGGCAGCGTCGAAGCAACGCGTTGCGGCCATTCGTTCTTTCACACCGACCATGCAGTGTTCGCGACCGATGCACCGTTTGACGCCGACAAGGGCAGGGCGCTGATCGGTTCGACCATCAAAGCGGTGCAGGCGTTGCCGATCGCGAAGGCCGAGCAAGAGAGAATTTTCAGCGGGAATGCCCGCAAACTACTTCGACTCAATTAATCAATAGCGAGTGCGCCGATGAGAACCCAAAACGTAACGGTGCCGCTCAAAGACGGCGCCATGGGCGCGTACCTCGCGATTCCCGATGGCAAGCCAGCCGGTGCGGTGATTGCGATCATGGAAATCTGGGGCGTCAATGACACCATGCGCCACCATGCCCATGAGTTCGCCGAAGCAGGATTCATCTGCCTCGTGCCGGATCTCTTTTGGCGACAAGAGCCCGGCGTTGAGTTGTCGGATCACAGCGCCGAAGACGGCAAGAAGGCGTTCGATCTCTACTACGACTTCGACTATGACCTCGGCGTGAAAGACATGGTCGGGGCGTGGCGATACCTCGAGAACTTGAAAGAGTGCAACGGCAAGGTCGGCGCGGTGGGCTACTGCCTGGGCGGGAAGCTCTGCTACCTGATGTGCTGCCGCACCGATATCGATTGCGCGGTGGCCTACTATGGCACTTACATCGAGCATCGCATCAAGGAAGCCCCGAATCTGCATCGGCCATTCATGCTGCATATGGCGATGAAGGATCGTTGGGTGCAGGCCGAGGTCAACGATTTAATTGAGCGGCGGCTCGCGCCAAATCCGCTGGTTACCATTCACAAGTATCCTGACGCCGATCATGCCTTCGCTAGAAAAGGCGGGCGTCCGTACCGGCAGGCCGACGCCGATCGTGCGCTTGGCCTCAGCGTGGATTTTTTTCGCAAGCATTTAGGTTGAACAGCTACATCTACAACAATCGGGGAGACAAACATGAGTGAATCGACGCGGAATTATCTGCAACTGCTGGGTCGTGCGTTGCTGGCTGCTATTTTTATCGTGGCCGGCATTCGGAAGGCACTTAACGTGGCCGGGACGGCCGCCTACATGGCGAAGAATGGAGTGCCGTTCGCCGAGCAGCTGGCTATTGCCGCCATTGCTCTTGAGATTGTCGGCGGCCTGATGCTGCTCCTAGGTTGGCGGACGCGTGATATTGCAATCGTCCTCGCCATTTTTGTCGCGGTGATCACGCCGATCTTTCATGCGTTCTGGACGTTCGATGCGGCGGCCTACGCCAACCAAATGAACCACTTTCTCAAGAACCTCTGCGTGATCGGCGGAATGTTGTATGTCGCGGTGAGTGGCCCAGGAAAGTACAGCATCGATGGCGGCGGTAAGAAGTAGCGCCGCTAGACCTCACGGGTAATCATCGGAAAGTGCAGATTCCCGCCGGTAAAAGGCGGGAATTTGTGGAAGTCCTCGCGCATCGCATGCCGCACCGGTGAGTTAAGCGAGGCCTGCAGGGCCGCCGGGTTGTCGAACACCACCTTGTTTCGCTGCATCACGTTCGCGCGCGGCCACGGCAAGAATCCGCACCAATCGATGCGCGTGCAGATCTCGATTTCCCGAATACCTTCGAATTTCGCCATCAGTTGCGGATGGTGCTGAATGTAGTACCAGAGCCAGGCGTTCAAATCCTCGGCTTGCCCGGGATACTCGACGAGATAGGTGCAACGCAGGTCGTCTGCGTTGTGTACCGGATTGGGTATCGGCACCGGATACGGCCGTGAAAGCATCGCCTGCTGTTGAATGGTCGCGCGGGTAAGGCTTGGCAACGCATTTGGCGCGGCCAGCGCCTGTAAGTGGCCGTCCGGAGCGAGCGCATCCTCAAGCGCCGCGATGTCATCGAAATAAAGCTCAAGAGCCAGCTGCGGTGACGGACCATCATTCAAATAGGGATCGCTCGCCTGGGTGGGCGTAAAGATGAGTCCCCGCGCGAGGTGAGGGGTGGACCGCACCAGTTCAATGACGCGCGCCTCTTCGCTAGGTGTAATTCGCATGGTCGGAGCCGTGCGATCATGAAAAAACAGGAAATAGGCAAAGCGCATGGCAGATCCAGAAGAGGGTGTGCCTCATCATAACAAGCCGCCCAGACGGCAGTTTGACAGCACGCCCGCACACTCCTACATTTGGGCCTCGTGGTTTGGCATCCGAGGGGGAAAGAACATGTTCTTGCGCAATGCTTGGTATGTGGCGGCCTGGGCTAGTGAATTGTCGAGCGGCCAGCTATTGGCTCGCACCATTTGCGGCGATCAGATCGTGTTCTGGCGCGATCAGAGCGGGAAGGTCGGCGCGGTGGAAGATCGTTGCTGCCATCGTCTTTTTCCGCTGAGCAAGGGCACGGTCGCGGGTGATTTCATCAAGTGCGGCTATCACGGCTTCGAATACGACTGCACCGGCAAATGCGTGCTGATCCCGTCGCAACGGGAGATCCCGCAGAACGCGCGCGTTCGCCACTATGCAGTCGTCGAACGCCATAGCGTGGTCTTCATCTGGATGGGCGATGCGGCCACCGCCGACATGTCGAAGATCCCGGAACTACCGACCAGCGATCCGCAATTCGGCTGGAGAGGCGCGCGCTACTACGTGCGCGGCAACTACGAACTCATCATCGAGAATCTGCTCGATCTCACGCATCTCACCTTCGTGCATGCCTCGACCATCGGCAACTACGCCCTGATCGACAGCCCTGTAGTAAAGACGGAGCGCTGGGAACGCGAAGTGCAGGTGAGTCGCTGGATGATGAATTCCGACCCGCCACCCACCTATGTCAAAGCGGGCAACTTCACCGGCAAGGTCGATCGCTGGCAGATCATCCGATGGGTCGAGCCATCCGTGGTGCGCCTATGGACCGGCGCCGCACCGCACGGGCAGAACGCCCGCGAGAAGATCGCGGCACACGGCGCACCGGAAGGCGGCAAGTTGGGCGGCATCGGATTCTTCAATCTCAACCTGATCACGCCAGAAACGGAAAAAACCACTCATTACTTCTGGGCGCAGGGGCAGGACATGCAGCCCAAGAATCAAGCATTGACCGACATGGTGTTCGGCCAAATCGAGATGGCGTTCACGCAAGATTGGGAAGTCTTCGAGCTACAGCAAATGCGAATGGATCAGGCGCCGGGGCGGGGGAGAGTCGATGTCGGCGGCGATGCGGGCGGCATTCAGGCGATCAACATCCTCAGGCGATCGATCGAGGCGGAGAAGACGTTGCGGGCGGTGGCGTAGGGGTTGTGACACGATCAATTTTGAGGCTTGCTACGCGAGGTTAATGTAAATACAATAACTCCGTGCGTATTTCTTACGATCCCGACAAACCCAATCGGACGCTCGCCGAACGAGGATTGGACTTCGCAGATGCGATTGCAGTCTTCGAAGGAATGACCGTCGAGGTTGAGGATACGCGCAAGGCGTACGGTGAACGCCGAATCCTGTGCTTCGGTCTGCTTGCGGGCAGGTTGGTCGTAGTCGGTTACTCCCCGCGTGGCTCGGTTCGCCACGTCTTTAGCATGCGAAAGGCAAATGATCGTGAGCAAACCCGCCTCGCGTCGTACTTTGGGCTCTAAATTTGTGCGGGTCGACGCGCATGTGATCAAACCGGCCGAGTACCGAGAGATTCCTGAGCTTACGGACGATATGCTCAAGCGAGCCGTTGTTAAGCGCGGTGGACGCCCACGTGCGGCGAATCCACGTCAACTCATCAGCTTGCGACTGCCTGCCGAAGTCATCTCACGTTGGCGGGCGACCGGGCCGGGTTGGCAAACGCGGATGGCTGAGCGCCTAGCAAAGACCCCTGTGCCGCGCGTAAAGAGTGCGCTCTAACCAAAGGCGTCATCGAATTATAGGGGACGCACCACGATTTTCTGTGGGTAATAGGGGACGCACCACGTATTCCAGTCTCTAGGCACCCGGGCAATGCACGGGTTCGATTGTCTGGCCTAGCGATCGCCGGCGCCGGGAGGGTGAAGGCTTAGAAGTTTCGGTCGTCGAATTTGGTCCATTGGGTGCAACGAAATAGGAGAAAGAATGAGAATCGTCGCGCGGGTTTTTGTAGTCCTGTTTTGCTTAGTCGCTACCGGTTGCAGCACCGTCGGCTATTTCAATATTCCGGCGAATACGGTGCTCTATGTCGAAGAACAGCAAGCCGAGGTCGGTCCGGACGGCGCCGTAAGGACTCGTCCATTCTTTTGGAACGCTGCGCCGGGCGTCCACTATCGACTTGAAAAGGATGGTGCGACCATTCAGCGAGGCAGGGTCCCCTCACAGTTTCGACCGGTCTCGATATTCTGGCCTCCCTATGCGCTCATCTACTGGCCAATGGGATTTCGGCAAGACCTTACGTTTGACTTGATCAATGGCACCAACGTAACGGTTACGCACGGCGCCGCAAAGCCTGCTCCGGCTTCGGGTAGATAAGGTCGAGAACCGTCGAACGTCTTCTTCGAAGGAATCAGAGCGAACGACGCTTCGCTCTGCTTTTGGAATTCTTCGGGCGGCGAGAAGATAGTCATCGGCAGGGCGCGTAACGCCCGCGCGCTTTGAATCGAAGACCTATGCGATAGTGCTAGCCTACAGAGCGCGAGCCGGTGATGCGAACACAGCTGCATAGGAATCAACGCAAGGCTTATAGTTATAGGGGCGACCCGGCCATTCCCGATTTTCCCGACGATCGACCGATCATTATCTTCGACGGTCATTGCGTACTCTGCTCAGGATTCGCGCGCTTCATTATTCGGCATGATCGCCGGGCGGTATTTCGCCTGCTGGCCGCGCAGACTCCGCTTGGTCAAGCGATCTACCGCCATCTCAATCTGGACCCGATTCGTTTCGAGACCAATGTTCTGGTGCAGAACGGTCGATTCTGGATCAAATCCGACGGTTCGATTCGCATGTTTGCGCTCCTGGGGTTTCCATGGTCCATGGCCCTATTGCTGCGAGTTGTGCCGCGGACGCTACTCGATTGGTTGTATGACTGGGTAGCACGCAATCGGCTGCGGTGGTTCGGTTCGCAGTCAACCTGTTTTCTCGGTGATCCGGCCGATCGTGACCGGTTTTTGGGTTGAACACAGACGTGCGCATTTTGATTGTCGGTGGGTACGGCATTTTTGGTGGCCGCCTGGTCGAGCTGTTGGAAGACGACGGCAGGTTCACATTGCTTGTCGCGGGACGTTCGCTGTCACGTGCAAACGAATACTGTGCACGACGCTCACGCTCCTCCGCAAAGCTCATTCCAACCCTCTTCGATCGATCGAGTGACGACGTCCAGCAATTGAAGTTGCTTAATCCGACGGTTGTCGTCGATGCGAGCGGTCCCTTTCAAGCGTACGGTAGTCACGCATACCGACTGATCGAGCACTGTATCGAATGCGGGATCCACTACCTTGATTTGGCGGATGGGTCCGACTTCGTTGCCGGTGTCGCGAAGTTTGATGCCGCTGCTCGATCCGCAAGCGTCTACGTTTTATCGGGTGTGTCGAGCTTTCCGGTCCTAACTGCCGCGGTCGTTCGCCGATTATCAACCGGCATTTCACGGATTCAATCCATCCGTGGCGGCATCGCGCCGTCGCCCTATGCGGGTGTGGGTCTGAATGTCATCCGCGCAATTGGGAGCTACGCCGGGCAACGCATTTCCCTCAAGCAGCAAGGCGAAGTTACAACGGGATATCCATTCACGCAATTCTCGCAATTCGTCATCGCCGTGCCCGGTCGGGTTCCGCTTGAGCGGAGGCGTTTCTCGCTCGTCGAGGTCCCTGATCTGCGCACGCTGGCCGAAATGTGGCCGCACGCAACGGATGTCTGGATGGGGGCCGCACCGGTTCCTTCTCCCTTGCATTGGGCACTCACGGTCTTTGCCTGGCTGGTTCGTTGCCGTATTCTGCCGTCGCTTTCCTGGATGGCGCGCGTCATGCACTTCGTTACCAACCACGTGCGTTGGGGCGAGCACCGCGGCGGTATGTTTGTGGAAGTTCGTGGCGAAGATCCGGACGGGGCGCCCGTCTTGCGCGAATGGCATTTACTCGCCGAAGGAGACGACGGACCACTGATTCCTTGTATGGCCGTCG
This sequence comes from Klebsiella pneumoniae, assembly GCA_945906755.1. Taxonomy (GTDB): domain Bacteria; phylum Pseudomonadota; class Gammaproteobacteria; order Burkholderiales; family SG8-39; genus SHXR01. Next base: position 3,668 of record CAMDRJ010000119.1, on the reverse strand, counting down.
AGGCAATTCTCAGAAAGGCGTTGACCGGCGATATGCCTCCTGCGGGCGCGCGCACTGCAATCTCAGACGTCGATCTATCGGCGTACGAGGCCTTGTTTTCGCAGCAGACGATTTACACCGGTATTCGCGAACGATTTCCCGTGCCGGATGTGCCTCTATACCAACGTGTGCTGGGTTCGTCTTGGGATCAATTGGCCCCCGAAATTCGGCAATTGCATGCAGTGACATCCGTATCGCACTTTAGCGGCCGTTGCACGGTCGAACGCGGGCGCAATTCGCTCGCGTGGTTGATCGCCACTTTGGTCGGTTTTCCAAAGCCGGGCGCCGACCAGAGCATCACGGTGAAGCTATCGGTTGATGGCGATGGCGAGCGATGGGTTCGGAACTGCAGCGGCCGGACGTTTTCCAGTGTTCAACGTCGTGGCCGTGGGCGCAGCGAGTGGCTCCTGAATGAGAGATTTGGCCCGGTCTTCGTTGACATGGCGCTGGTCGTGGAGGGCGAGAACTTGCGATACATTGTTCGCCGTTGGGGGGTATTCGGCATATCGCTGCCGTTGTTATTAGGCCCGCGTGCGACCGCGGTTGAATCAGTGCAGGACGAGAAATTCAAATTTGACGTTGCACTGAGCCATCCGCTCACTGGTTTGATCGTGCGCTATCGGGGTGTGCTTGCGCAGACGTTTGCGTGAAGCGAGTGGCATCCTCCTCAATCGCAAGGTCCGACCTATCGGAGCGATCAAAATGAAATCCAGAAGCATCGAATTTTGGTTCACATACGGCAGCACGTATACCTACCTGTCGGTCATGCGAGTCGAGCGTCTCGCTACGGAGGCCGGTCTGAATGTGATTTGGCGGCCCTTTGATCGAGCTGCGTTAGATTTCCCACCTGGGACGCCACGGCCTGCGAATTGGGGTGGCCCATTTGGGAACCAGGCCAAGCTCGCCTACATGTGGCGCGACCTGGAGCGCCGGGCAGCGGAACACGGATTGCCGTATGTCAAGCCGTTGATTTATCCGACTCGATGGCGCGAGACGGCTTGGGTTGGATTACTTGGCTTGCGTGAGGGTTGGGGTGCTGCGTTCACCCGCCGCGTGTTCACGATGAATTTCGTCGAAGCAAAGCCGATCGGTGTGGGTAACAACTTGGCTGATGCGCTTCGCGATATCGGGCAAGACGCGAAAAAGGTACTGGAACGAGCGAGGCAACCCGAGTATGAGGCGGAACTCGTTGCTGCAACGGAGGAGGCTCGCGCGCGAAAGATGTTCGGGTCGCCGACTTTCTGGGTGGACGGTGAGATCTTTTGGGGTGATGACCGATTGATTCAGGCGATTGAATGGGCGAAGCGAGCGTGAAGGGTGACGGGCTTTCCCCCCGGTTCGGCCCGATGCCGGGAGAAATCAGTCGTAAACATTCACCAGCTAGTTTCAAGGTGTGCATTGATGATTGAAGATATACGCTTAAATGTCGTTCGCGGGGCGACTTTGGTCCCATTACACGACCGGTAGGAGACGTCCATGAGTGTTTCGATGAAATCACTTGGAATCGAGCAGCTAACCGTTGCTGAACGCCTGGACCTCGTCGAGGAGCTCTGGGACAGCATTGCCGCGTCCACTCCTGTTACAGATTCACAGGAAGTCGAACTCGACCGTCGCCTTGCAGACCATAAAGCCAACCCTGACGACGTCGTTCCTTGGGAAGAGGTTCGTTCGTCCATTAAGACTCGGTTTGCTAGATTAGCCTGCGCATCTGGCAATCGCGCGCATAACTACCCACTACACGGGGCGCTTGGTTGACGAATCGGCTCGGGTATTTACTCCCCCCGTATCCCAACGTCCCTAACAATCTTCGCGTACTTGGCGACATCAGCCCGAATTCGGCTAGTGAATTCATCCGGTGAGTTGATCATCGGTTCAAAGCCAAGACCAAGCAGGCGGTCCCGCATGTCAGGCGATGCGTTGGCCTTGGCGAGTTCGCGGTGCAATCGCGCGACGATCTCTGGTGGTGTGCCGGCCGGCGCTAGGATGCCGTGCCAGCCGACTTCTTCATAGCCGGGTAGCGCACTTTCGGCGAGCGTCGGGATCTCCGGTGCAAGAGGCCAGCGCTTGGTACTGCTCACGGCGAGGCCGCGTAGCTTGCCGGCGCGCACTTGCGGTAGCGAGACCGCCATGCTGTCCATTGCCATGCTCACCTCACCGGCGATGAGTGCGGCCGTCATCGGGCCATTCCCTTTATAGGGCACATGCACGATATCTATGCCCGCGACGTTCTTGAAAATTTCCATCGCGAAATGAATCGGCCCACCCGGCCACGATGATCCGTAGGTTAGTTTTCCGGGGTTCGCTTTTGCATAGGCGATCAGCTCTTGGGGCGATTTGGCCGGAACGGATGGATGGACCGTCATGATGAAAGCGAACGACAGCACTTGCATCACCGGAGCGAAGTCGCGCAGCGGATCCCAAGGTGTTTTTTGCAATGCAGGCTGGATGGCATGCCCGTGCGTCGTGATCAGCAACGTGTAGCCATCGGGTGTAGCGCGAGCGACGGCTTCGGTGGCGATCGATCCACCGGCGCCGCCGCGGTTCTCGACGATGACCGTTTGGCCGAGTCCCTCGCCAATTTTTTGTGCCATCGCACGGCCGACCGCATCCACCCCACCGCCCGGCGCGAATGGCACGATGAGACGAATCGGCTTGTTTGGGAATGATTGGGCAAGCACGGCACTTGCGGTGCTGATGGTTAGCGCGATGCATGCGAGGAAGGTGCTAAGAGTTTTCATTTTGATTGTGGATTCAATGAATGTGCCGTGGTCTTGGCAGAATCGTCGCCCCCGCGAAGGCGGGGGTCCAGTGTCATGCGACAGGATTCCCTGGATTCCCGCCTTCGCGGGAATGACGTAACCCTTTCACCCTTCACCGATCGCCGACTCGCGATCAATGCACCACCGAGCCCCCATCCACCACGATGCATTGCCCGGTCATGAAGTCGCTATCGGCGCTGCATAGGTAGACCATCGTGCCGGTGAGATCTTCCGGTTGTTGATTTCGACGGATCGCGCGCGTCGCTGTGTTCATGGCGAGCATCGCCGGTGTCCATTCGCCATTTTCCTTGACGCCGTCGCTAACGGTAAGGCCCGGCGCAAGCGTATTCACGCAGATGCCGTCGTCACCGAGTTCGCGGGCCATGCAGCGCGTCATCCCCACGACCGCTGCCTTGGAGGTCACGTAGTGCAACAGCATCGGGGTGCCCTTGAAGACGGTGCCAGACGCGATGTTGACGATCTTGCCGTACTTGTTCTTGCGCATTTCCGGGACCGCGGCCTTCACGCATTCGAAGACACCCCGCACATTGACGGACATAAGCTTGTCCCATTCCTCGCTGGAAATCTCCATGAAGTGCTTTTGATGAAGCGAGGCAAATAGCGCAGCGTTGTTGATGAGGATGTCCAACTTGCCGAACGCTTTGACGGTGCTGGCCACCATGGCTTGGACGGATTTCGGGTCAGAGACATCGCAGTGCACGGCAATCGCTTGTCCCCCCGCCTTTTTGATGGCATCGGCTACCGGTTTTGCATCGAGCACGTCGGCGGCACATACGCGCGCACCTTCTTTGGCAAGTGCTAGGGCATACGCAGCACCGATTCCACGCGCGCCGCCGGTGACGATCGCCA
>CAMDRJ010000118.1 GCA_945906755.1 Klebsiella pneumoniae | reverse complement strand
GCTTCACCACATAGACGAAGGTGCCTTGCGCGCCGCGCTGCAGCGCCGCCGTCGAGATCAGGATGGCATCTTTGAGCGTGTCCAACTGCAAGCGCGCATTGACGAATTGGTTTGGAAATAGGCTCGCATCGGCATTGGGGAACTGGGCTTTCAGTTTCACGGTGCCGGTGGCCGGATCAATTTGATTATCCACCGAGGCCAGCCGCCCCGTCGCAAGATTGACCTTTTGTTCGCGATCCCATGCTTCGACGATCAGCTTCTCGCCCGACCGGACCCGCTTCATGAGCGTCGGCAGTTGGTCCTGCGGCACGCTGAAAATCGCGCTGATTGGTTGCAACTGCGTAATGACCACCAGGCCATTGGGCTCATTGCCGCTGACGATGTTGCCTTGATCGATCTGGCGCAAGCCGACGCGGCCGCTGATTGGTGCGGTAATCCGTGAATAGGTAATCTGCAGCTTGGCGTTGTCGATCTGGCTTTGATTGATGGCAAGCGAGCCTTCATATTGACGGACGAGGGCCGCTTGCGTATCAACCTGTTGCTTCGCGATCGAATCCTGTGCAAACAAAGTGCGATAGCGCGCGAGATCGATGCGCGCGTTGTCAAGCAGCGCCCGGTCGCGCGCCATCTGACCTTCCGCTTGGGCGAGTTGTACTTCGAAGGGGCGGGGATCGATCTCGGCGAGCAGTTGTCCTTCACGAACGAGCTGACCCTCTTCGAAATGCACGCGCAGCAGCTGACCGGCGACGCGCCCTTTGACCGTAACGGTACGAAGCGGGGTAATCGTGCCAAGCCCGTTCAATTGAATGACGAGATCACCGGCCTGTGCGGGGAGCGCCTCAACCGGAATCGAGCGAGCGCCGAATCCCTCGCCTTTCTTGCCCTTGCCCGCCTTGCTGGCGCCCGGTGCCGCGGCTTCGACCGGTGCGCTATACCATTGGTAGGCGTAATAACCCGCTACCACGACGACGATCAGCGTTAAGGTCCAAATAACCGACCGAACAACCATGCGCCGGCGAGTGTTGAAGGATTCCATTGGGAAACGAGTGGGTCGATTCTGGCGTTGGTAAGGCGTTTTGCGCAGTGCGCCCCGCTCAAGACGGGTGGTGTGAGTGTAATGACAAATGCGCCCATCGGCGCGCCCTGGTGGGCAAATGCAACGCGGGCAGTGACTAGGGGAATCAATGAATGGCCGATGCAAGCTTGGGTAAGCGCCCGTGGGTTCTCTGGCTGGTTGGGATCGCGCTGCTTGGCATGGCCGCAGCGCTCGTACGCGCCGACCCGCGACCCGCAGTGGTCCCATACGAACCGACGCCCAGGGCGGCCGTGGCTGTCATGTTGCGACTTGCCGATGTCGGACCAAACGATGTGGTCTTTGATCTTGGTTGTGGTGATGGACGCATCGTGATCGAGGCGGTCAAAGTCTACGGCGCGCGCGGTGTTTGCATCGATATCGATGTCCGACGCACAGCGATCGCGCGCGACAATGCGCGTCGTGCCGGCATCCTCGACCGTATCGAGTTTCGTACCCAGGACGTTCTCGATGTCTCTTTGGTCGATGCGACGGTCGTGACGATGTTTCTATCATCTGAACTCAATCTCGCGCTGCGGCCGAAACTTCTCAAAGAACTGCGCGTCGGTGCGCGGGTCGTCTCGCATTGGCATGACCTCGGTGATTGGCAACCCGATCGCACCGAGCATGTGCGCGCCGCCGGCAACACGCGTGCGGTCCATCTCTGGCGCTTGCCTCGGAACAGGTGAGCAGCTCACATCATGTAGTCGCAGTGATGGGTGAGTAGCGATTAATCGGGCCTGCGCTGTGAATGAAATGCAGGAAAGCGACGCGCAACGCGACGATATCTGGTTTCGAAGTGAATAAATCGCAGGCTCTGAAATCGATAGTCAACCTCTTGCGAGTTGTTGGCATGTACTGCGTGGCGTATTAAGGGTGACTTCGGCAAGAACATGATTCACCCGGAATCATTGGTCAATTTCATTGCCGCGTATGCGTTTGACGGCGATGTGGCGAAGGCGCAGGTGATCATGGGTCTCGCCGATGGCAGTATCGATGAGGCGGATGCCGCGGCGATGGGCTACACCGGCAGCCAAGCGATGGCATTTATGTACAACGAAGCGGGTGCTCCCACTGGTGCAAGCGCGTTCAATCTGATCGACACCTGGATCGGTGGTCTGGCCGAGGCGCATGTGCCAGGCGGTTTGCTCGGTTCGACCTTCGATCTGGTCTTTACCGTGCAGATTGAAAGTCTGATGGATGGCGACCGCTTCTATTACCTCCAGCGCCTGTTTGGTCAGCAGTTCGGTGAAGAGGTCAATAACGGGCAGTTCAAGGATATCGTTGAGCGCAACACCGGCTTGACGCACTTGAATGGCAGCGTGCTGTCGTATGCCGACAAGTACTACGATTTCAGCGCGCAAGACTCCAATGCGAACGTCAATAGCCACAAGACCGAGCACAAGTATGCGGAGATGCTTGCCGCCAACCCGACGCTTGGCATCTGGTCCGATGGCAGCGCGGCTGCCACCGGCATCAACAACAACGGTACGTTGATCACGGTGGGCGGTGTCACTTACATTCGCGACTTTCGCCCGGATCTGGCGCCCGATGCGAGTCACCCGGTCGAGGGTACGCCCACGTCGGGCGCCGATTCGCATGAAGTGATGATCGGTACCAACCGCGCCGACTTCGTTCACATGCGCAGTGGCGACGATACGTTCTACGGCGAAGAAGGCAATGACAAGATCTACGGCGATTTCGGTAATGACCGACTCTATGGTGGCGATGGCGATGATTTCATCGACTCGGGTGACGGCGCCGATCTAGTCGATGGCGGCGCGGGCGATGACACGATCTACGGGTTTGGCAGCGGCACCGAGATCGGCGGCTTTGACCAACTGGTCGGCGGCTATGGCAATGACATCATCTACGGCGGGGAGGGCATCGACAAACTCTCGGGCGGCGCGGGCGATGACATTCTGTACGGAGAGGGCAATACCGATCCGTTCACCCGTGGCGGCGATGGCAACGACTATGTTGACGGCGGCAATGGTGGTGATCTGCTTTATGGCGACGATGGCGATGATCTCGTCGTCGGCGGCAACGATCAGGATCAGTTGTTTGGCGGTACGGGCGACGATATTTTGCGCCCTGGGCGGCCTTCGCAAGCAATTGGTTTCGGCCCCGACGAAGTCATCGGCGACGATGGATTCACCAACACCGGCTTCGATCTGATGGACTACAGCGATTGGGATGCGGCCCCAACCGGTGTGCTGGCCGACCTTGAGAACCAGGCGAATCCGCTGCAGGCGATCGATGGCACCTTGCCCGGCCCTGCATGGTTCCAGATCGAAGGCATGATCGGTACGCGCAACAACGATACGCTGGTAGGCGATAGCGCCGTGATCGGTGTCGAAGGCGGCAGCGGAAACAACTGGTTGATCGGCGGTTCGGGTAACGATGTCATGACCGGCAACGGCGGTAACGACGTCATCATCGGTGGCTCGATCCGGCTGGACAGTTTGATTGGTCGTTATGAGAGCACACCGGGCGTAGCAAGCATGTATGCCACCGACGAATACACCGGTGCGAGCAACCGCGTTGCCGCAACCGACGCATTAAGTCAGGGCGTGCTGGGCGCGGTCGGGTTCGACAAGCACTTCACCGAAATGCTGAAGTCGGACATGTTCAAGAATCAGATGCTCGGCGATGGTGGCGCCGATACGCTTGCAAGCGATACGGCCGTATTCACCGGCAATCTCGCGGACTACACGGTCCGGCGCGTCTTCTACACGAGTGCCGATGAAGGCATTATCACCGCGTATAGAGTTACCGACACCCGGGATCCAACAGCGGTGGATGCTGCCGGCGTGCTAATTCCAACCGATGGTGTCGACATTGTCGTCGGCGTTGAACAATTCCGGTTTGCCGATGTAACGGTCAGCGCTGCCGATCTGATGAGTCCGCCACCCACCGACATTCAGTGGCGTGCCGTAACACCGGGCAACAACGGCCTGCCTGCCGCGAACACGGTGATCGCCAGTCTCACCTCCACCGATGGCGATGCCACACCGGGCGCCTTCCTGTACGCGCTGGAAGCAGGCGGTAGCGCGAACTTCACGGTCAGCGCCGCAGGCATCATCACACGCACTGGTGCGGACATGGCAGCGAACACCACTTACACGCTGCAGATCAGTTCGACTGACAGCGTGTTTGGTGGCAAGCGCAGCGAAACCTTCACGATTCGGACCGGTGACGTCAACAATGGCGATGCGATCGCAGCCGGCAATGCTACCGATCACATCGTCTACGGTTCCGGCGGCAATGACATCCTGACCGGAGCGGGCGGGGCCGACACCTTACTCGGCCAAGCAGGGAATGACACGCTAAGCGGTGGCGATGGCAACGATACGCTCAACGGCGGCAGCGGCACCAATGCGCTGCGCGGTGGCGCCGGCGACGATCTCTATATGGTGACGAGCGTTTTTGATACGGTCGATGAGCGTAACTATGCCCCAGCAGTCGTGAATGGCAGCGATGCCGGTGGCACTGACACGGTGTCGAGTTCGATCAGCTATACGCTCGCTGCACATACTTTGCTCGGCGCCAACTCGCGTGGTGCGATCGAAAATCTGACGCTGACGGGCGCTGTCAACATTAACGGCACCGGTAACGCACTCGCCAATGTCATCACCGGCAACGACGGCAGCAATACATTGAATGGCGGCCTTGGCGCGGACATCATGGCCGGAGGCGTGGGCAACGACACCTATGAGGTGGACAATATCGGTGATGTGGTCATTGAAGCGACCGGGCAAGGGACCGATGTGGTCCGAACCACGCTCACGACCTATACGTTGGGCGACAACATCGAAAACCTTGCGTACACCGCTGCCCTGAATTTCACCGGCAACGGTAACGCCTTGGCGAACATAATCGTAGGTGGCGCCGGTATCAATACCTTGGCAGATGGTGATGGCAACGACACATTGCACGGGCAAGGAGCCAATGACTTTCTGTATGGAGAAATTGGTGCCGACACCCTGAATGGCGGGGCCGGTGCCGACTTGCTGGATGGCGGAATTGGTGCGGATACGTTGAATGGCGGCGGCGGCAATGATCGTTACATCGTCGACGACGCAGGTGACAACGTCAATGAAAACGCGGGTGCCGGGACCGATACGGCGCAGACCGCGTTGGCGACATTCGATCTGAATCTGGCGACCAACGTCAACGTCGAGAATCTTACCTACACCGGGTCGGTATCGTTTATTGGTCAAGGCAATGGCGGGCTGAACGTCCTGGTGGGAGGCAGCCAAAACGACACGCTACGTGGCCTTGGCGGGAACGACACGCTGATCGGCGGTGGCGGCAACGATTCGTTGAATGGTGGGACCGGCAATGACGTGTTCGTGTTTGGCGCCGGATTCGGCCATGACACGATCGTCAATGCGGGTGGTACTGGATTCGATGCGAATGCCACCGGTGGTCAAGACATCCTCGACATCTCGGCACTTGGGATCACCTCGACCACGTTTGCAGCAAGCGTGTCGATCGCCGATCTTGGCGTCGATACGCGTGCGACGATCGGTGCGGATTCGATTCTGTTGCAAGGCGTCAATGGCATTGGCGCCAACGCGATCACGATTGCGGACTTCTTACTGGCTGCCTAATTCCTCACCGCATCGGTGTTTCCAAGTGAGCGAAGCATGCAATTGCTTGACGCCCAGCCGGTTTGATTTGTCAGCCGCGCTGGTAATAGTGCCTCAGCGTACGAAAGATTCATCGATTGCGGGCGCTTCATCCAATTGACGAGAAGCGCTGCAAAGGCGAGAAAGGATGAAGGCCAAATCAAAGCGCATACCGGGGCCCGCGTCATCGGCAGTGAACGTATCAATTGGGGATTGCTCCATGCATGTATTGATTGTCGAGAATAACCACGAACTGGCAGAGAACGTGGGCACCTACCTGGAGCAGAACGGGCATAGCGTCGATGTGGCATCGGATGGTCGACTAGGTCTTCAGCGCGCCGAGACGGGCCGTCATGATGTGATCGTGCTCGACCTGGGATTGCCCGTCATGGATGGTCTGGATGTCTGTGAAAATCTCAGGCGTGGGCCACGCAAGGCCACGCCGATTCTGATGCTTACCGCACGGGATTCGCTAGTGGACAAGCAGCAGGGATTCACGGTGGGGACCGACGACTATTTGATCAAGCCGTTTGCGCTGAGCGAACTCCAAGCGCGCCTGCATGCCCTGGTCCGTCGCTTTCCGAGCTGGAAGCATGATGCAGTGTTCCGGCTCGAAGGACTTGAGGTCGATCTGAACACTTACTCGGTATCGCGAGACGGCGAACGCATCGAATTGAAGCTGGCCCCAATGCGCATTCTTGCGCTGCTGTGTAGAGCCAGTCCCTGGCTGGTTGCGCGCTCGACCATCGAGCAAGAAATCTGGGGTGGCGCGCCACCCGGTGACGATGTGCTGCGAGCGCATATCTATGCGATACGCAATGCCATCGACCGAAAGTATCCGGTGAAGCTGCTGCAAACCGCTCACGGTGTCGGCTACCGATTGGTCGCGCCCGAGAAAAGCTAGCGCGGCCCACACCGAGACCACTTGGCCGTGATTATTCCGGCTCGTCCACTGTCACTGCCCATCTCGCTTCGGGTGCGTGAATGAAACGCAAGGGTGATTGGGTCAGCAGCGCGCCTGGCCAAATAACATGTTCAGCTTCACCGCGCAGAACATGTACAAGGGGGGCTGCTGCTGAGCGCTTGCGATGGCGGCAATGGACTTCGTGCCGCCTGCGCTCAAGCGATCGCGACTTCTTCGCCGTACAGCTCGCGCGAGGCCTTGCGCACACCCGGAATGACCGATTCCGCGAAACGTTCCATGTTGCGCTTCGTGAGATCGGCGGGCAGTGTACCGAACTGGCACATCACGAGCAGATTGCCAAAGCCAAGTTGCTTGGTGTAATCGATCAATTGCTCGCGAACGGTTTTCGCGCTGCCGCAAATAAACATGCCAAGATCCATCGCGCGCTTGGCGTCGGTTGCGGTGCCGATATCTGACTTCGCCGCGGCGATCGCCTTCAGTGATTCGCGCGAGGTGTAGCCAGGCGGCAACAGCATCTGCACCGGCATCTTGAGGAAGCTATTGCGGAAATTCTCGTAGTGAATAGCCGCTTCCTTGTAGGCGGATTCATCGGTATCGCCCACATAGATCGGCACCGCCCAGCCGAGTTGCCGTGGCTTTGAGGTGTAGCCGAATCCTTGCGCGACATCCCGGTAGAGCTGCAGATATTTCTTCAGCGCCGAGATCGGGCTGAACGTTTGCAAGTAGGTGTACTTGTGCTTCGGATCGGCCGCGAAGTCGATCGTCTCACGGCTTCCTTGCGAGGGAATCCAGATCGGCGGATGCGGCTGCTGATAGGGCCGTGGCCACACATTCACATATTCGAAGTGGTAATGCTTGCTGTGGAACTCGAAGGGGCCGGTTTCGGTCCAGGCGCGCACGATCAGATCGTGGGCTTCATGAAATCGCTCATGCGAGGCGGTTGGATTCACGCCGAATGAATGGTATTCGGCGCCGATGCCACGCACGAATCCGGAAATCAACCGGCCGCCGGTGATGTTGTCGATCATCGCGTGATCTTCAGCGATCGTGAGCGGATGGGTGCGAAGCGGCAGCGCGCTGCCGAGAATGGCGATACGGGCCTTCTTGGTCTTGCGTGCCAGCGCGGAGGCCGTGACGATCGGGGAAGGCATGATCCCGTAGGCATTTTGATGATGCTCGTTGACGCACAAGCCGTCGAACCCAAGCACCTCGCCGTATTCGAGTTCATCGAGATAGCGGTTGTAAAGCAGATGCCCCTTCTTCGGATCGTAGAAGCTATTGGGCAGCACAACCCAGGATGCCGAGTACGCCTTCGCGGCCTCAAGATCGAGGTCGGCATAGGGCATCAGGTGGAAAAGAAAAATATTCATGAAAACACTCCTGTCGCTGGAACAGGGAGGTTACTACAACGGCAGCGTGATGATCTTTCCGGTTGGTAGATTGGCCTCTGCCGCGATGCGCACCGTGTCGCGCAATTTGCATTAGAGTCCACCCTATGAAGACCCCACTTACTCCCCCGCAGGAAGCGGCTGCCATCATCTGGAGTCACTGGAATGCCTCGACACGGATCGATGCGCTCCCGGAATTCTGCCGGCCCACCGATCGGGCGGCGGCGTACGCTATCCAGCGCGAAATCATCAAGCTGTCGGGACAGCGGGTCGTTGGTTGGAAGATTGCCGCGACGAGTACAGCCGGCCAGCATCATATTGGCGTTGATGGACCGCTCGCCGGGCCACTCCTCGCCAAGAAAGTGCTCGCATCTGGCGTCAGTGTGCCGCTCACCGGCAACATCATGAACGTCGCGGAAGCCGAGTTTGCCTTCGAGATGGCGATTGGACTGCCGCCACGGAAAACGCCTTACGTGAGTGAGGAGGTGATGGCCGCAGTCTCGACGCTGGCTCCCGCGATTGAAGTGCCGGATACCCGCTTCAATGATTTTGCGAAGGCCGGCGCACCACAACTCATCGCGGACTGCGCTTGCGGATGTTGGCTCGTGGTCGGCGCGAAGACGCGCGCCAATTGGCGGCAATGGGATTTGCCGCGTCATGCTGCGATCGCATATCGAAATGGCGAGGTCGCCGCGGCAGGCGAGGGCGCCAATGTGTTGGGCGATCCACGCATCGCGCTCACGTGGATCGCCAATGAACTCGCCACCTATGGCGAAGGCCTAAAGGCGGGCGATCTCGTGAGTACCGGGACGTGCATCGTGCCAGTCGCGGTCGTGCCAAACGATGAATTTCGCGCGGATTTCGGCGTACTTGGGGCGGTCAGCGCGCGAATGGTTTAGGTGGATGACACCTTCACCGGTCGGTGATACTCCGGATAGCTCTTCTTCACCACTTCGCTGTCTTCCGCCCAGGCGAGGCATCCATTGATAAAGCCTGGGCGCGACTTGTCGTTCGGATCGGGCAAGGTATTCGCGCGTTTGTCGGTGGCGCGCCGCCAGCCGTGAATCGTTTGAAACGCCACGGTCGCCAAGGGCTGCATCAACTCGCGGACATGGGTGCAGCCTTTGGTGCCGCCCGCGGCTTCGTTCACCGCGCGACGCCATCCTGCGCCGATTTGTTTGCCGATCAAGCCTTGAAATGCGGGCGCCGCCGATTGGCAGAGATCGTAGGGCGTTGAGGGCATGCTGACTTCGACGCCGCGAATGATCATGTCGGCGTCCATGGTGAGGCGCACATGCATATCGTGGACCGGATCGCCGATCTTGCGCTCGCCTCGCATCGTTTCGGTATAGACGTACGCCTTGGTATCGACGATGCGCGCTTCGATATCGTAGAGGCCGTCGTCGCGCTCGAATCCTTCGCAATGGATGGACCGGGTGTGCAGATGGCGGCGGGGCGCCGGCGCGGCAAGCGTCATGCAAGACTCCTATCGATGATGCGCAGACGAGCGCAGCCTGCGATTCTATCGTGCAATGCGGGCTACTCTTACTCAGGCGATGATTCTTATGCCAGCGCCGTCACAATATGCTCGCCCGCGCGCAGGCCGGTGACGCTTGATTTCACCAGTCCCCCGACATAACCGCAGGATGCGCCACCTTCCAGGCCGCCGGTCGAGCAACCCACTGCATAGAGGCCTGGGACTGGCGTACCCGATGCATCGAGTGCGCGCGCATTGGCGTCAATCCGGATGCCGCCCATCGTGTAGGTGATGCCGGCGACCATCGGTATCGCAAAGAACGGCGCCGATAAGATCGGGAACGGCGCAAGCGGACTCGTCGATCGTTTCGGCGTAAGCGAGGTGGTGGTTTGCGCGGCGACTGCGCGGTTATAGGTGTCGACTTCTACAATCAGCGTGGTCGCATCAATGCCCGCTTTGGCAGCTAATTCTCCTAGGCTCGCCGCCTGAATAAATGTGCCGCCGCCATCGACAAGCCGCGGATTGGGCGCTTGCAAATAGTAGGTGCCGCGTTCTTCCCAGATGCGTTGATCACCTACCACGAAGGTCGCTCCCGGATCAGGCAGCGCCGCGGTGGCATTGGCGACCGCCACGCCGCCACGCGCTTCGTCGGTGTAACGCTTGCCCTGCGCGGTCACGACGATGCCCGCACCCGCGACAAAATCAAGCCAAGGGTACGGCCACAGCTTGTCATTGGCGAGCGCATCGCGTGATTGCAGATGCCCATAGAAGCCGCGCAGATCAGTGATCGCTGCACCGGCCGCCTGCGCCATGCGCAGGCCATCGCCCATACCGGTCCGTGCATTGCGTTGAAGCAATCGCTCCGGAGCGGGTGAGATCGGGCCGCGCGTGATCGCCGGATTCGCCTGAAAGCCGCCGTCAGCCAGAATCACGCAGCGCGCATTGACCGCGAATGCTGAGCCTTGCGAGGTCGTGCCGGAGAAACCGACGACACGCTGATTGTCGCGCGTGAGTTGCTCGACCTTGTGACCGCGATGCAGTGCGCCGCCCATTTTGATCAATGCTGCTTCGAAGGTTCGCAGCATCACATCGCCGCCGCGTCCTTCCCAACTGCGCCCTTGCGGGGTCAGCGTGGGCGGCGACAACATGAATGCATGATGTTGGAACGGGCCTGCCATGAAACGAATGCCGATGTCTTGCATCCAGCGAATGACCCGCATGATGTCGGTGGCAACCGCCTTGGCAAGTTGCGGATCAGCGCAGCCTTCGGTGACAGTGAGAATGAGCTGTTCGAGTTCGGCCGGATCGCGCCGGATATCTTCATTGCAGATATGGAAGATGCCGGAGGTGAGTCGCGAATTGCAGATGTAGCGCTCTTCCGACGATTTTTCGAAGATGCGGACTTTCTTGCCGGCTTGTGCGGCACGCAGGCCGGCGATCATGCCGGATATGCCGCCGCCGACGATCGCGACGTCAGCGGCAAGTGTGGTGGGTTCGTCCATGTCTATCTCCTGATTATTGAGCTTTCCAAAGTGAATGATATTGACTATGGGGGCGCTCAATCCCCCTCTCCCCGCCCTCCCGCAAGGGGCGAGGGTGAGGTCAGCCCTAACTCGCTGTCCGCGAGCTAGGGAAATAGCATTAACGCGGCAATAAAGTATCGGCGATCACTTCAATCAATTCTGCAAGAAGGCGAGCGAGGGCCCATGCTGCGATGCCCGCCACCAATGCCCACACGAACGGCACGATCCCGCCTTGCTTTGTTGCAGCAACGAGCGAGGCGAGTAACACCAGTACACCGATGCCGATCGCCGCGCGCCGTCCATGACGTGCAGCCAGTGCAATCGCTGGATAGGTCTTCATTCAGGTTGGATCCCTGCATTCTTGGCAACCGCTGCCCAACGGGTGACTTCCGATCGAATCAGAACGCCGAACGCTTCGGGCGTGCTGCCGACCGCTTCCGCGCCATCCGCGGCGAGGCGTTCCTTCACATCGGGGAGCGCCAGCGCGCGCACGATTTCAGCATGCAAGCGAAGGATGATGTCGCGCGGCGTGCCGGCCGGTGCCAGCACTCCATACCACTGCATGACGTCATAACCTGCTACGCCCGCCTCCGCGATGGTCGGCACATCGGGCATTACGCTGCTCCGCCGACTGCCCGACACACCGAGCGCGCGCAGCTTGCCCGATTTGACATGCGGCACCGCCGATAACACATTGGTCATCATGGTCGCTACGCGTCCAGCCAATAGATCGATGAGGCCAGGGCCGGTGCCTTTGTAGGGCACATGGGCGATATCCATGCCGGCCATCCCCTTCAGCAATTCCATCGACATATGCGGTGAGGAGCCCAGCCCTGCCGAGGCATAGTGAAAATGACCGGGCTGGGCCTTTGCAAGAGCAACCAACTCTTGCAGTGACTGCGCCGGCACTGAAGGGTGCACGAGCAGAATATTCGGCACCGTGGCGAGCAACGTAATCGGCGCGTAATCGCGTAGCACGTCATAGGGCACTTTCTTATAGAGCACCGGATTGATCGTGATCGGGCTTGCTGCGGTGAGGATGGTGTGCCCATCGGGCTCGGCCTTGGCGAGCATCTCGTAGCCGATGATGCCGGTTGCCCCGGGACGGTTCTCGACCACGAAGGGTTGACCAAGCCGCTCAGCGAGCTTGATAGCAATAGCGCGCGTAATAATGTCAGTACCGCCGCCACTCGATGACGGAACAATGAAGCGCACCGGGCGCGAGGGGTAAGCGGATTGCGCAGCGCTTGCGGTAGCGAAGAGGAGCGCCCAAGCGAGCGCGATAAGACGAAGGGTCATGCATGCGATCATAGCGTCTGTCGGATTGATGCGTTACGCTGACCCTTCACCTTTCACCTTTCACCATTCATTGATTTCAATTCACATGCCTTCATTCACCCAAACATGGCCCAACGGCACCCGCGTCGCGGTCCTCGTCAGCGTGCTGTTCGAATCCTGGTCGGACGGCAAATTCCCCACCTACTTCACGCGTACCACGCCGCTCAAGCCCGGTGCCACCGATCAGTCAGCGATTCGCTGGTCGCAATATGGTGGCAATGAAGGCATCTGGCGCATCATGCAAATCGTCGACAACGCGGCGCTACCTGCTACGGTGTTTGCCAATGCACTTGCCGCGGAGCGCTATCCCGATGCGATCCGTCGCATCGCGCAAGCGGGGCATGCAGTGGCCGGGCATGGTTACGCCCAGGATCAGTATCTGCTCGATTTCGATCGTGACGGCCAGCGCGCGCTCATTAACAAATCGCTCGACATCCTGGAGCGTGCCGCCGGCCGTCGCCCGGACGGTTGGACTACGCCCGTCTATGGCGGCAATGAACATACGATCCCATTGCTGGTCGGCGCAGGGATGCAGTGGCATTGCGACGCGCTTGACTTCAGCATGCCGCGCATCGAACAGACTGGTAGCGGTCCGATCGTCGCGATTCCGTGGTGCGAGTTTGTCGACAATCGCGTGCTGCGCACCAATCCGCGCGATTACTTCGATGTGTACAAGGGTACGTTCGATTACCTCTATGCGAACGAGCCGATGTCGCTCTTGCATATTGCGATCCATGCGCATACCGGCGGGCGACCGTTGATCGCCGCGATGTTCAACGAGGTGCTGCGTTACATCAAAGGCTTTCCGGAAGTATGGTTTGCTCGACACAGCGAAATCGCGCGCTGGAAACGCGATAACGCGGCGATCGACATCTCACCCAAGGCGCGCTTT
>CAMDRJ010000117.1 GCA_945906755.1 Klebsiella pneumoniae | reverse complement strand
GAATCCACAGCGAGCCCATGCGGCGCTATGAACTTGCCGGTTTCAAGCCCTGGCCCCGCTTCACCACCCAGTCGGGCGATCAAATTGCCTTTGGCATCGACGACCGACAGCCTTGGTCCGATGTTCGGCATTTGCCTATTCACCGCCATGTTCGGTCCAAGCTCGCCGACGATGAATTGCGTCTTCGCGCCGCGGCAGCAAAAGAGCCCGCAGGGCCGGTGCAGATTCATCCATTGCGTTTCGTAGCGGCCCTTGCCATCGAACACCTGGACGCGATGGTTCTCGCGATCCGCGATGTAGACCCAACCTTCTGCATCGGTCACGATGTTGTGCGGGATATTGAATTGTCCCGGACCGGTGCCGGGTTCTCCCCATGACAAGAGCAGCTTGCCGTCCGGCGAATACTTGTGCACGCGCGCATTGCCGTAACCATCGCTCACATAGATATCGCCAGTGGGCGATAGTGCGGTGTGCGTGCAGCGATGAAATGGCTCGCCACTTATATAGGGCGTCGGCTTGCCGGGCACACCCAGTTCCAGCAACACCTTGCCTTCGGTGGTGCACTTGCGAACAAAGTGGCCGCCATCGTCGGTGCAGTAAAGATGGTCGTTCGCATCGATATGCAAGCCGTGCGCACGTGGGAACGTGCCTTCGCCCCAGGAGCGGATGAACTTGCCATCGCGATCGAAGACGATCATCGGATGTTCGCCGCGATTGTAGAGATACACGCGGTCTTTGCTGTCGACGGCCACTGCGGCGACGTCTTTCAACTCCCAACCGTCGGGCAACTGCGCCCAATCTTCGACTACGCGGTAACGGTGCTCGTTGCTGCCAAGGATTGTTGTCATCGGTGGTCCCCTGAATTGGTTCGCCCGCAGGCGTTGCGAAGCGTAGCACGCAGCAATGCGCTCACTTGAGTTCCCGCACCAACCGGCCATAAAGCGCCTTGTCGTCGCGGAGCATTCTTTCGTAATTGGCCGTGCCGTCCTCACGGATAACCATCCCGACCGCCTCGATGCGCTGGACCAGGTCGGGCTCCCGCATCGCTTTCGCTGCGGCGGCTTGCAGTCGTTCGACGATTGCAAGCGGTGTGCCGCTCCGCGCGAACAACCCCATTGTCGCCGCGAGATCAAACCCCGGAAATCCAAGCTCGGCAACCGTCGGAACGTTCGGATGCGTCTTCAAGCGCGCGCTCGTACTCGCCGCGAGCACTTTCATCTTGCCGGTTGCAATGTGATCCTGCACATTCGGAATCCCATTGAACGCCGCATGGATCTCGCCACCAAGCAACCCCACGGTGATCAGCGCGCCACCCCGGTACGGGACATGCGTGACCTCGATTCCAGCGCGTGAAACGAATGCGAGCATCGTCAGGTGATGAATGCCGCCGATGCCGGCAGAACCAAAATTGAGCTTGGTTGGATTGGCCTTTCCATAAGCGATGAACTCGCCGAGCGTTGTCACCGGCACAGTCGGATGCACAACGAGCAAGGTCGGGACCGAGGCGAGCGCGGTAATCGGGGTGAAATCCTTTTCCTCATCGTACGGGACCTTGGTGCCTTGCGACGCTGAGATCGCCGGTGCAATCGTCAATGCGCTCGAATCGAGCACGCCAAGCGTGTGTGCATCGGCGGCCCGCGCAATCGTCCCGGCGGCCAACATGCCGCCTGCGCCAGCCTGATTCTCAACGATGACCGGCCGGCCAAGACTCACCGCAAGCTTCTGGGCCAGCAAACGCGCGAGCACATCCGGATTACCGCCCGGTGCAGCGGGGACGATCAGTTTGATCTGCGTAGTGGGATAGGCCTCATCACGTTGTGCCGCCGCGGTCCCGACCAAACACGACACCACGATTCCCACGGTCAGCTTCAGCGCCATTGCGTCTCCTACATGAATTGTTGGTCTTGGACGCTATCGCCTCACCCACAGGCCCGTCCCGCGACATCCTGCTATGGTATGCGAGTGAACAATTGGCTGCCATTTAGATCGGAACAACAACATGACCACGGATCTGCACCGCATTCGCATCGACCAAGTCGGCAGCCTCGCCGGTCCGCCATTGCTTCGCAACGCCATTGCCGCGTTAGATCGTGGCGAAGTGGATGCCGCCGAAGTAACTCGACGCATCGATGAGGCGATTCGGGATTCGATCCGCCGCCAAGAAGCGATCGGCTTGCCGGTCGTGTCGGATGGCGAATTCCGGCGGCGCAATTTTCAGGAGAGCTTCGGCGCGGCAGTGAGCGGCTTTGATGGCACAGCGCGGGTCACCTCGCTCGATGATCTATCGATCAGCCGCGCGCCGCTCATTCGCGCCGAACAAAATTTCGAGGCGCGTGGGCCTGCGATGATCACGCGACGGCCGGTGCTGGAGCGATTGCGACTCGTCCACAACGTGCCGCTCGAAGAATTCACGCTCGCCAGTCGTGTAGCGACCAAGCCCGTGAAAGCAACGTTGCTGAGTGCCGATCGCATCTCACAGCGCTTCGCGTGGGAAGCTTCGCGTTCGATCTATGCCGACATGGACGCGTTTCTCGCCGACGTGGTTGCGATTCAACGCACAATGGTCAAAGCGCTCGTCGATGCCGGCTGCCGCTATATTCAAATCGACGCGCCGGGCTACACAGCATATGCCGACAGTGTCTCACTGGAGCGTATGCGCTCGCGCGGTGAAGATCCTGCTGCCAATCTCAAACGCTCGATCGCGGCGGACAACGCTGTGATGGCGGGCTTCCCGGGCGTGACGTTCGGCATTCACTTGTGTCGTGGCAATCCGCGCACCGTCGATCCGAAGACCGGCAAGATCGTCGGCCAATGGCATCGCGAAGGCCATTACGATGCCATCGCGGAGCAGGTGTTCGGCGATCTCAATCATCATCGGTTTCTACTCGAATACGACACCGAACGATCCGGTGGATTCGAGCCGCTACGCTTCATGCCGAAAGAAAAAGTCGCAGTGCTGGGACTGGTCACAACCAAGGATGCCGAGGTGGAATCGCGCGACGATCTGTTACGCCGAATCGATCAGGCTGCGCGCTTCCTGCCACTCGATCAGCTTTCCCTCAGTCCGCAATGTGGCTTCGGTGGCGTGGATCCACTGCATCCCACCCTCACCGAGGACGAGCAATGGCGCAAGTTCGAGCGAATCGTCGAGGTGGCGCGCGCGGCGTGGAGGTAGGCGGGCGTTCAATCGATTTTCGCGCCGCTACTTCTTCTTAGTTTGCTGCCTGGGATCAAGCCCAGGTCTCAATCGGAAGATCACTCGGGCTTGATGCCGCCCGTCCTCACGACGCGGCCCCAGCGTTCGATATCCTCGCGAATCGTTCTTGCGAACTGCTCGCTCGTTCCCGGGAGCGCCATGTTGAGTTGCGCATCGAGTTGCTTGCGCACTTCCGGCGTCGCCATCGCGCGTTGCAGCTCCTGGTTCAAGCGCGCGACGATCGCTGCGGGCGTTCCGGCCGGCGCGTGCAGGCCGGTCCAGAGCGCCGATTCCTGACCGGGAACGCCTGCCTCGGTCAAGGTGGGCACGTCGGGCAGTTCGGACGATCGCTTGCGGCCGGTGATGGCGAGCGCGAGCACCTTGCCCGCTCGGATATGCGCAATTGCCGTCGAAGTCGGTGCGAAGATTGCATGGATCTGACCGGAAAGCAGATCGGCGATCGCCTGCGAACTGCCTTTGTAGGGCACATGGCGAATGTCGGCGCCGGTAGTTAGCTTGAAGAGCTCGCCGTTCAGGTGAAGAAAGGTACCAACGCCGGACGATCCATAGGTAAGCATGCCCGGTTTCGCCTTCGCGAGCGCGACAAACTCCTGCACATTCTTCGCACCCACCGACGGATGGACCGTAACCAGCAGCGGCGCCTCGCCGATTGCACCGATCGGCGCGAGGTCACGCTCCAAATCAAACGCCAAGTTGTAGAGCGCCGGATTGATCGTGTTGGCCGACGAGGAGGCAAGCAAGGTGTAGCCGTCGGCGGTCGCGCGCACAACCTCGCCCGCGGCAATGCTGCTCCCGGCGCCCGGCCGATTTTCGACGACGATCGACTGGCCGAGGAATTCGGCCATCCGCGTCGTCGCGATGCGCGCGAGCAGGTCGGTGCTCGTACCGGGTACAAATCCGACCAGGACGCGGATCGGCTTCTCGGGATAACGGGTCTGCGCGGCGGCGATCGCAGCCATCATCAGACCGAGTACTACCGCAATCCATGGTGCGAAGCGCTTCATCGGAATCTCTCCAGGCAAACCCTAAGCCGCCTGCGCCACTCGCCGCCCGCGTCGCGCTGCCTCGATATCGGCCAGCATTGGCAAGCTGATGGTGAAAAAGAGGCCGCCCGTTTCCGAGGACATCTCTTCGACTTCAGCGCCGTGGGGAACGTACATGTAGGTGCCGACAGCGCGGGTCTTGCCGCCTTGCCAGGTTTTGCCGGCATAGCGGATCGATCCTTCGACCAGATAGCAAACCTCGGCATCTTCGCGGACTTGCGCCGGGATGCGCGCACCCGGCAGCAATCGGGTAAGCCGCACGCTCGACCGGTATTCGCTGAAGGTGCCCATGTGTTTGTGCTCCAACCCCGCATGGTTGCGGTCGGCGACCCATTGGTAGAACTGCGGCTTCATGATGACCGGTCGGTCATATCGCGCTTTCGGATATTGGATCTTCGTGCCGGTGATCGCTTCGAAACACGCGGCATGTGAATCGACATTCACCTTGGTGCCATCCGGCAAGAACTTCGTATAGATGCCTTTTGCGAAGCTGCCTTCGGCCGACAAACGCTTGCGCGCTGCATCCAACGCTTCATGGGTGAGGTAGGGAATGCCGCTCGGCCCTTGGAACTGCAGGATCAAACCGACGCAGGGCTCGCTTTGCATTTGCGGCCCGTACGAGACGCCTTCCCCGAAATAGCCGCACTCGCCCTCGCGCATTTCGAGATCGTCTTGCTGGCGCACGCCCGATAACGTGTAACGAAACTGATCGAAGGTATGCCGATGGCGCGGTGTGCCGTAGCCCTTGGAATAACTGATCCAGGCGTAATCCATGTCCACGCCTTCCACGCCCGTGTCGAGCGGAAAGGTGTTGGTGATGATTCTCCCCTCGCGTCCGAGGTTTTGTTCTTCGTCGATGATATCGGCGGCACTGACGATGGTGACTTGGCGCGTCATGTTCACTCCTTTGGCCCGATGGACAGCATACTGGTTCAACGGAATCCTAGCATGGTCGATTCCACGGGGCGTGCATGCATGCGATTGCGTTAAGATCATGTCCAATGGATAACCCGCATCGTTCAAGTCATCATGCATGGCGCGCTCTAAGCACCGCGCTTATCACCGCGACACCGATGCTCGTCGCGATGTCGCATGGCGCTTTCGGTCAAGCGTACCCAGTCAAGCCAATCACCCTCATCGTGCCCACCGCGCCGGGTGGTCCGGTGGATGTCACGGCACGGATGGTCGCGCCCGAACTGTCGGCGATCCTCAAGCAGCGGATCGTTGTTGAAAACCGACCCGGCGCGGCGCAGAAGATCGGTATTCAATCCCTGTTGCGCGCGCCCAAGGACGGCTATACGTTTTCGACGGCCTCGGGCGCCTCACTGACAATCAATCCGCTCCTCGATCCCGCGATCGGCTACGACCCGCTGCGTGATTTCACGCTGCTCACTTACGCGGTCGAGATTCCCTCGGTACTCGTGGTCAACCCGTCGCTGCCGGTCCACACCATCGGTGAGCTGGTTGCCTATGCCAAGGCCAATCCCGGACGGCTCGCCTATGGCAGTGGCGGCAGCGGCACGAGTCTTCATTTCGGCACCGAAGCATTGCTGAGTCTGCTTGGCTTCACCGCGCTGCATGTTCCTTACAAATCAAGCGCGCCGGCGCTGCAGGGCCTGCTTGGCGGCGAGATCAATCTGCTCATGCCCGATGTCGGCACAGCGCGAGGGCATGTGCATGCCGGCAAGCTGCGGGCGCTCGCGATCAGCGGCGCGCAACGTACCAAAGATTTTCCCGACGTGCCGACGTACGCCGAGAGCGGGCGTCCCGAACTCAAGGCGTACGAGGGATACAAGCAATGGGTAGGATTCATGGCGGCGGCCGGCATTCCTCAAGAGGCAGCCACGGCGCTGCAGAATGCGCTGGACCAGGCGCTCCGCTTGCCGAAGCTGCGGGAATCGCTCGGCAATCTCGGCTTTCCGGTGATCGGTTCGACGCCCGAGCAATTTGCCGCATCGCTGCGTTCGGAGCTGGACGCGCACAAAAAAATGTTGGATAGCGGGGCAGTCAAGCTGCAATAGCTGATCGGGGTGAAATCGTCGCGCGCAGCCTTCACCGCGTCAACACCAGCGATAACCACGGCACATAGGTCACGACGATGAGCGCCGCGATCGTCACAAAGATAAACGGCACCAATCCCGGATAAATACTGGACAGCGGTGCTCGCGTAAGCGCCTGCGTGACGAAGATGTTCAATCCAAAGGGCGGGGTGAACATGCCGATCGCGAGATTCATCGACATCACGATGCCAAAGTGGATGAGATCGATGCCGTAGGCTTTACAGATCGGCACCAGCAATGGCGTCAGCACGAGAATTGCCGACCCCGGATCGATAAAACACCCAACGATCAAGAGCAGCACGTTAATCAGCGCGAGCGCCATCAACGGCGAGCTGATCATCGATTGCAGCATCACCACCGCTTTTTGTGCCACGCCATTGACGGTGAGCAGCCATGAGAAGACGCCCGCCGCCGCGACGATCACGAGAATCTGCGCGGTGAGCACCATCGAGTTCACCGCGACCTCCCAAAGCTGCTTCCAGGTGATCTCGCGATAAATGAATTTCGCCACGATGATGCCGTAGACGCATGCGATACCGGCCGCCTCGGTCGGCGCGAAGATACCGCCATAGATGCCGCCAAGAATCACCACCGGTGCGAGGAGCGCCCAGATGCCTGATCGCGTGACTTCCCATAGGTGCCGCCAGCGAAACGGATCGCCGCCGTCGTTCACGTTGTGCTTGACCGCGTAGTAGTACACATACGCGCCCTGGAACGACGCCATCAAAAGTCCGGGCAGAATGCCCGCGACGAAGAGGACCGCCACCGACTGTTCGGCCGATGCGCCGTAAAGGATCATGACGATCGAGGGCGGAATGAGGATGTCGATCGCACCGGTGCTCGCGATAACACCGGCTCCGAAACGCTCGCCATAGCGCTCTTTCAGCGACGGATACATGAGCCGCCCGACCGCTGCGACGGTGGCGACGCTCGATCCGGAGATCGCGCCAAATACCGTGCATGCGCCAACCGTGGTGAGACCGCGCGAGCCGCGCACGCCGCCAATCAGCGCGAGGACCCAATCGACAATGCGGCGTGACATGCCGCCCACCGACATGATCTCGCCCACGAACAGAAAAAACGGCACGGCGAGCAAGGAAAATTTATCGACCGAGCTGAACATCAACTGCGGCACCGCAGTCATCGGTACGTTCATGAACCAGATCAGCAGGATCGCAGAGGTCGCAATGAGCAGCACGAAGAGCGGAAAGCCAGCGAGCAGCAGCGCGAGCGGCACCAAAAGCATCACCCATTCCACGTGCGCCGCTCCTATCGCCGGGGTTCGGTTGAAAGGTGTTCGCCGCTGTGCGCCTCGCCGTAGCCGTCAAGCGCTTGACGGACCGCAGCTTCGGTATCGGTTTCCATCTCCTCCTGCATATACGCGCGCAGGCGTACGAGCACAACCAGCAGCATGCCGATGAAGCCAATCAGCAGCGATGCATTCATCAAGCCCATCGGTAGTCGCAAGATGACGCTGCGCTGATCGGTTTCCATGAGCAGTGTCACGAACGGCCACGATTGGCTGATCACGAACACACACACCAGCACGATGCCAATCGCGGTCAGCGCATTGAGCACGATGCGTGCATGGCCGCGCAGAGCGCTCGCAATGAGATCCATCTTGATATGTCGGCCTTCCCACATCACCGGCATCGCGCCGATAAACACGCACCACACCATCAGGTACGCGAGAACTTCTTCAGCCCAGACAATCGGCGCGGAAAAAACGTACCGGCCGACCACATTCGCGAAGTTGATCGCGATGCCCACGAGAATCAGCACGCCAAGCAGCACGCGTGCACAGTCGACCGCGACCCACCGGACGATGCGCTCGACGTGTTGCACGATGCAATGTCTATTTGCGGGTGCGCACGGCGGCGGCTTTCAAGGTCTCATACGCAGCTTTGACCGGCGGATTGTCCTTGAATACGTCATCGCCAACCGAAGCGGAACGCTTCACGAATTCCGCGCGATCTTCCTTCGAGAATTCGTGGATAACGCCACCTTGCGCCCGCCACATCTCGTAGTTCTTCTCCACCCAGTCGAGATTCCAGGGCAGATTGAGTTCATCGGTGCGCGCGGCCTCCTCCGTAATGAGGGCGCGAAGATCGGCAGGCAGGCCATCGAACCAGCGCTTGTTGACGATCTTGATGAGGCAGATCGGCGATTCGCTGCCGCGCAGAACGTTCTTGACGACCGAACTGAATTTGAAACCCACCAACGCTACGATACCGGTGCGTGCACCATCGATTGCTTTTTGTTGAAGCGCGGTGAGTACCTCGGGGAGCGCAACCGGGACGCCGGTCGCGCCGAGGCGTCGCATCTGTTCGATCTCGAGTTTGCTGCCGAGCACGCGGATCTTCTTACCCTTGAAGTCCGCAACCGTTCTGATCGGCTCGTGCGTGCCGTAATCGGTCGTGACCTCACACGCGATGCCGATCATCTTCATGCCCTTCGGCTCAAACAACGGCCACAACGTCTTCACGACTTCCGGATCGTGCATCGCGCGATGCGCATGGGCAATGCCGTCGAACACGCCGGGCGCGGTGAATGCGTCGAGACGCGGATCGATACCGGTCATGAATTCCGGTGTGTTCTGAATGAACTCGATGGTGCCAAGCTGCACGCCTTGCGTCATGCCAGACGGTGAACCAAGCTGCCCGCCCGGATAGATCTCGATCTTCATCCGACCGGGTGCGCGCTTTTCGATGGCCGCCTTAAGCGTTTCGGCCCAATGATCCTGGCCGCTCTTGACGGTGAGATGGGCCATTTTCATCGTAATCGGTTGCTGCGCGGTGGCATGGCCAGCAACAACAAGCAAGCATGCGGCGAGTGCAGTGACGCACTGCCGGCGACGGGTAGTGGTGGCGAACAGCATGGTGTCTCCTCCTCGTGGGTCGAATTTTTCGGCGCTGTTGACCGATGCTAGCAAAGATCGACGAGCAGCGGACATCGCCATGCGGTGCGTGCAGGCGCGCTAGACTCACCGCATTCCGATAAGGAGACAACGATGAGCGATCCTCGCAACGTTCACTTCGATCATGTGGGCAGCCTGCTGCGCCCACAGCCGCTATTCGCTGCGCGCGAGCGCCTGCTAGGCGTCCATGACACCGACCACAATCTTGGAGCGCATGACAACGCCGAGTTGCGCGCGATCGAAGATGCGCATATTCGCGAGGTCGTGCAATTACAAGAAGACGCCGGCCTGCAATTCATCACCGATGGCGACTTTCGCCGTCGTAGCTGGTGGACCGACTTCTTCATGAGTCTTGACGGCCCGCGCGTGACCTATGCCGGTAAATCGCCGCTGACCTTGATCAACGCCAAGGGCGAAACGCGACCGCTGCCGACCGTGAGCATCACCAAGCGCATCAGTTGGAAGGGCAGCGTCAACGTCGCCTCATTCAAGTTCCTGCAATCGGTAACCAAGCGCGCGCCGAAGGTGACGCTGCCGCCGCCAACGATGATTCATTTCCAGCGCGACGACAACTATGGGCTCAAGGCGTATGGCGATGACGCGGATCTCTTCTGGGACGATCTCATTCGTGTGTATCGCCAGGAAATCGCAGCGCTGGCCGCAGCGGGCTGCCGTCAGTTGCAGATCGACGAATGCAATCTCGTGATGCTCTGCGATACGCGGCACCAGGCATTCGTACGCTCACGTGGCGAGGATCCGGAGGCGCTGATCAACAAGTATGTATGGGTGATGAACGAGATCATTCGCGAGCGCCCCAAGGACATGTTCGTTCGGATGCATATGTGTCGCGGCAATCTCACCGGCTTCTGGAGCGCCGAGGGCGGCTATGAGCCGATCGCCGAGCGGGTGTTCAATCAAATCGGCGCCGATGCATTCCTCATGGAATACGACACTGCAAGAGCGGGCGATTTCCGGCCATTGCGCTTTCTGCCAAAAGGGAAGATCGCGTTGTTGGGATTGGTCACCACCAAGGTACCTGATCTTGAACAGCCGGATCACCTACGCCGCCGACTCGATGAAGCAGCGAAATTCGCCGACATCGCACAACTCGGTCTATGCCCACAATGCGGATTTTCGAGCAACGTGTTCGGCAATTCGCTTACGATTGAAGACGAGCGAAAGAAGCTCGCGCTGGTCGTCGATACCGCCAACTCGGTGTGGCGCTGATGTGACTAGGCGCTAGCGATGATGACTTTTGGAGACTTGCGGTGAACATGCAAAGCGATAAAGCATTCGTCTATGTTTCGAACGCCGCCGATGGTGATATCGGGCTGTACACGCTGAACCCCGACGGCACGCTAAGGCCTGGAGAACGATTCAAGGCGGCGAGTGCCGTGGCGCCAATGACGGTGAGTCCCGATCAGCGCTTCCTCATCGCCGCGGTGCGCTCTATGCCAATTTCGGCTTACGCTTACGCGATTGATCGCAGCACTGGTGCGCTCCAGTTGATCGGGACCGCACCGCTTGTAGAGTCATTTCCATACATCACGCTCGATCGTACCGGCCGATTTCTGCTGGGCGCATCCTATGGTGCAAACCTAGTGAGCGTTAATCCGGTAGCGGCCGATGGGCGGGTTGGCGATCCGATTCAAACCGTGCCCACCGGACGCAACGCGCACGCGATCATCACCGACCGCACGAATCGCTTTGTGTTCGTGCCGCATCTTGGTACCGACCAGATCTTCCAGTTTCTGTTCGACGAGAAGACTGGCCGGCTCACCGCCAACACGCCACCGGTGGTGCAATTGAAGGCGGGATTG
Organism: Klebsiella pneumoniae; assembly: GCA_945906755.1. Taxonomy (GTDB): domain Bacteria; phylum Pseudomonadota; class Gammaproteobacteria; order Burkholderiales; family SG8-39; genus SHXR01. The sequence goes on along the minus strand of CAMDRJ010000117.1, from coordinate 2,236 downwards.
GGCCCGCGCCACCTCATCACTGCGCCGGACAACCGGTTCGTCTATGTGTTGAACGAATTGGTCGCTACGGTAACGACGTTCGCGCTCGACGGCAAATCGGGATTGCTAAGCGAAGTGAGTGCAGCGAGCGCGCTGCCGCCAGACAGCAAGCTCATGCCCGGCGCACCACGCGGTGGCCCGCCAAGCGTGCCGCCTCGCGATACCAGCAACGATATCTGGGCCTCCGATCTGCATCTCACACCGAATGGTAATTTCCTCTACGCGGCCGAACGCACGAGTAGCACGCTCGGCGGGTTCAAGGTCGATGGCGTCAGCGGCAAGCTCACCTATCTTCGCAGCACGCCAACTGAGCAGCAACCGCGTGGGTTTCGGATTGATCCGAGCGGGCGCTTCATGATCGTCTCCGGAGAAAAGTCAGATACGATTTCCAGCTATTCGATCGACGCATCGAGCGGGGCGCTGAAACTGATCGGCAAATATCCGACCGGCAAGGGGTCGAGCTGGGTGGAGATCGTCAGCTACGATTAGGTCAGTCAACCGTCAATCCGACGCTCTTCACCAGATCGCGGTTGACCGCATAGTCCGCGCGAAGCGTCCGATCGAGATCGGCCGGGGAGCCACTGGCAGGGGTCAGATCCATATTGGCCATACGCGTCCGGACATCAGGGAGCGCCAAGGCTTTGCCGATTTCCGCATGCAGCTTCGCCACGATGTCTTTGGGTGTCCCCTTTGGGGCGAATACCGCTAGCCACGGGATGTATTCGGCATCAGCGAAAGACGTCGTCAGGGCCGGTATACCAGGAAGCGCGTCCTTGGCAGGCATGCCGGTTTTTGCCAGAGCCACAACCTTGCCGCTCGCGATGTGTGGGCGCGCGAGCCCGATGCCGATGTTAAGGGCCCCCACTTCGCCGGCAACGATGGCCTGCATTGCCGGGCTCGTACCCTTATACGGAACGTGAAGCAGTTGGATGCCGGCCTTCCTCTGAAACAATTCCATCATCAGGTGGGTCGGATGTCCGTTACCGCCGCTCGCGTAAGTAATCTGCCCCGGACGCGTTTTCGCCAAGCGGATGAAATCGTCGAGGGTCTTGACGCCCAATGAAGCATTCACGATCAACACTTCACTGATCTGCGCGAGCATTACAACCGGTTCAAAGTCCCGAAAGGGGTCGTAGCCGAGTTTCGAGGACAAAAACGGATTGATGACCATGACGGTATTGATCGTTGACAGCAGCGTGTAGCCATCCGGTTGCGCCTTGGCGACCATTTCGGTTCCGATGGTTCCGCCGGCGCCGGCGCGGTTATCGACGATGAATTGCTGGCCCAACGTCTCCGAGCCTCCTCGACCGCACGCCGCACGGCGTCGTACCGACGGCCTATGGAGCGGCTTTGCTCGATGGGTCCACCAACCTGTTCGACGAGCTGAAGCAGACCGTCGAGCGAATCGAATTGCTGGCCGATCCGACGCTTGGGGAAGTGCGAATCGGCGCCGCGGAAGCGTGGATGGGAACGGTGGTGCCGGCAGCAATCGATCGTCTGGCACGCCAAAACGCCGGGATGGTTTTCCGCGTGCTACACGCCAACGCCCCCGCTGAACTAATCGGCTGGTTGCGCGCCCGCGCGATCGATGTATTCGTTTCGCGGGGCCACCCGGCTCCGGAGGAAGACATCGATAGGGAGGCGCTGTTCGACGATCCACTGGTCGTCGTCGCGGGCCAAGGTAGTCCACTGTTCCGCGGTGGCGTCGTGAATCTTACGCAACTGGTGAATGAGGCGTGGTGTATGCCAGTCGAGCCGCATCCCATCGGAATCCTCATTGCGCAAGCGTTCCAGGCGAACGGCTTGTCGCTGCCGAGAGTGCGCGTCAGTTGCGCATCAATGTCATTGCAAGCATCACTCGCGGCAACCGGGCGCTACCTTACCGTGATGCCCATGTCCTACCTGCGCTTTAGAGCCGACAAGGATTCACTGCGAATCGTGCCGGTCGATTTGAATGTGACCTCACCGCCCGTCTACCTCGCCACCTTGAAGCATCGCCGGATCAGCCCCGCGGCAAAGCTGTTTATCGAGACATTGCGGGCGGTCGCGAAGGAGGCGATGGAGTCGAAGGAGTAAATATCCCCCGGCAGAGCCGGGGGCTTTAGTTTGTGAGCCGCTCGAAGCGGCTAGAAGCGGTCGCTAACGCGGCCGCACGGTTTTTGGGCCACCCGGCGGTGGCCCTCTAGTACTGCAGCTT
>CAMDRJ010000116.1 GCA_945906755.1 Klebsiella pneumoniae | reverse complement strand
CAAGCGGTTGGACCAATTGAAGCTGCAGTACTAGAGGGCCACCGCCGGGTGGCCCAAAAACCGTGCGGCCGCGTTAGCGACCGCTTCTAGCCGCTTCGAGCGGCTCACAAACTAAAGCCCCCGGCTCTGCCGGGGGATATTTACTCAGGTAAGTATTTGGTTCTATGTAGTTCTATGCGCGGAGCCGCGCCTCGGCATCTTGCATCAGCGCCTTGCGATCCACCTTGTTCGTTCCCGATAGCGGAATGGCATCGAGGAACCATACGCGCCTTGGATGGGCATAGGCTGGACCGTGCGCGAGCGCGAAGGCCTTGATCTCGGCTTCCGAAGTCACCGCACCGCGCTTCAAGGTGACGAAGGCGACTGGCTTGGTACCCTTGATTTCGTCTGCGACCGGCACCACACACGCCTGCTCGATCGCCGCATGTTGTTCCAGCATCTTCTCGACCGCGCCCGGCGCGATATTCTCACCGCCCGATACGAATACATCATCGATCCGGCCCACAAAGCAGTGAAAGCCCTGTTCATCACGCCGGAAGATGTCACCGGTGTTGTAATAGCCATCGGCCGTCATAGCGCGGTGCGTCGCCTCGGGAAGGTTGTGATATTCCTGCATGATGGCCGGACACTTCATTTCCAGCACGCCTTCGGTCACATCGCGTTGCGCATGATTGACAAGCCGCAACGCCACGGCAGGATGCGGATAGCCGACGGACAATTCCGGCCAGGGCAAGCCGTTCGGATGCGGGCCAAATACGACGGGGCCCGCTTCGGTCGTCCCATAGCCATTGAGGATCGACGCCTGCGGGAAATAAGATTTCAGGCCGTCGATGAGGCTTTGACTAACCGGTGCTGAGCCCATGCGAATGTATCGGACCGACGATAAATCGCTTGTCGCGAGGAGATCTTTCTCGCGCAACATCATCGCCATCATCGGCGGTACCGAGGTCAGCCAGGTGCACTGATGGGTGGCGATCGCCTCGATGTATTGGCGCGCCTCGAACTTTGGCATGAGCACGACCGTCGCATGCGCAACCGATGCGAACTGCGCAAGCGCAAGCGCGTTCATGTGATAGAGCGGCGCGGCGACGAGCAGACGCTGATCCGACCAATCGCGCGTGGCGGCCCGCGTCGTGGCGACCCAGAGATGGCTCTGGTGCGAGAGCACGACGCCTTTTGGTTTGCCGGTTGAGCCGGAGGTGTACAAGAACATCGCCGGTTCGCCGTCATGAGGGATGATCGGTACCAAGGGTTTGCGATTGCCAGAACGGCGCATTGCTTCGCCGGACAGTTCAGCAAATTCCACTGACGAGACGTCCTTCGGCACGTCGGCGCGTCGCGCCGCGTCACAGACGACTAACTTCGCACCGGCGTCGTGGACCACATGCGCGATCATGTCACGTGGAAACTTGATATTGACCGGGACCGCGACCAGGCCGGCACGCACCATGCCGCAATAGGCGGCGAAGAATTCCACGCAATTGATCGCCAAAATCGCGATGCGATCGCCTCGTTCGTGACCGCGCGCGAGCAAGCCTTGGGCGAAGCTGTCGGCCATCGCATCAAATGCCGCGTAAGACACGACGCGTGGCGATCCAGCATCCAACAGATCGATGAAGGCCGGCTTGCCAAGTTCCCTCGACCGATCGATCACATCGCCCAGGTTGCTGAACTTAGGGTGTGGCTGAACAAGGGGGCTCGCCCCCTCGTAACTCCCCGAATAGATGGGCACGCTGACTGCGCGAGATAGCTTAATCAGCGTTTCTTTAAGCATTTTGCGTTACTGATTAAAGCGCTTGCCGGCCGCGGCAAGTTTTGCAAGGAAGGGAGTGGGCTTCCAGAATTGGCCGTTCCGTCCCTTCGCATAGCGTTCCATGGTCGACACCACATTGGCCAGTCCAATCGTGTCGGCATAGAACATCGGGCCGCCGCGATAGAGGGGAAAACCATAGCCGGTGAGATAGACAACATCGATGTCACTGGCACGCAAGGCGATCCCTTCTGCCAGGATTTGTGCCGCTTCATTGATGAGCGCGAAAATGCAGCGTTCGACAATCTCGCTGTCCGTCACTGTTCGGCGCGTGAGCCCAATTTCCTTCGCGTAGTCAATCACCAACTGGTCGATGAGCGGATCAGGCGCGGCGCCCCGGCTGCCTTTTTCGTACCGGTAGATGCCGGCGCCGGTTTTCTGGCCATATCGCCCCAAGGCGCAGACGCGATCGAGCCAGGCCGGATAAATTTGACGGCCCGGATCTTCCGCACGCCGACGCTTGCGGATTTCAAAGCCGATGTCTTGCCCAGCCAGATCCATCATGCGGAACGGCCCCATCGCCATGCCCCAATCCTCGAGCGCCTGATCGACTTGCTGGGGCAGCGCGCCTTCCTCGACGAGAAAATACGCTTGGCGAAGATATTCCTCCACCATGCGATTGCCGATGAAACCATCGCAGACGCCCGATACCACGCCTACCTTCTTGATGCGCTTGGCCACCGACATCAGCGTTGCGAGTGCGGGCTTCGATGTTTTGGCGCCGCGCACGATCTCAAGCAAGCGCATGACGTTGGCCGGACTGAAAAAATGGGTGCCGAGTACGCGGCCCGGGTCGTTCGTGCTGCTGGCAAGTTCATCGACATCAAGCGTCGAGGTGTTGGATGCGAGAATCGTCGATGGTTTCACCACCGCATCGAGTTGCGCGAACACCGACTTCTTGACATCCATGCGCTCGAACACTGCCTCGATGACCAGATCGACATCACCGATATCGGCATACTGGGAGACTGGGCGAATGAGTCCCATGCGCTTGTCCATCTCGGCTTGGCTCAATCGACCGCGCTGAACCGTCGCCGCGTAGTTCTTCTGAATCGTTGTCATGCCGCGATCGAGGGCCTCGGTGGTCATGTCGAGGAGTTTCACCGGTACACCGACATTGGCAAAGCACATCGCGATCCCGCCTCCCATCGTGCCCGCCCCGACGATAGCGACCGATTGGATGTCCGATTGCGGTACATCATCGGCAATATCGGGAATTTTGGCCGCTTGCCGTTCGGCAAAGAACGCATGGCGGAGCGCCTTGGATGCGGTTGTTTCGACGAGAAACATGAATCCCTCGCGTTCCGCCTTGATGCCTTCATCAAATGGGAGCTTGACGGCCGCCTCGACCGCATCGATGATTTTCAAGGGCGCCGGGAATCCTTTCGATTCCTTCGCGATTTTTGCGCGGACGGCGGCGAAGAACGTCTCCGCATTGGCAACGGTGGCAGGGAGATCGCGAAGACGGCGCAGCGGCTGCCCTTGGATCTTTCTTGCATAGGCAATCGCGCCTTCCTGCAGATCACCTGGAATGGTGAGATCGATCGCGGGCGTGCCGGCGAGTTGTTGTGCCGGAACTTGCGATCCGGCGAGGATCATATCGAGCGCGCGCTCGACACCAATCGCGCGCGGGAGTCGCTGCGTGCCACCCGCACCGGGCAGAATGCCGAGCTTCACTTCCGGAAGGCCGACCAGCGCGTCCGGTTTCGCAACACGGTAGTGACAAGCGAGCGCCAGTTCAAATCCACCGCCCAGCGCAAACCCATGGATGGCCGCAACAACCGGCTTCGGTGCGGCGTCAATGGTCGCCAGCAATTCGCGCGTGTGGGGCGCGGCGAGCGCTTTCGGGGTATTGAATTCACGCACTTCGGCGCCCGAGCAGAAGGTGCGACCGCTGCCGATCAGCACAATTGCTTTCACCTTGGGATCGGCCAGTGCAGCTTGAAAATGTGCATGGACCGCTTCCCGCATGCCATGGGCGAGCGTGTTCATCGGTGGGTTATTCAGCGTGATGACGGCGACGCTATCGTGGACGGCGTATTGAGCAGCGGACATGCGAGTCCTCCATCGTGAATGCAGGCGCCGAGAGCGTGAATTGTTTGGGCACCGGTTCGGAGGAGCATTCTACTTGGCGGCGCGGAGTCCCTTCATGCGACCCACTCAATGTTCAGCGTCGCACCCGGAGGGGCATCGATTGCATACCGCGAAACACCATAGAGTTGAGCCATTCGAGTTCGGTTGCCGGAGTGGCGAGCGCGATGTCTTGCCAATGACGCGCGATCGCAGGCAGTGCGACTTGGCCTTCCAGACGGGCAAGCGGAAAGCCGAGGCAAATATGCAGGCCATAGCCAAACGTGAGATGCGGCACGCCATCGCGACGCAGTTGGAGTTGGTCCGGATCGTCGTAGGCACGCGGATCACGATTCGCCGCATTCAGCATCATGAAGACCCGATCGCCGGGTTTTAGCGTCTTGTCTTGCATGCTGTGTTCGACCGTCACGACGCGGACCTGGGCGCTACTTGGCCCGTCGTAGCGCAACAACTCTTCCACTGCCTTCGCCGCGAGATGCGGATCATCACGCAAGGCGCGCAGCTCGGCTGGAAACCGCAGCAGCGCAAGCAGACCGTTGGCAATATGATTGGTGGTGGTTTCATGGCCGGCGAATAGCAGCAGGATGCAGGTGGCGATCAACTCATCCTCGGAGAGTCGATCATCACCGTCCCGTATGTGGACCAGCTCCGACATGAGGTCCGACTCGGGAGCTGCGTGCCGTGCAGCGATGTAGTGCCGGAAGAAATCGGCCATCTCCTTGGTCGCGGCTTCAGCGACAGCGTATTTTTCCGCCGACGTCCGTGAGCTGCCGATAAAGAGCGCCATCTCATCGGACATCCGCTTGACCCGATCAAGCTCGGCGTGCGGAACGCCCAGCATCTCCATGATGACGAGCGCCGGTAATGGCCCGGCGAAATCGGTGATGAAGTCAATATCGGTCCGCCCACCGATGCGATCGAGTAGCCACGCAAGAATCCGCTCGATAGCCGGGCGCATCGCATGCATCGACTGCACATGGAATACCTTGCTCGTCAAACGACGCAAACGCGTGTGATCGGGCGGATCGCGAAAGACCATCCAGAGCGAGAGGAAGCGAATGATCTCGCCGATCCGCGCTGCTTCCGGGCTTGGCAAGGAAGCGAAAAACGGCTCAAGGCGATTCGATGACATGTCGCGATCGAGGCAGACACGCTTGACGTCGTCGTAACGCGTGAGCACCCACGACTTCAGGCGGGGGCTCCAATGCACAGGATCTTCATCCTGCATGCGCCGATAAATCGGAAACGGGTCGGCCAAAAATGCGGCGGCGTCCGGGCGAAAGTCGAGGGCTTCGATGATGCGCTCCTGGGGTTCGATCGTAGGCGCCGATCGTAACCGAGGAGGCCGCGCGATGGGAACATCGATCGGACCATTGAGCATCCCGCATCGATCGCTAACCGTTTGCGGGCATAATTCGCGCCGAATTGCTCTTGCTGCGAGGGCAACCAGGAGTTTCGATGCCTGCTATTCAAACTTCGCTTTGGAGTGGACTATGTTGCGCGGATTGATGATGGATCAGCCCCTAATGGTTTCGTCGCTGCTGTTGCACGCCGCACGATTTCATGCCGATACGGAAATCGTGTCGCGGACCATCGAAGGTCCGATCCATCGTTATACATATCGCGATGCCGAGCTGCGGGCAAGAAAATTTGCCCAGGTGCTTGCGCGGCCTGGGGTCAAGCCGGGCGATCGCGTCGGTACGCTTGCATGGAATGGCTATCGGCACCTGGAGATCTACTACGGCACCGCGGGAATGGGGGCGGTTGTACACACGCTCAACCCCAGGCTTTTCCCGGATCAAATTAGCTACATCGTCGGCCATGCCGAGGATCGAGTCGTCGCGTTTGACATCAATCTCGCGCCGCTGGTTGAAAGACTCGCGCCGCAATGTCCGCACGTCAAGTGTTGGATCGCAATGACTGACCGCGCTCATATGCCGGCAATCAATATTCCGGGACTGCTTTGTTACGAAGAATTGATCGCGGCGGAATCCGGCGCCTTTGAGTGGCCCTCATTCGACGAATATGCAGCGGCCGCTCTTTGTTACACCTCGGGCACGACCGGCAATCCGAAGGGCGTGCTCTATTCGCATCGCTCGACTGTTCTGCATGCCTTTGCGGCATCCCTGCCCGACGTATTCGCGTGTTCGGCGCGCGAGGTGATTCTGCCGGTCGTGCCGATGTTCCATGTCAACTGCTGGGGTATTCCATACGTCGCGCCTCTCAATGGCGCCAAGCTCGTCTTTCCCGGCGCGGCCCTCGACGGAAAAAGTTTGTACGAGCTATTCGAAGCTGAGCGCGTGACACTGACCGCGGGTGTTCCCACGGTGTGGCTCAGCCTGCTTAGCTACATGAAACAAAATGGGCTCAAGTTTTCTACGGTTCGTCGCGCGGTGGTCGGCGGCTCCGCGGCGCCGCCTGCGATGATCAAGGAATTTCGTGAGTCGTTCGGCGTCGAATGCCAGCATGCCTGGGGTATGACGGAGATGAGTCCGCTTGGGACGTTCAATACGCCGAAAGCCAAGCATAGTGGGCTGAGCGTCGAAGCGCAGTTCGCGGTGCAGGTGAAACAAGGCCGGGTCATCTATGGGGTCGAGACGAAGATTGTCGATTCGGATGGCAAGGCGCTAGCGCATGATGGCGAAGTCTTCGGCGATCTCATGGTGCGCGGCCCGTGGGTGACGAGCGGATACTTCAAAGGCGAAGGGGGTGATCCGCTGGTTGATGGTTGGTTTCCCACCGGCGATGTCGCCACCATCGATCCCGATGGCTATATGCAGATCACCGATCGATCGAAGGATGTGATCAAGTCAGGCGGCGAGTGGATCAGTTCGATCGACCTCGAAAACATCGCGATGGCGCATCCGGCGATCGCCGAGGCGGCTGCAATCGGGATTGCACACCCGAAGTGGGATGAGCGGCCGCTGATCGTTGCGATCAAACGACCCGGTGCGACCGTCACGCGCGATGAACTGTTGAAGTTCTTCGAGGGAAAGATTGCCAAATGGTGGATGCCCGATGATGTGGCGTTCGTTGCCGAGTTGCCGCACACCGCTACCGGCAAGCTCTCGAAGCTCACGCTTAGGCAGTCATTCAAGGACTACAAGCTGCCTGGCACATGATTGGTCGCACGGATGCTTTGCACGGTCAAGCAGCGTTTTGAATGCGCGTCACAGGAGGTTCGAATGTCCGATGAGATTTTGGTACAACCGGATGGCGCTGTCTTGCACATCGTCATTAATCGCCCGGAAAAAAACGCACTCACGGCCGCGATGTATCAAGCCCTGGCCGATGCCTTACGGTCGGGCGATGCCGATCATGCAATCCGGGTCATTGTGATCTCTGGAGCGGCGAATACATTCACAGCGGGCAATGATTTGGCGGATTTTCTGGCCAATCCGCCGCGCGACCGAGCGAGCCCGGTTCTGCAGTTCCTTGAAGTGCTGAGCAAGCAGGAAAAACCGCTCATTGCGGCGGTAGAGGGTGCCGCAGTTGGAATCGGCACGACGATGCTGTTGCATTGTGATTTCGTGTACGCGGGCGACTCGGCGCGCTTTGCGCTGCCATTTGTCAATCTCGGGCTGTGTCCTGAAGCCGCGTCGAGTTTTCTCTTGCCACTCATCGCAGGCCACCGCCGTGCCGCCACGCTGCTGATGCTGGGAGAGCCGTTTTCAGCCACCGAAGCGCTCGCCGCGGGCATCGCTACCGCAACAGTTGCCGAGGGGACCGCCGTCGAACGCGCGCATTCGGTGGCAAGAAAGCTAGCGGAGAAGCCGGCCAGTTCCATCCGCGCAACGAAGCGGCTCATGCGCAGGCAATACGGTTCTCAAATCGCGGCGGCGCTGACTGAAGAGATCGATACGTTTGCGAAAATGCTAGGTGAACCGGCCGCGCGCGAGGCGATTGGAGCATTCTTGGAAAAGCGCAAACCGGATTTTTCGCAGATTCCCTGACACGAATGTGGGTCTGTCGTTGCGACGGTCAGGAGTGCGGGTGACTGGGTGGGGTCAGCTCCCGTCTTGCAAAAACCAGACGACGCCTGCCAAGGCGAGACCAATACCAAACATGCTGCGCATCATCTTGCGGTCGACGCCGGTCACGCCGTCTTTTTTGCGGCTGGCGATACGCCATTCGAAGATGATGAGCATCGCTACAAACGCCATCAGAATGGCCGGCCACTTGAATGCTTCCATGAATGTAGGTCCTTATCGCTGCAACGTTTAACCTCCCATTATTATTGGCTTGTGGGGGAGGCATCCATAGTGATCGCGCCAAACGTGATCGGTTGCCGCGCAGTGATCTCGGTATCCGGTGCGATCGAGGCATCAATACGCAATTCGCTATGCGATGGTGAACAAGTACCGAATTAGCGCGCCCTCTCGATCTTGAATTCAAAGCGGTGATCCGCGCGTTCGCTCCGCAGGCCGCCCGCAAACCGAGCCATTGCGGGGAGTTGACGGACGAGCGCGGGTGCGCAAATATTGCCGGCGTCGACGAGTGATCCACTTCGCAGATCCTCAACGAGTCGAAGCTTGCAATGGTTGGTTAGAACGATTGGTTGCAACAGACGGAGGGTGGGTGTGGATAGCTTTCTTGTTTGGTTGATCGTCGGTTTCGTGCTGGTTATCGCCGAGATGGCATCGGGCACGTTCTATATTCTTGTGCTGGGCCTCACCGCATTTGTTGCTGCGGCGGTTGCATGGTTTGGGGGATCCTTCGCAATGCAGGTTGTCGTAGCGGTTACGCTTGGGCTGATTGGTTGCATCGCCGTCAGTTTTATCAGACGACGACATGCGGTTCCCGTAATGCGAGGCCTCGATGAAGGCCAGGTCGTGCGACTTGATACTTGGATCAGCCGCGCGGAGGGGCTCGTCAAGGTGCGCTATCGTGATGCGTTATGGGATGCTCGGATTGTCGACGGAGAGGCGGGGGAACCAGGCGATGTATTTTTTATCGTCGCAATGCGCGGTAACAACCTCGAGATCGCCAAGAAGATGTCTTGAGTCGCAGCAACAGGCCGCGACCGCAGTGTGACCGCGCGCATGCACCTCGCGTGGCCCCGGCGCGGCGATTGGCAAGGTTAATCAAGGGAGGTCTACGGTGAACGAAGTCAGCTTGGCAACGGTCGTTACGGTGATCGTCTTAGTCTTTTTCGTTGTCGTCGTACTCAAATGCGTGCGCGTGGTGCCGCAACAATATGCATGGGTGGTGGAGCGGCTTGGTCGCTTTCACCGCGTCCTTGAACCGGGCCTTAACTGGATTGTCCCGTTCTTTGACAATGTTGCGTACCGGCATTCGCTGAAGGAAGTGCCGGTCGATGTTCCGCAGCAAGTATGCATCACCAAGGACAACACCCAGCTCGGCGTGGATGGCATCCTGTACTACCAGATTACCGACCCGCGCTTGGCCTCATACGGTACCGCCAACTATCTCTATGCGATTACGCAGCTCGCGCAGACGACGCTGCGCTCGGAAGTCGGCAAGATGGAATTGGATCGGACCTTGGAATCCCGCGACACCATCAATCGTTCGATTGTGGACGTGCTGGATGAGGCCGGGCGCTCCTGGGGCGTGAAGGTGCTGCGCTATGAGTTGAAGGACTTGACGCCGCCCGATGCCATTCTTAAGGCAATGCAAACGCAGATCACGGCCGAGCGCGAAAAGCGCGCCGTCATCGCCAAATCAGAAGGCGAAAAGCAGCAGGACATCAACATCGCCGAGGGCGATAAGCAAGCGAAGATCCTCGAATCGGAAGGCGAAAAGCAATCGGCGATCAACAAGGCACAGGGCGAGGCGACCGCGATTCGGTTGCTCGCTGATGCCACCGCCAGCGCATTGACCACCGTAGCCAATGCGCTAGCCCAGCAAGGCGGACAGCAGGCGGCCAATTTGAAGGTCGCCGAAGCCTATGTCGCGGCGTTCAGCCATCTTGCCAAGACCAACAACACGATGATCATTCCGAGCAATCTTTCCGATCTTGGTAGTGCCGTGGCTTCGGTCATGACCGTCCTGCAGCGAAGCGGTGGCGGCGCTACCGCCGGGCCTCGTTAGACCCTGTTTCCGTTACATACCAATCCCTGCCACCTTTCTTAATCATTTGAATCGTCTGATGAATCCCACAATCATCCGCATGGCGGAGAACTTTCGCTGGCCGCAGGGTCGGCGTATTGCCCTGGTGTTCAATATCGCCTACGAGGCATGGTCTGATGGCAAGGCACCCGGTATCGGCCCGATGGGTAATGTTCTACAGCCTGGCTTCTTCGATACCAATGCGCACTCATGGGCCAGATTTGGCGCGATACGCGGCATCGATCGACTGCTTGGTATCGTCGATCGGCAGAAAGTCAAATCCAGCGTCATGGTGAATGGGGTCCTCGCAGAGCGCTTTCCGGATTCGGTCAATCGCATCCACGAGCACGGCCATGAAATCGTCGCGCATTCATGGGGCATGGACGTGATCCCGGTCTATCTCGATGAGACCGCCGAGCGCGTCAATTTGAAGCGAACGCGCGACGCCCTTGCCAAGGCGAGCGGCTATCGCGCGGAAGGCTGGATCAGTCCGCGTGGCACCGGCAGCATGATTACCCCAGGCATGCTCGCCCAAGAGGGATTCGTTTGGCATGGCGATTGCAATGACGATGACACGCCGTACGTGCTCGACTTTGGCGGGCGCCGGCTGGTCGGCATTCCGCTCACCATGGACCTCAACGACCTGCCGCTATGCGTTCGCTATGGACAGGCGCCCCGCGTCATGCTCGATATGTTTGATGACACGATGCGGGCGATGCGGGAACGCGAGTCGCGCGCGTTGTTGGTCGATGTCACCGCGCACACGCATGTCTTCGGCCGTGCCGCCGGCGCCTGGGTCTACGAGACGCTGATCGAAAAGGCCAAGGCGATGCCCGATGTGTGGATCACGACGCGCCGCGATATTGCGCGGCATGTGTTGGCGTCGGTCTAACGCGCGTTCAATCGAACGACGCCACGCAGTCGATTTCCACGTTCACACCTTTGCGATGTGGCGTGCCGCCGATGCAGGTCCGCGTGACCTTTTCGCCTGCCAGAGTGTCGCGAAACGCCTCATTGAATACGGGAAAGTCCTCGGTATTGCGAAGTACCACCCGCATATTCACCACATGGCGAAAATCGAGTCCGGCGGCGGCCAACACGCTCTTCAAGTTGTTGAGCGTCTGCACCGTTTGCTCGCGAATATCGGCGGACACCACTTCACGGGTCTTGGGATGCAATGGACCCTGACGATACAAACAATAGGTTCCCCGCCCGAATCGCTTGGGCGAGTGGCGAGGGCGTGGCTTGATTGGTAAAACCGGTGGTCGGTGCGTCAGGTGAGGTGATGATCTGTTTTGGCATGGGCATTCGGTTGGAAGAATTTCAGCTCAAGATCTTACGCTGTCGCCGGTCGATGCAATGGAGCGTCCTTCAATGGCGCGGCAAGCAAGGCAGCGGCAATCGCGAGGCCAATCGAAAGCCACCACATGGTGTCGTAGGAGCCGGTGAGATCAAACATCCGGCCGCCCAGCCATGAACCGATGAAGCCGCCAAGCTGATGACTACCGAAGACGATGCCATATAGCGTCGAGAAATAGCGCGGCCCGAAGATTTGCGCGACGATCGTGGTGGTCGGTACCACGGTCGACAAGTACAAAAGACCCATGAACATCGAGAACACGATCGCCAGCGCGGGTGTCATTGGCAGCAGAATCAAGGGCAGAAAGATCACCGCGCGCAGGATGTAGACGCTTGCCAGCAGGTAGCGATTGCGAAATCGCGTACCGATCCAACCGGCTGCAAATGAGCCGAAGATATTGAAGAGGCCAATTAGGGCCAAGGCTTGCGCCGCCACCGCTGGAGTCATGCCCCGATCGCTCAGAAACGCGGGCAGATGGGTTTGTACATAGGAGACGTGAAAGCCGCATACGAAAAAAGAGGTGGTGAGCAGCCAGAATCCGGAGTGCCCCACTGCCTCGCCGAGTGCTTGGCGCAAGCTTGCGGCGCCCGCCGGTGGGGCGACGTTGGCAGTTGAAGGTGCCCGTAACCCAAACGCAATTGGAATGATGATCGCAGCACAGACGGCAAGAATGCCGCAGGCAATGCGCCAGTCCCAGGTGCTAAGCACTGCTTGCGCTGCCGGGATCATCACAAACTGACCGAATGAGCCGGCCGACATGACGATGCCAAAGGCCTGCGCGCGTTTGTTCTGCGGAATGGCGCGCGCCACGGCGCCCATCGCGATGCCCATGCTGACCGCAGTGCTGCCGATGCCAAGCAGCAGACCGAAGGTGAGATTGAGTCCGAGGCCGGTTTGCGCAAACATCGCAAGGAATAAGCCTGCCGCGCTGAACGCCGCGCCGCCCATCACCACCTTCATTGCACCGAAGCGGTCCGCAAGGGCACCCACGAATGGACCGGCCACCCCGGTAAGCAGCGTACTTAATGCGAGCGCGAGGCTGAAGACTTCCCGCCCTAGCTGCAATTCCGTGCTGATCGGTTTCAGGAACAAGCCGAAGGCCGAGCGGATGCCAAGCGAGAAAGCGACCACGAAGGCCGCTGATGCGATGACGATCCAGGACGAGCGATGCATTGAATGCTTCCCTTCGGGTCGAACGATGCTCGACGGTTGCTTGGTGCGCTTTATGTGAACGCCGCTTTGATTTCGTCTGGAATCGAATAGGCCTTCAAGCGTTGCGGATCGTCCGGATGCGAGCGCGACCATACGCGAATCTCATAGCCTTCGACCGAGCGAACACCGCGGTTGAGAATGACATGCTGACATTCGAAGGTTTTGTCGTTCCACTTGGTGATCGATGTTTCGACAGTGATCTCATCGCGAAACAGGCAAGGCGCGATGAATTTCGCCTTCGCCTCGACAATCGGCAGCCCGCGCACGCCGTATTTGATCATCAGGGCATCCCAATCGAGCCCGACGCTATCGAAGAACAATCGCGTCGATTGATCAAACCATTCGAAGTAGTTCGGATAGAACACGATTTTCGCGGGATCGGTATCGCCCCAATGGATGATGACTTTATGCTGATATTTTTTCATGGAACACTGCGATCGAGATAGGCTCTAGCTAGTGTACTGCGCCGGGGCGTTTGCGGGCGGTGGTGCGAGGTAGCGCTCCATTTGCGCGCGGAGGTCCGGGTCCAAGGGTCTTGATCGATGCACCACCAATGAGGTGTGAATGCGCGTTTCCTCCACAAGCGCGCGCAGCTCTCCCTTACAGGTGATCCGAATCAGCAACTCGACCGATGAGCGGCCGAGGCGCTTCACTTCGAGCGAACAGTCGAGCACTTCGCCGATCACGCTCGGTGAGAAAAATTCGGTCGTGGTCTTTTTGACCGGGAAACCGAGCTTGTCGTCGATATGGAACTTCCGCCA
>CAMDRJ010000115.1 GCA_945906755.1 Klebsiella pneumoniae | reverse complement strand
CGGATTGTGGGGAGGTCTGTACGTGGCAGCTTCTTTTACGTGGACGAGCCACCGGAAAATTACACGGTTTCAACCGCAACCGAAGTCGAGAGACAGCTGACGTTAGCGTTGGCAGCCGGTGAAACCAAATACGTTCAGACCAGCGTATCCTTTGGAGTGGTGGCGGGGCGTATCAATTCCATATTGGCAAGCCCCAACGACGCAAAAGCCGAGATCGCTGAACTTCGTTACACGGACGCTCCCCTGAAGAAGTAGCAAAAAGCAGCTTGTCGGCGATGCGCCGTGAGCCGGCGACGGCATGGGCACGCTTGACGGGCCGCGCGCGGGCGGCCCGTCCACCAGTTCCAGGACTGCTTGCCTCCTTGATGTTGCGCTGGGCACGCACCAAGGTGCGAAACCTTCGGTCAAGCAGCTAGAAGCTGCTAGGGGTCTTTCAACATAGCATCCCCTTCGGCTAGCCTCTCACACATAAAGGGGTCTTCCGATATAGCACTTCCTATGAACTGCTATTTCTCGATTGGTTGATTGGCGCCGGCGGCGATCGTCTTCGTGGCGTGGCCGACGCTGACAAGGCGATATTGCAAGACCTGATGCTGTTCAGGTGTTTCTTCCCTGGTCAATATTCGGTCGGCCGGGACACTCAGGTAACATGTGCGCACACTGGAGAGTCGTCATGACCACCGTTCAGATCACCTTGCCTGATCAACTCGCCCAAGAGGCGCAAGACGCCGGGCTGCTTACCTCGGCCACCATCGAGCGGATGCTGCGCGAGCAACTCAAGACCCGGCATGTCGATGAGCTGTTCACGGCCATTGATCGCATGGCCGCGGTCGATACGCCTGCCGCCATGTCGCCGGAGGAAGTCGCCGAGGAGATCCGCATCATGCGCGCCGAGCGGCGCGCGAAAAATAACGGCTGATGCGGCTGGTGCTCGACACGAACGTGGTTGCCTCATCCTTGTTGTGGGGCGGTGTGCCGCGCCTGCTGTTGCAAGCTGCCCGCGAGAATCGCGTCGAGCTTTTTACCAGCACGCCGTTGCTGGCGGAATTGACCAATAACCTAGGACGACGCAAGTTTGATAAGAAGATCGCAATTTCAATGCTCTCGATCGATCAATTGGTCGACCGCTATGCGTAACTGACCACGCTGGTGCGCCCTGCACCCATTCCGCGCATCGCCCCGGATCCCGATGACGATGTGGTCATCGGCACCGCGCTTGCAGCCAAGTCCGATTGGATTGTCACCGGGGATCGTCCTATGCTTGCAATTACCCAATACCAAACCGTCCATTTTGTCAGCGTCAGTCACGCCACGAAGACAATCGCCGCTGGCGCTAATCCGCCAATAGAAAAATAGCAGTGAATAGGAAGATTGAAGATGAATTCGATCAGCAGAACTGAACAGCGCTGAACAGCATCAGGTCTTGCAATGTAGTGCCTACTTCCCACTCAACGCCCGGCTGAAGTTGGAGTAGTGAACAAGGAACGCATCGGCGATTGCCTGCAAATTGTAATCGCGCGTGGCATAGGCGGCCTCCATGCCTGATTTATCACCGCTGAAGCGCGCGCCGCGGCAGGAATCGAAGAGGGGCTGATTCGCGTCGCCGTTGGGCTCGAATCGGTCAACGACTTGACGGAAGACTTGGGGCGGGGGCTGGCGCGTTAAAGCGTGGAATGCGATCGCCTATTTATGCGATCGCGATCGACGTGACCCCGGTCGGGTCGATCCGCAAGTAACTGCCGTCTGCATACCAGTCCGACAAGACCCAGCGCACGCAGGCGCGGCCGTCCACGACATGCTCATGGCGCGCCGGGCGGTGCGTATGACCATGAATCATCAAGTCGCAACGGGCGGTGCGAAACGCGGCTTCAATCGCGCGCGCCTCAACATCCATGATGACAGCAGATTTTGTTTTCTTGCCGTGCTCACTCTTGCGGCGAATCGAGCGAACGATCGCGCGGCGCAGGCCAAGTGGCAAGCAGTTGTACGCCACGCGGGTCCACTTCGAGCGAACCCAGCGCCGGTAGGTTTGATATGGCACATCGGCCGTGCAGTACGCATCGCCATGCGCGAGCAGGGTTGGGCGGCCGAACAAGGTCACGATCGATGGATCGGGTAGGATCGATACGCGAGCACGCTTGGTAGCATTTGCACCAAGCATGAAATCGCGATTGCCCGGCATGAAAAAAACCGGGACACCGATGCTGGCGAGTTTTGCGATCGCCATCAAGACCACTTCGTTCGAGCCGTCCGTGTGGTCATCATCGCCCACCCAATGCTCAAACAGATCGCCAAGGATGTAGAGCGCGCTACCAGACGGCGCGGTCTCCGACAAAAATCGGAGAAAGGTATCGATGCTCTCTGGCCGATGGCCCGCAAGATGCAGATCCGCGACCAAATAAACGGGCTTGGCATCCATGCCAGGCTCGCAACAGGGGATGTGTTGAACTAGACGATTTCGGCTTTTTCGATGATGACGTCTTCGACCGGCACGTCCTGGTGCATGCCTTTGCCGCCGGTGCGCACACTTTTTATTTTGTCGACGACGTCTTCCCCCGCGACGACACGCCCGAATACGCAATAGCCCCATCCCTGGGAGTTGGGCGCGGTGTGATCGAGGAACCCATTGTCCGACACATTGATGAAGAATTGCGCGGTAGCGGAGTGCGGATCGCCCGTGCGCGCCATGGCAACCGTGTACATCTTGTTTTTGAGCCCGTTATCGGCTTCATTCTTGATCGGCGCGCCGCTTGATTTCTCTTTCATGCCGGGGGCGAAACCGCCGCCTTGAATCATGAAGCCGTCGATGACGCGATGAAACACGGTGTTCGTGTAATGGCCGGCTTTCACATAGTCGGCGAAATTTTTCGCCGTGACCGGCGCTTTGGCTTCGTCGAGTTCCAGTGAGATCACGCCGTGATTCGTGTGCAGATTGATCATGAAATAACTTCCTGATGGGTGGTGGATTGTTCGGTGGGTCTTACTTCGCGAGGATGCGTGCTTTCTCAATTACGATCGGATCGCGTGGTACGTTTTGATGCCCGGCCGCATTACCGGTCGGCACCTTGGTAATTTTCTCGACGACATCAATGCCCCCGACCACTTTACCGAACACAGCGTAGCCGAAGCCTTGCGGGCTTGCGTCCTTGAAATTGAGGAAGTCGTTGTTCTTTACGTTGATGAAGAATTGGGCGCTCGCCGAATGCGGATCGGGCGTGCGCGCCATGGCCACCGTGCCATAGTCGTTTTTCAGGCCATTGGCGGCTTCATTCTGGATCGGCGCGCGCGTCGGCTTTTGCTTCAAATCTTTGTCGAAACCACCGCCTTGCACCATGAAGCCATCGATGACGCGATGAAACACCGTGCCGTCGTAGTGCCCTGCTTTCACGTATTCGACGAAATTGGCGACGGTCTTGGGTGCCTTGTCGGCATTGAGCTCCAGCACGATGACGCCACGATTGGTGGCCAGTTCAACTTTCACCGGTTGGGCGAGCGCCGACCCGGCGATGATGAGTCCGGCAATGAGGGCAACAAGTTTCATTTTCTATCTCCTAGGTTGGTAAATTCACGGCGGACTAGAGGGAGCGCCATTGGACTTGGCGCGCTCGCTATTGGCAGAAAGTTCGCGCAGCAAAGTGAGCTTTTTCGTAATGGTTCGATTGCTTGGATTGATCGTCGGCACCTGTTCATACGCTTTGATCGCCAGCCGAACATAGACATCGCCCAGATTCTCCTGGGCAACCGGGTCGTCCGGATTGGCCCGCAGCGCCGCGACTAATGATTCGCGGGCCTGATCGTACATGCCGCGCCCGGCGTAGATCACGCCAAGATTGTTGTAGGGTTCGGGCAACTCCGGGAATTCTTTGGTCATCGTCAGAAACACTTCAATCGCTTCATCGACCTTGCGTTGTTCGGCGAGAATCAGTCCACGCAGGAACCTTGCCCTGGGATTGGCATAGTCCTTGATCAGAAATGCGTCGATTCCCGCCAACGCCGCCACCAGCTCGCCGCGGCGATATTGTCGGTTTGCCTCGAGGACTTCGGGGGGAGTTGGCAGCGTTTGCAGGCTGCGAAACGATTGACCGGACGACTGCGCAACCGCGATGGGCGGCCCAAAGAGGGCCAGCAACATCACGATCCATGCAGCCTGCTGAAATAACCGATACACGATTGAAAGGATGATTCTTTGAGTGATGCCCGCTACGCGCGCGGTGCCGGGCAGAGGGTAAAGCGCGGATGTTCCTTGGTATACTCGATCGTCGTCACAGGCGAGCCTATTGATTTTAGAGGTTATCGCGATAAAGCGAAACCTCGGCTGTCGGATTGACCTGGATTCCCGCCAACCGTTCCGCATTCCGTTCCGCATTCCGTTCCCATTGCCTCCTGTGATTCGTTCATGAGAATCTTCAACACGCTCACCCGCACCAAAGAGCTCCTCGTGCCGCTGGAGCCCGGCCGCGTCCGCATGTACGTCTGCGGCATGACGGTGTACGACTATTGCCATCTTGGCCATGCACGGGTGATGGTCGTGTTTGATATGGTCCAGCGCTGGCTGCGCGCCTCCGGCTTGCAGGTCACTTACGTTCGTAATATCACCGATATCGATGACAAGATCATTCGTCGCGCGGTGGAAAATAACGAGACGGTCGGCCAGTTGACCGAGCGCTTTATTCGGTTCATGGATGAAGACGCCGAACTCCTCGGTGTACAAAAACCCGATCATGAGCCGCGTGCCACCCACTACGTTCCGCAAATGCTCGCGCTGATCGACACGCTCGAGAAAAAGGGGCTCGCTTACCAGGCACCCGATGGCGATGTGAACTATGCGGTGCGGGCGTTTCCGGGTTATGGGCGATTGTCGGGCAAATCGCTCGACGAATTGCGCGCCGGTGAGCGCGTCGAAGTCGACCGCAATAAGCGTGATCCGCTCGATTTCGTGCTGTGGAAGCGTGCGAAGGAAGGCGAGCCGAGTTGGCCATCGGCCTATGGCGCGGGTCGGCCAGGCTGGCATATCGAGTGCTCAGCGATGAGTTCTTGCCTGCTCGGGCCCCATTTCGATATCCATGGCGGCGGCGCCGATCTGCAGTTTCCGCATCATGAAAACGAGATCGCGCAGTCAGAGGGCGCCCATGGCACGCGCTTTGTGAATGTGTGGATGCACAATGGTTTCGTGCGCGTTGATGACGAGAAGATGTCGAAGTCGCTCGGCAATTTTTTCACCATCCGTGAGGTGCTCGGGCGCTATCTGCCGGAAGTCGTGCGCTTCTTCATCTTGCGCGCGCATTACCGCAGCCCACTCAATTATTCCGATGCGCATCTCGATGAGGCGCGTAGCGGCCTCGATCGGCTCTATACCGCATTGAAAACCGCATCGGCAACGAGCGGCCCGATCGATTGGTCCGATCCGATGGCTGCGCGCTTCAAGGCGGCGATGGATGATGACTTCAATACCTCTGATGCGATTGCAGCGTTGTTCGATCTGGCCGGTGAAGTGAATCGCAGCGGATCTGCCACGAAGGCAAACCTGTTGCGCCAACTGGGCGGCATGCTGGGCTTATTGCAAAGCGATGCGACGATCTATCTGCGCGGTGGATCGTCGGCCACAAGCGGCGGGGCCTCAGACATCCCTGCCGGACTCACGAAGTCGGTCGATGCCTACATTGCTGAGCGCATCGAGGCACGCAAGGCAAAGAATTTCGCGCGCGCCGATGAGATCCGCAAGGAGTTGCTGGCAGCCGGCATCGTTCTTGAGGATGGGGCAGGCGGCACGACCTGGCGACGCGCCTAGAATATTTTCCTCATTCGTTGCGGCGAATGAGGACTGACCTCACCCTCGCCCCATTGCGGGAGGGCCGGGGAGAGGGGATGAGCGGTCCTTCGATCGGGGAGATCAAATAGGCAGCGCTCAGTTCATTGAGCCATTACGGCCCGAAGAATTCCTTGACCCGATCCATCCACGATTTCGCGCGTGGATTGTGGCGATCGCCGTGGTCTTTGGTTGCCATCTCGAATTCACGCAGCAGCTCTTTTTGCTTGGCGGTCAGATTGATCGGCGTTTCGAGTGCGACATGACACAACAGATCGCCCGGCGCCTGTGACCGCAGTCCCTTGATCCCTTTGCCGCGGATGCGAAAAATTTTCCCGCTCTGCGTCTCCGCTGGAATCTTCACCTTGGCGGCGCCGTCCAAGGTCGGAATTTCGATCTCACCGCCTAATGCCGCGGTGGCAAAACTGATCGGCATCTCGCAATGCAGGTCGTCATGGTCCCGCTGGAATACCGCATGCTCCTTGATGGAAATCTGGACGTAGAGATCACCGGACGGTCCACCATTGGCGCCGGGCTCCCCGCCACCTGAGTGGCGAATCCGATCGCCGTTATCGATACCCGCCGGAATCTTGACCGATAGCGTCTTGTTGGTCTTGACCTTGCCTGCGCCATGACAACTGCCGCATGGATTGGCGATGACGCGTCCACCGCCATGACACGTGGGGCAGGTTTGCTGCAACGAGAAGAACCCCTGCGCGACGCGCACCTGACCGGCGCCATTGCAGGTTCCGCAGGTCTTCGCCTGGGTGCCGGGTTTGGCGCCCGACCCATTGCATGCGCCGCATGTTTCGGCGGCGGGGATGCGAATCTTGGTTTCGGTGCCATGCGCGGCTTGTTCGAGCGTGATCTCGAGGTCGTAACGAAGGTCGGCACCGCGGTATACGTTCGAGCGACCGCCACGGCCGCCGCCACCGCCAAAGATGTCGCCGAAAATATCGCCGAACGCATCGGAGAAATTCGAGAATCCCGCCCCGCCTTGCCCGCCACCGCCTTGTTGCTCGACCCCTGCATGTCCAAAGCGATCATAGGCCGCGCGCTTTTGGCCGTCGGTGAGCACCTCGTAGGCCTCTTTCACTTCCTTGAAGCGGCCCTCTGCGCCTTTGTCGTCCGGGTTGCGATCCGGATGGTGTTTCATCGCGAGCTTGCGATACGCTTTTTTCAGCGCATCATCGTCTGCGTCGCGATTGACGCCGAGCACTTCGTAATAGTCTCGTTTGGTGGCCATCGGCTACTGTTCCGGTCCGCTCTATAGCATTCGGCCGAGGTTCGTCGAACACTAGGTTCGCACCGCCTCGGCCATCGAAAATCGTGCGCGCCCGCTACGACATCGCGGGCGCCCTTTGATACGACTTACCCTTTCTTGTCCTTCACCTCGGTGAACTCGGCATCGACGACATTCGCATCATCGGCCGCCTTGCTCCGCGGCCCTTCATTGGGTGCGGCGCCCGGGCCGCCCTGGCCACCCTGACCTTGGCCTGCTTTGGCCTGCGCTTCGGCGTACATGCGCTCACCCATCTTCTGTGACGCGGTGGCGAGCGCTTCCGTTTTTGATTCGATCGCGGCCTTGTCGTCACCTTTCACGGCGATTTCCGCTTCTTTC
Source organism: Klebsiella pneumoniae (assembly GCA_945906755.1). Classification (GTDB taxonomy): domain Bacteria; phylum Pseudomonadota; class Gammaproteobacteria; order Burkholderiales; family SG8-39; genus SHXR01. The sequence goes on along the minus strand of CAMDRJ010000115.1, from coordinate 5,990 downwards.
AGCGCGGCCTCGATCTTGTCCTTTTCATCAGCCTCGACCTTGTCACCATGCTCGGTCAGCGACTTTCGCACCGAATGAATCATCGTATCGAGCTGATTGCGCGCGGTAACGAGTTCGACCAGCCGCTTGTCTTCGGCGGCATTGATCTCCGCATCTTTCACCATGCGTTGGACTTCATCTTCCGACAAGCCGGAGTTCGCCTTGATGGTGATCTTGTTTTCCTTGTTGGTCGCCTTGTCTTTGGCCGAAACATGCAAGATGCCGTTCGCATCGATATCGAACGTCACCTCGATCTGTGGCATGCCACGTTGCGTCGGCGGAATGCCTTCCAGATTGAACTGACCGAGACTCTTATTGCCCGAGGCCAGTTCACGCTCGCCTTGCAGCACATGAATCGTTACCGCGGTCTGCCCATCTTCGGCAGTCGAGAAGGTCTGATTTGCCTTGGTGGGGATGGTCGTATTTTTCTTGATGAGCTTGGTCGAGACCCCGCCCAATGTTTCAATACCAAGCGACAACGGCGTGACATCGAGCAGCAGCACGTCTTTCACATCGCCCCGCAGCACACCGCCCTGGACGGCCGCGCCAACCGCAACCGCTTCATCCGGATTGACGTCTTTACGAGGATCTTTGCCGAAGAATTCGCGGACCTTTTCCTGCACCTTCGGCATGCGTGTCATGCCACCGACCAGGATGACATCATCGATTTCGGACAACTTGACGCCCGCATCCTTGATCGCGATGCGACACGGTTCAATCGTGCGATCGACCAAATCATCGACCAGACTCTCGAATTTTGCGCGCGTGAGCTTTACGAGCAAGTGCTTCGGCCCGCCCCCATCGGCGGTGATATAGGGCAGATTGATTTCGGTTTGCTGCGCGGACGACAATTCGATCTTTGCTTTCTCAGCACCTTCTTTCAGGCGTTGCAAGGCGAGCACATCGTTCTTGAGATCGATGCCTTGATCGCGCTTGAATTCGGTGACCATGTAGTCGATCAGGCGCTGATCAAAGTCTTCGCCGCCCAAGAACGTATCGCCATTGGTCGCGAGCACTTCAAATTGCTTTTCACCATCGACGTCGGCGATTTCGATCACCGAAATATCGAACGTGCCACCGCCCAGATCGTAGACGGCGATCTTGCGATCTTTCTGGCCGCCCTTGTCGAGGCCGAACGCGAGCGCGGCCGCGGTGGGCTCATTGATGATCCGCTTTACTTCGAGGCCGGCGATTCGTCCGGCATCCTTGGTGGCTTGCCGTTGCGAGTCATTGAAATAAGCGGGCACCGTGATCACCGCTTCGGTGACCTCTTCGCCAAGATAGTCCTCGGCGGTTTTCTTCATCTTGCGCAAGACCTGCGCGGAAATTTCAGGCGGGGCGATTTTCTTATCGCGCACGGCGACCCATGCATCACCGTTGTCGGCTTGCACGATCTTGTAGGGCATCATGTTGATGTCCTTTTGCACTTCTTTTTCGACAAACCGACGCCCGATCAACCGCTTGACCGCATAGAGCGTGTTCTTCGGATTGGTAACCGCCTGCCGCTTGGCGGACGCGCCGACCAGGACTTCGCCGTCTTCCATATAGGCGACGATCGAAGGCGTCGTGCGCGCGCCCTCGACGTTTTCGATCACTTTGGGGACGCCCCCTTCCATGACGGCCACACACGAGTTAGTCGTGCCCAAGTCAATTCCAATTATCTTTCCCATGGCTATTCCTCAACGACAATCAGTGGTGAATCTGGTGAATCGGTTGTTTCGTAAGTGGGGGCGGGTCGACCGCCTTCAAGACACGGCAGGCCACCGGGCTGCGACTTTTATGTCTCTTTTGGCTTGGCCACGGTGACGAATGCAGGGCGGATCACCCGCTCGCTCAGCATGTAGCCTTTCTGCAAGACGCTGATGACGGTGTTCGCCTCTTGCTCGGAGGGCAGCATGCTGATCGCCTGATGCTTGTGCGGATCGAATTTTTCACCGGGTGGATTGATTTCCCGCACGCCCGATTTCTCGAACAAGCCCACCACTTGTTTGAGGGTGAGTTCAACGCCATTGCGCAGCGCCTCAAGCGTGCCGCCTTCGACCGCCAGGGTTGCCTCCAGGCTATCGCGGACCGGCAACATGCCGGTAACCAGTGATTCAATCGCGAATTTGTGGGCTTTGGCGATATCTTCCTGGGCGCGCCGGCGCACGTTTTCCATCTCGGCCCGGGTGCGCAGCCACTGGTCATAATTCTCGGCGGCCTTGCGTTCGGCAGCGGCGAGCCGCTCATCAATCGTCGGCGCTGGCGGGCTACCGGCCTGATCGGGGACGATGATCGGATCATCGTTAAGCGGTGTCTGCGGGGTCGTTTGGGATGGATCGGAATTCTGCATGCCGTTGAATCTCCTCGGGAACTGATCCCAATTGGGGTCGATTCCCACTAGTTCAAGAGGGTCGCCCAAAATCGTTTCGCGGTCTGGGAGTGGCCTCGGAAAATGCGTTTGGGTGCGATTGCCGAGCGGCGCAGGACGCCACCGGCTTTACGCGTTAGTGCGTGCTCGCTAGTGCGCGGCGTCCATCCAGGGTTTAAGGTTTTCCTGCACGAGCTGGGTCAGGGCGCCAATCCATTCAACGCTATCGTTCACACATGGGATGAGGCGAAGTTCGCCGCCACCCGCGCCGATGAATAGATCTTTGCCCTCGACGCCGATTTCTTCGAGCGTTTCGAGACAGTCGGCGACAAATCCCGGGCAAACCACGTCCACCTTCTTGGTACCCGCCTGCCCCAATTCGGTCAGCACCGATGCGGTGTAGGGCTCAAGCCATTTGGCGCGGCCAAACCGCGACTGGAACGTGATGCGCCAATCGGCATCACTCAGTCCAAGCGCCTTGGCGATCAGGCGCGCGCTCACCTGGCACTCGGAGAAATAGGGATCGCCTTGCTCGTGGGTCACGCGCGGCAGACCATGAAAGCTCATCATCAGCACGTCGGGCCGACCATGCTCCGCCCAATACCCACGGATTCCGGCCGCGACCGCCTCAATATAGGCCGGGTGATCATAAAAATGTTTGGTCATACGCAATGCCGGGACGTTGCGGACCTCGCGCAGTACATCGGCGACACGATCGAGGGCGGTGGCCGTGGTGCTCGCTGCGTATTGCGGATAAAGCGGAATCACCAGCAAGCGATCGCAATGCGCGGCTAACAGACCGTCAATCGCCGCGCCGATGCTCGGGCTGCCGTAGCGCATACCGAAGGCGACTTCAATCGGTTGGCCGATCGTGTTGCGAAGCGATTCGCGTAATGCCACGGCCTGTCGCGCGGTATTGACGAATAGCGGAGATCCTGCGGGCGTCCAGATGGTTTGGTATTTCTTAGCCGATTGACGTGGCCGCGTAATGAGAATCACGCCGTAGAGCAACGGTAACCAGATCGCCCGTGGAATTTCGACGACGCGCGGATCGGACAGGAACTCGCGCAAATAGGCACGCACCGCCTTTGGCGTGGGGGCCGTGGGTGTGCCGAGATTGACGAGGAGGACGCCAACGCGCGGGCTGGCGTCTGGGTGAAGGGGTGAGGAACGCAATGGCAAGAACCTATCTCATAAACTCGCGGGGCCGCGAGTGGGGTCAGGGGCCTTCAGGGCAAGGCGCCGAGGAGGCCGTGTACTTGACGTACACAACGACGATGTAACACAGCCATGAAGGTCCATGACCCCGCTCCCTCTGGGTTGTTGCCAAAACGGGCGCCTGCTGTGTTGCCGGTCTTGGCAAGGCAACAGGCATTGCCTATGCCCGGACGCCTTGCATTCATCCCGTTTTGTCAGCAACGCGGCTCCCGCGGGTTTATGAGATAGGTTCTTAGTGCCGCCCTGAAAGTGCGCTCGATAGGAGCTTCGCGGTGATTTCGACGATTGGGATCACGCGCTCATAGGCCATGCGCGTGGGGCCGATGACACCGAGCGTGCCTACCACCTGTCCTTCGACTTCATAGGGCGCGGTGACCACGCTGCATTCATCGAGCGAGGAAATACCCGATTCGCTGCCGATGAAAATCTGCACCCCTTCGGCGTGACTCGATTGGTCCAGCAATTGCAGCAGCACGGTCTTTCGTTCAAACAGTTCGAACAGCTCCCGCAAGCGCTGCATGTTCGACGAGAGATCCTGCGATGCGAGGAGATTCCTCTCACCGGTGATCACATATTGTTCGGACGACTCGGTGATCGCCTGGGTGCCGGCTTCCATCGCGGCCGTCATGAGCGCGGTGACGTTCTCGCGCAATTGGCGCAATTCTTCGCGAATCCGCGGCTGGATATCTTCGATCGCGACGCCTGCATAGTGCTGATTGAGAAAATTCGAGGCGGCGGTGAGTTCAGCCGGCGAATAGACGCGATCCACCATCAGGATGCGATTTTGTACGTCGCCTTCCGGCGTGACGATGATGAGCAGGATGCGCTTTTCCGAGAGCGGCAAGAACTCCATATGCCGGAATGCTGCGCTCTTGCGCCGGGGCGACACCACAACGCCGGCAAAGCGCGTAAGGTCAGACAGCAAATGCGAGGCGGCGGCGATGAGTCGTTGCGGCTGGTCGACCTGCAGGTTGCCCGATAGTTGTTGCAGTGTTTCCTGTTCGAGCGAGCGCGTGGTAAGCAGCGTATCGACGAACAAGCGGTAGCCGCGCACGGTCGGAATACGGCCGGCTGAGGTATGCGGGCTCGCAATGAACCCCATGTCTTCGAGATCGGCCATGACATTGCGAATGGTCGCGGGCGAGAGGTCAAGGCCTGGGGACTTCGACAGCAATCGCGAGCCGACGGGTTCGCCGTCGGCGATGTACCGCTCGACGAGCGTTTTCAACAGCAACTGCGATCTCGAATCCAACATGGCGACCTGATCAAAGCGGGTTCTTACGGTCCTACTTTTACCACAGGGTAGGGACGGGCGATAGGCGCGGCACGGTGACAGAACGACCCATTACCGCTGAAAATCGCATTGTGTCGGCAGTCCGTGGTCCGCGGGCGACCAAGCCGGTTGCAGTCCCGTTCCGAGTCCCGTTCCCCAATATGGTCTAATCAGCCTCATGTCACCTGCCTTCAAGAATGTCGCGCTGATCGGCCGCTACAAGAGCAAAGAAGTCGCCAAGCCGATTGTTTCCCTGGGGAAATTCCTCGAAACGCTCAACTGCCGCGTGCTCGTCGACCAAGATACGGCCGGGGTGAGTGGCGTGAGCCGCTTTCCGGTCGCCGATTACGCCGCGATCGGCAAGAAGGCGGATCTCGCAATCGTGCTGGGTGGCGATGGCAGCATGCTCTCCGCTGCGCGCGCGCTGGCCCCTTACCGGGTGCCGCTGTTGGGCGTCAATCGCGGGCGACTTGGATTTATGACCGACGTCGGCATGAGCACGATGCGCCGCGCGATTGGTGCCGTGATCGCCGGAAAATACTCGTCAGAAGCGCGTACGATGCTGGCCGTCGAACTCCATCGCGGCAAGCGGCGTGTGCTCGCTTCCACCGCGCTGAACGATGTCGTCGTCGCCAAGGGCGGCATCGGGCGCTTGATTGAATTGGTCGTCCATATCGATGGGCAGTTCGTGTACGACATGCGTTCTGACGGCTTGATCACCGCGACACCGACCGGCTCGACGGCGTATGCCTTGTCATCGGGCGGTCCGATCCTGCATCCACGTATGGCGGCCTTCGCGCTGGTGCCGATCAGCCCGCACACCTTGTCGAATCGTCCGATCGCCCTGCATGATCGTGCCAACATCGAGATCGTGCTGAGGCAAGCGCAGGAGGCGCGCCTGCATTTGGATGGACAGCCGTTTGGCAATCTCGAGCGTGGCGACCGTGTGCTGATCCGTCGTGCCAGGAGCCCGGTGCGGTTCATTCATCCCGAAGGCTACGATTACTTCGCGATGCTGCGTGGCAAGCTGCACTGGACTGAAAATCCGCTCTGACGGGCACGCCCATGCTGACGCAATTATCCATTCGGGATTTCGCGATTGTCGAGGCC
>CAMDRJ010000114.1 GCA_945906755.1 Klebsiella pneumoniae | reverse complement strand
CCCTCATTTTGATCGATCGCATACAACGCATGCGCGCGCATGAATTCGGGCAGGTCGATGATATGGCGGTCGGTGCGCGGATCGCGCAGTTGGTGGCCGAGCGTGATGCGGCGCAGGTGGGCGGTCGGAACTAAAGCGGTTAGCGAGCTGGACGACGGGTCGCCAATCAAGTCCGGAACCGCGCGGTACCCGCGTCCACTGTGGATCGCGAGGTTGTGCGAAACTCCTTCTTGTGTAACCGCGAACATGCGCGGTGATTCAAAGGAGAGGGCGATGAGCCTGGCAAGCTGGTACCTTGGTATTTTTCTCGGCATCACCGCGGGCGCGGTGGGTGCGCAATCATCGACCGCTTGGCCGACCAAGCCGGTGAAGATCGTGGTGATGGCCTCGCCCGGTGGCTTGGTCGATGTCGCCGCGCGCATCATCGCGAGTCATCTTACGAAGATGACGACGCATTCGGTCGTGGTGGAAAATCGTCCGGGTGGCGGTGGCAACATCGCTACAGAATTCGTCGCCAAGTCCGCACCCGATGGTCATACGCTTCTTTCCACCGGCAGCAATCATGCGGTTAATCAGACGCTGTTGCCGAATCCGGGCTTTGACTATGTCAAGGACGTCGCGCCGGTAACAATGCTCGGGCAAGGCAATATGGTGTTGGTCGCCACGCCGACCCTGCAAGCGAGTAATGTCGCCGAGTTAGTGGCCTTGGCAAAGCGCAGTCCGCGTACGATTTCGATTGGTCATGGCCCGATCGGCACACCCGGACATGTCGCGACCGAACTCTTCGCGAACATGGCAGGCGTTGAACTGATCGTCGTCCCATACAAAGGCATCGGCTCCGCGGTCGCCGACATCGTATCGGGCCAGGTTCATCTTGGCATTGGCGCGTTACCGGCTGTGCAGCCGTTGATCAATGGCGGACGTTTGAAAGCGCTCGCGGTGACGGCGGCAAAGCGAACGCCAGTGATGCCGAATGTGCCGACAGTCGGCGAAGCAGGGGTGGCCGGCTTCGATGTGATCACCTGGATTTCGCTCATGACCACCGGTGGCACGCCTGCGCCGCTGCTCGAACGCATCAGCGCTGACATTCGCACCATCATGGCATTGCCGGATGTTCGCGAGGCATTTGAAAAGCAAGGTACCGAAGTGGTGACCTCTACGCCCGCGGAACTGGCGGCTTACATCAAAGCGGAAGCGGTGAAGTGGGCGGGCGTGCTGAAGAATGTGAAGATGCAATCTCAATAGTCGAATCAGAGGAAAAGAGCGATGGCCGTGACGATGCTGCATGTCGATGAACTGCCGTGGGAAGTCATCAGCCGCGGTCGTACCAATTCGATTCGTCGAAAGCTACTGCCGCTCGACAGTGGCGTTCCGGGCGTGACGGTGGAACTGTCGTACATGATCGTGCCCGATGGCTACGGTGTGCCACGGCACCGGCATAACTGCGACCAGATTCGCTACATCATCGATGGCACGCAGAACATCGGTCCCAATCACGACATGTTGCCTGGCGAATGCGGCTTCTTTCCCGAGGGCGCGCATTACGGTCCGCAAGCACAGAAGGGCGATTGCCTATGCCTGCTCCTCCAGTATCAGGGCGCCAGCGGCGATCGACTACTGACCAGCGATGAGCTGAATGCCACCTACGCGAAGATGATTGCCGAGGGCGCGGTGTTCGAGAGCGGCATTTATCGCGGCCGCAAACCCGACGGCACACCCGAGAACAAGGATTCGTACGCCGCGATCTATGAAGCGCATGAAGGGAAGAAGCTCGCCTTCGCGCGACCGCGCTACCGGGAACCAGTGATGATGTTTCCGGATCGCTTTCGCTGGATACCGGACCGGCGCCGTCCGGGTATCGAGACCAAGCATCTTGGCACGTTCACTGAGCTTCGTTCGAGCATCGATCTCATGCGACTAGGGGCATCGTCAGCGATCGAGCCCATTGCGGACGCGGATGCCGCGCTTTGCTTCGTGACCGAAGGATCGATCCAGATCGGTGATCGCACCTGGGCGAGCGGTACGTATCTCTACATTCCCACCGGGGCTACGGCGCCTGCAATGCGCTCGGCGAGCGGTGCGACGATTCTCACCATCACGCTTCCTATGTTGCGCGAGCTTGCCGCGGTGTAGCTTGCGCTGAGCCCGAGTGAGTGCGCGATAGATACAGAGCGAGGTGTGCACTCAGGTCGCGCGCATCATCGCCCGCGCCATCGATCAGCGCCGATTTGCGCCGGCGCATGAACTGCATGCCCATCAAATACATGCCGGGTGCATCGACGACGCCACCATCGTGGCGAATGCGGCCTTTGCGATCGAGCACCGGGACGTGCAGCCAACTGTAATCGGGGCGAAAGCCGGTGGCCCAGATGATGGTTCGAATGCCGCTTGCCAACAGATTTATTGCGAGCGGCGGTGAGGCTTCAACGCGTGTGGGTTCGAAACGATTGGGCGGGTCAACCTTTTCATCGAGACCGTTGGCAGTCGCCCATGCATCGATCGTGTCGAGCAGCCGATTCATTTTCAGATCCGACAGCGCGACCTGATTATTCAGCGAACCGGAAAACAACGCCTTGCCGTCGCGAAGGCCGGCCAGGCGGCCAGCGAGTTTGACGCCGATCGCAGTGAGCGAATTGAGATCGACGGAGCGCCGGTCCGGATAGCCCGCCAGTTGCAGCGACGGGACATTGCGTGCGCGCGCGATATCGTCGATCACATCGTAACGTTCAGACAGCACGCCCGCGGCATCCATCCACCATTCGATGTCTTTGCCGCGATAGATCCGTGGCGCGCGAATATGGGCGCCCACCGCGAGGGTTACGGCGTGACCTGCGCGTTGAATCTCATCGGCGATCTGCACGCCGGTGGCCGATGCACCGACCACCAGCACCCCACCTGCCGCGAGCTGGCCAGGGTTTCGGTACTGCATTGGCGTAAGCATGGTGATCGAGGCGGGCACCTCCGCCGCGAGTGGCGGCACCAGCGGAATATTGCAGGCGCCGGTTGCCATCACCACGGCCTTCGCCTGCCATTCGCCTTGGTCGGTCGAGACGATGTAGCGACCCGGCTCGCCATGGACGGATGTCACGTTCGTATTCGTTTGCACCGGCGCTGCGATCACCGCGGCATAGCGTTCGAGATAGGCAATCGTCTCCGGCATCGTGCGATAACCGTCGGGATCATTGCCTTCGTAACCGCAGCCGGGCAGTCGACCCTGCCAATTGGGCGTGAGCAGTCGCAAGGAATCCCAGCGCTCGGTCTTCCAGGAACTGGCCACCCCACCGCGCTCAAGGACCACATGGTCGATCGAACGCTCGGTGAGGCAACGACTCATGGCAAGGCCCGCATGGCCCGCGCCGATGATGATGGTGGTGATTGGCACAGTCCCCCTGCGGCCCGCAACGCGAAACGGCCCTTTAGATCACCTGCACCGAAACGTTAGTCGGATTGGTAATGATGTCGAACACCGCCGAGCGCTTCTGCGATTGCGCAACCAGCGCCTCGAGCTGCTCCTTGGTGGCATCGGCATCGATCTTGTAGGTGACCTTGATGCCATCGAAGCCATTGCGCACGTCTTCATCGATCCCAAGAATGCCTTGCAGATCCATGCCGCCTTCGAGGGTTGCGGTGACCGAACGCAACTGGATCTTGCGATGCTGGGCGACCGCGGCCACCCCTGCGGTGAGACAGCTCGCAAGGCCCGCGAGCACCAGCTCGACCGGTGTTGCGCCCTTGTCTTCGGACGCAAACACTTCGGGATGATCGGCCTCGAAGCTGAACTCGGTCTTGTGGCTCTGTTCCCCGCCGAGCCCGTAGAAGCCTTTCACCTTGGTCTGGCTATGCGTACCGTTGACCCATTTGTTGGTCGCACGCCAAGTGAACTTGGCGGCGGCCGGCGCCGCCGTCAGTGCTTCGCGTGCACCGAGTAGGGCTTCAACATTCACACCGTTGTTGACTGGTTTTTCTGCTTTCGTCGTCATGGCTGTCTCCCGAAGATGGTGGGCAATGCGGGGGGTGCGATCGCGGGAATCACGACCGGCCGGACGTGATTTGGACAGGGCAGTGGATCGTCACGCCGTTGGAATGTACTGCCGGAACGCTGTCGTGGTCAATTTCGAGTGCATAGAATGCATCTAGCAAAACCACTGCCTTGGTGATCGCCAGAACGGCATCGGGCGCGGAGTCCGCTTGATTTCTCGCACCAAGCAACGCTGCTCCGGCCCGATTTACCGATTCCTTTGACTAAAGAGTTCCACGGCTCGCCAGTCGAGAGCCGCTTATTGAAGCCTCAGCTTGCGGGCCTTGTTGTCAAGCTCGTTCAAATCACCGATCGTGAACTTTCGGGTAGCAGGCGGCATCTTGACCTTTTGATCCCTCGTGATTCTCGCAATATCGCTGGTCGATCCTGCGATCGACTGCGTTTGCAGTGAGCTAGTGCTCGGCAAAGCCGCTTGCAGCGTGTCGGCGCCTGGCAATGCCATGAGCGCAGAAGGCCCGCCCAGTGCCGCGATCTCCGTCGCCGTCCAGGACCGGTCGCTGATCAACATGGCATTGGCATAACCCGCTGCCGTTTCGTTATTGTTGTCGGCAAAGATGAGTACCTGACTGCCCAGGGCAAATCGTTGGCCGGTCGAGTTGATCGTGCCCACGGGCGCGCCATTGATGAAGAACTGCAGCGTACCGCCGCTTGATTGCGCGTTCACGACCATGGCGATGCGATACCAGGTGTTAGGCTGCAACGAGCCAAAGTACTGGGAAACGCCGATACCGCCATTGGCCGCATTTCTGACAAACCAATCGCCATCGTCGCTATTGGCAGGATTGGTCTGCATCAGCGCGCGCCAGACGCCGTCGCTGGTTGACGGCCACAGCACATCCATGACCAGCGTGTAGTTGGAGATCAAACCGCTTGCTTTGAAAGCACCGTTCGCGGGCAAGTTATGCGTGATGGCATAGCCCTCGCCCGGCGCAGTCTTGGGAAATGCCATGACACCTGACGGACCGTCCGGCAGGTTCGGCAATCCAGGCACCCCGGTCGATACGAATTGCGTGCGCGTTGGTCCCCAACCGGTATTGGCAGGATCGCGATAGGTCATCGTCGCACCGCCGCGATCGGTCTTGAAGGGTTGCTTTGGGTCATTGAGATTCCAGATCGTCGTGATCGACGTATCAGGCAGACAGGTCGGCAGGGTCGTATCGGTATCCAGATACTTGCATGCTGCGGTTCGGGCGCGCGCGTACTGATCGAGCGCCGCCCAGGTTTCCGCCTTCCACGCAACGTTATTCAACGTTGGATTCGTTGGAAAGAAACTCGCTGGATTCAAGGCGGGCGCCTTGTGCAGCAGGACTTTGTAGAGGCTGCCGGACGATGGCGAGGACGGGCCCACATAGACCCAGCCGGGCTGCGCCTGATCCATGTTCATCAAATCAGCGCCACTCACCGTCGCCATGTACAGGCCATTGAAACCCGGTGTACCAGCCTTTTGACGCTCGACCCGGTAGAGATTTTGGAACTTCTGCTGGGTCACCGGGCCCGCACTGAAACTCGTTACCCAAGTCAGTGTCGGATCGATCAGCGCCGCGTCCGCCTGATAGTTGGCGATGCCGGCCTGTGCCGCGATCGTCGCGAGTTCCACGTAACTGCGCGGCGATTCGAGCAAGCCAAGCTGCTTTTCGGACTCCGGCGCGTATGTCGTGACGATCCCCTGCAACGTCTGTTCCAGCGCCGCATTGGTCGCTGTCAGCGTGGATGTAAAAACGTTGATGGGGGCGGGGGTACGCGACACCAGCCGTTTGTTCTGGATGTCCCATACGAGGTCGACGCGGGTGAGGCCGTCGCCATGAAACTCGGGTTGGATGATGAGCGTGTTCCTGACGATGCTTTGTTTGAAGCCGGCGTGGTTATGCGCACCGAGCACCAGATCGATGTTGCTAATGGAGGTATTGCCGGCCTTTGGGGTGTTATTGACAACCGAACCGTCAGTACCTATCCCTAAGTGGCTGACCATGACGATGAGATCCACACTACTGCGGCGTGCAGCAATGATCTCCTTGGCGCGGGCGACCCAATCCCATCGTTGGGTAAAGTTCGGCAGAAAATCGCCGGTGTACTGCGTATCGAATTCGTTCCAAGGCTTTGAGGTAAATCCAAAGAAGCCGATCTTTACACAGCCGACCTGCAGCTCGCCGTAGTCGACCGCGCCGAAACCGATTGGGTTATTGCCGGTATAGCGTGTATTCGATGCGAGAACGATCGACTTGGGATCGTGCGAATACTTCAGTACCTCCTGCTCGCCCCAAGCGTAGCATCGTCCCGTTGCGCGGCGCGCGCGAAGGACGACGCTTCGTTCGTATGCAGGCGCACGCGCGCGCGCTGTTCGAGCCGGCCGATGTTGCCGGTGCGTTCATTCTCCGGCAGCCGCATTAGGAGCGACAGAGCGAGCGCCGGATCGCCCGCACCGAGAAGAAAAAGGGCGCTCGCATGCAACGCTTCCACATTGCCGGCGGACCGTCTGAGCAGCGCATCGAGCAATGTCAATGCCCGGTCGCGAGTACCAGTCCGCTCATAGAGACGCGCCAAATCGTAGTGCAGCCAGGGATCCTGTTGATCGATCGTGGTCGCATGTTCCAGCAATGCGATCGCTTCGACATCACGTCCGGCAATCGCGAAACGGTCGGCGTCCTGACGCATGAGTCGCGTGCGCGCCGTGGTGATGCCACCGGCAACGACCATGCGCTGGGTGGCGGTGAGGCCCGCTTCGAACCGATCGATGGCCGCGACCGTGCCAACCTGCACGGCGTTCGCAAGCAGTGCGCGCAGCGCGCCACCGTGATGCGGATCGAGGCGCAACGCGCCATGCCATTGCTGGTCTGCTTCGGTGGTGCGGCCCATGGCATGGCGTGCGCGCCCGAGCGCAACCATGGCATCCGGGCTGCGTGGAACGAGACGCAATGCCTCTCTGGCGCCACGCTCGGCGCGTTCTAGATCATGCGCGGCGAGCGCCTCTTCGGAGTCGCGGAGGAAGCCCCAGAAGCGCGCGGTCTGTGCAAGGCTCGTCCATTTCGATGCGTTATCGGCGTCACGCGCCAGCGCGCGCTCGAATATCGTCGGCTCCTCCACTGGAGCATAGGCGGACAGCAGCGCCGGACGCTGCGCATTGGTGGCGAATACGACGGCATGACCGCGTACCCCATCACCGGTGCTCACCGGGAAGCGCGCGCCGCGCCACCCCGCAAGCTGGCCGAACCAGGACGCCGCGATGCCACCGGCTCGCACCATCTCGAGCGATGGGGCGGTCGGAAAAACGAAGGGCAATTGCAGGCGAGTCAGGTCTCTCGCATCAAAAAACGGTTCCGGCAGCAGTGCGAGGTCACTTTGCACGGCGATCGGCCGCGCCGTGATTTCCAATTCGCTTGCCCCGCTGACCTCGGCCCACAGACTACTGTGCAGCTGGTCCTCGCAGTCGGGCGCGTAATGACCGATGAACTGGAAACGCAGCCGGTTCGCATCGCCGATGAAGCGCGGATCGAGCTCGAACACCTGTTCACTTGAGCGGGCGGCGGTCTCTTTCGTGAACTGAATGATGCCTGCCGTCTCGTCGTTCAGCAGAATACGCAGATGCGACTGCGCAAGCAGCAATGCCGGCGAATGGCTGTAACGCAGCCGTAGTACCACCTTGGTGACCAATTCATCCGCGCGTCCGCCGAACGCCACGACCGCGCCGCCATCGGTGCCGCGTAGCGAGAGCGTGTTAAGACCGGTGAGCTGTCGTAGCGTGGCACGACGTACGCGGACATTGCGCGACGGCGCATCGATCGCCGTCCACCGCTCAAGGGTCGGGGTTGATCGATGCGTCTCGACCGCCAGCACGGCCATCGGGACGGCGGCCGACGCAAGCGTCAACACAAATAGCGCGCGGATCATGCTAGGGTTCATGCGGTCTCCTTGGATGAAGCGAATGGAGCCGCTGCTCTGCCGCGAACGCTCTCCGGGTGAATTTGAGTGCCCGCCAGGTATCCCGAGACCAGCGCTGTGGACGGCGCGCGTGGCAGGAGCATGCTATCCGGCCGCGTAATGTATTGCGCACCGACTTCCGCCGCGAACTGGCGCATCGCGTCCCGCCGCCCATCGTCCAGCAGAAAGACTTGCAGCTTGGCGCGCGGCCAGTCCATCGCCAGCGCGGCGATGACAGTTGGCGCCACCACCGTGAGCGGCTCGTTGTAGGTGGGAGTATAGACATCGACGGTGGGCCATTGGTCGCGATCGTCGGGCAACGGTGCCGGGCGGCGGTTCAACGGCCAAGCGGACTGGAAATAGCCAAGCAGCAGCGTGAGCCAGGCGTAGAACTCGGCCATCAACAAGACCGCGCCCCAAGTAAATCCCCACGGGTCGTCCCCGTTCATCGTGTAGGCGAGGCGCCACCAGAGGTATCGCGTCGAGGCCAAGATCGAGATGACGACCAGAAACAGCGTCACCCCCCGTCCGACGACACGCCGCATGACGAGCGCGCAGGCAAACAGCGCCAAAGCGAACAAGGCTTGATTGGCCGGTTCGAGCGGCGTTGTGATCACTGGCACCGCAAGGATCGGCGTATCGATCTGGACTGGCGATCCGGCTCTGTTTGCGTCCTGCCCGATCACCTTGATACCGACCGGCACCAAGGTGATCGCAGGCGTCGGGATCTCACGCATGCCGGCGATCTGCATCTTGTCGCCGCGTAAGGCCGCGCCGTGCTCGGGCACGAGCGCGATCACCATGCCCATCGTGATTCATCGCCAACTGCGGCTCAAAGCCGGCTTGCCGTAGCGCCGACAGAAGATAGCAGTGCTCCGGCGCGGGTGAATAGAGATCCGTGTGATTCGATTGGCCGCACGGCGCGCGCAGCAACCGGATCACCGCCGGCCCGCTATAGGAGGCCGCCGCGTTGAAGCGCGTGAGCAGGATGTCGAACCGCGCAAAGAGCGGATGCTGGTCCAACCCGGTCACCCGCAGGTCGTCCCAAGAAAGTGAGCAGACGTGCAACAACACCAGGTCGAACGGCATCGCACTGGCTGCCGGACGATTGAAGCGGACTTGTCGAGCCGCTTCGGTCGTGAAGTGATTCGCGAGCAACCGATCAAGATCCGTTTCCGCATCCGCGACCGGTACGGCCATGTTCGCTGCGACCAGTTTTACTTCGCTATCCGATACGACCGCGTGCTGGTCGGCGGCCTGCTGCGGCCAACGGTCCGCAACCGCAAGCCCGCAGAGCAGAGAGACCACCACCACGCCGACGCGAACATGCTTTGCGACGGACGCGTAGGCCGCCATTGCTGCAACCAGTGCGAGCACGGCAGACCAGCTGACAAATCGCCCGGCGAGCTCGATCATGTACGGCAGGCTGAACGTCGCGACCTGCGAGGCCTGTGCAATCAGACGCTCGAACGGCGGCAGCCACGAATCATAGTAGGCGAGCGCGACGGCAATCGGGATCGCAATCGCGGTTCGCAGGGGCGCGAGCCAGCGCGCTTGAATCGGTACCAAGAGCACCAACGCAAACGCGAGATTCTCAAGAGGATGCAGTCCGATGACGCCGTACCAGAAGAGCGCCAGCTTGCCAAGAAAATAGGCGTTCCACCAACCGAGGGTGGGTGCAGAGTGCAGGACATCGGTGACTGGCTCCACGTTCTTCGGTTTGGCCGCCTCTCGTGCCGTCGCGGTGGCGCGTGGAGCCTCAGCAGAATCGACTACGGACCGCGTGTGCTGTCGCGCCTTTTTTCCGAGGGCGCTTTCCGTTTGGGCTATGCGCTTCGCGACCGGTCGACGCCCTGAAATCCCGTGAATGTTCGGCAGCATTTTTTCGCGCACTCCTACTTTCCTCTTTATCTACGTTCACAAAATAGAGTGAGATCACTCACGATTTCATTACGACGAAATGACAAAGACATGGCGCAGGATCGATACTATTTCCGGGACCATGGTCAATATTGCAAAATTTGTATTCAGCGGTGGTCGTATTACGCATGCCACTAGTCGTCTGCCGTAACGCTGATATCTATGACTGTGCAGTTGCGATAGGGCCGATCGCTGGGCGTATGCCGTAACGCTGATAGCTAAGACTACGGAGTGGCGATAGGGCCGATTTGATCGCGGTCAAAAAATTTGTGGCAGTGCTGTTAATTTTGCGATTGGCCCGCGGCCGGTAACGGCACGATGGTGTCCTTCACTGCACCCACGCGTGAACATGTCCGGCGATTTCATGCGGCTGCGCTGGCCGTCGGCGGAATCGATGAAGGGGTGCCCGGGCAGCGCAAGTACGCACCCGACTGGTTCGGCGCTCATGTGCGCGATCCGGACGGCAACAAGCTTGCTGTGGTGTGAGGGCTCGCGCAGTGAAGGCGGCCGTTACCCAATTGCAGTAACCTTGTCGTCCAAGCGGGCTAACAAGGAGACATGATGGCGAAGAACATCACCGTGCGCGAGATGACTAAACGCGTATCACGTTATAAGAAACTGACAGCGCAACCTTGGATCTTTGTCGACTTCGCGCTGCCGAAAGGCGAACGCGATATTCTTTCGGTGATTGGCGATGGCGTCAAAGATCGCAAGTCGCTCGCGATCGATCCGGCGATCAAGAAAGTCGGCAGCTTTCACGTCATCATCGTGCGCGCCAAACCGGGTCACGGCGCCGCGTTGCATGCCCACAAGACCGAAGAAGTGTTCATGCCGCTGCAAGGTAAGTGGGCGGTGTTCTGGGGCGATAAGGGCGAGCGGCGCGTGGTGCTCGATCAATACGACACGATCTCGGTGCCGCCTGGGGTAATGCGCGGATTCGTGAACGTCGGCCGCAAACCCGGCATTCTGCATACCACCTTGGGCGGTAAAGATCCGGGCAAGCTCACCTGGTCACGCAGCGTATTGGATGAAGTAAAGGCACGCGGCTACGGGCTCGACAAAGAGGGTTACCTCAAGAAGCTCGATAAGCCGGCCGCAAAGCGCACGCGGGCTGCGTAGTGCGTACCCGTGCAACGCTTGCCGCCACGGTGCTCTTCGCGCTGACCACCGTTGCGGTCCACGCGCAGGAGAATTTTCCTGCGAAGCCGGTGCGTCTAGTGGTGGCGACGCCGGGCAGCCCGCAGGATATCGTCGCGCGCGTGGTAAGTCCGCGCCTTGGCGAACTCTGGAAGCAAGCGGTGACGGTTGAGAATCGTTCTGGCGCGGGCTCGCTCTTGTCGATCCAAACAATCATCAAGGCACCGCCCGATGGCTATGCGATTCTCGTCGCTTCGTCTTCCTATGCGGTGACGCCGGCGCTTTATCCGGAAGCGCGGTTTGATGCCGACAAGGATCTCATCCCGGTTGCGCTGCTTGCGGTGAGCCCGATCGTGATCGTCGGTGCGCCTTCGCTCAATCCGCAAAACCTGCAGGATTTGATCGAGCGATCGCGCAAGGGCGAGAAGCTTCAGTTCGGATCGCCCGGGCACGGCACCGCGCCCGCCTTGCTGCTCGATTACATGATGAAGGTACTGGCGAAGGTCGATATCATCCATGTCCCCTATAAAGGCGTGGTCGCGCCGATGACCGCAACATCGACCGGCGAAGTGGGCCTCGCTGCATCGGGGATTGCTTCAGCCATACCATTCATCAAGAGCGGCAAGGTAAAGCCACTTGCGCTGGCGAGTGCGAAGCGCTGGTCCGGTCTGCCGGATCTGCCGACGCTTTCCGAATCAGGCTTCCCCGGCCTGGAAGATCAGCAATGGATCGGCGTTTGGGTACCGGTCAAAACGCCTGCGTTCGTGATCGAACGGATCGCCGAGGATTTCGGCCGCGCAATGCGTGATGCCGATGTCACCACGCGGCTGGCCGGTCTTGGCTATGAAATCAGTGCGATGAAACGCGATGAGTTCGCCGCCTATGTGCGCACCGAGGTAACGAAGTGGGCGCGTATCGCAAGAGAAACCGGCGCGAAGGCCGAATAGGGACGGTACGGTCTCCTCGCCTGCGTCAGTTCGACTTGATCGCCAGCGTTTTGACCAGCGCTTCATTGCGTTTGAATTCCTCGCGGATACGGTCGGCGAGGACCTGCGGAGTGCTCGTGCGCGACTCGGTGCCGCGCTGTGCGAGTCCGCTCTTGTAGACATCGCTCTCGGTCACCTTGTTTAGATCGCGGCTGATGCGATCGACCAGCGCAGCCGGTGTGCCTTTCGGCGCCATGATGGCCATCCATGCCACGATTTCGAGCCCCGCATAGCCTGACTCAATCAGCGTCGGCAGTTCCGGCAAGGTCGGCGAGCGGGTTTGTCCGCCGGTGGCAATCGGCACCACACGACCGTCTTTGAAAAACGGGAATGCAGTAGCCACCGCGGCGAACATCATTGGGACATGTCCTGCCAGCACATCCTGCAAAGCGGGCGCCGCACCTTTGTACGGGACGTGGTTCAACTTCATATTGGCGGCACGCTGAAACCGTTCCCAGGTGAGATGCTGGGTGCCGCCGATGCCGTTGGTTGCATAACTCATCTTGCCCGGTGATGCCTGGGCCGCGGCGACGAGATCGGCTACCGATTTTGCCTTTAGCGCTGCATTGGCAATTAATACGTATTGAAACCCACCGATCATGGCGATCGGCACCAAGTCGGTCAATGTGTCGTACGGCATTTTGTCTTGGACGAGCGGGACGGTCGCGAGCAAGCCATCGTCGGCCAGCAGCAGCGTGTAGCCGTCGGGCGCCGCTTTGGCAACGGCATCGCCTGCAATGACGCCCGCCGCGCCGGGACGATTGTCGGCCACCACAGGCTGACCCCATAAATCGGCGAGTTCTTTGGCGAGGATGCGGGCGGAAATGTCGACGACGCCGCTAGGTGGGAAGGGCACAATGATGCGTACCCCACGCTCCGGAAAAGCACGCGGCTGCGCATACGATAGGGTCGCCAATGAGGCGAGGGCAATGGTGAGGGTACCGAGTTCAATCAGACGGCGGAAGACGCTGATACGGGTGAGCATTCTGCCTCCTTGAGGATCGCATTGCGGTTGCCAGACGCATGTTACCTCGCAATCTTCCGGGCTAAACTTCGCGCGTCGTAGGCGCGCCTGACTGATCTGGAGATTGATGATGATTCGGAATACTCGTAACGTCCTCCGCAGTATGGTGTTGCTCGCATTGTTGACTGGCTGCGTGGTGGTGCCCGCTCCACGGCCGGGTCCACCACCTCCGCCGCAGCATGTGCCACCGCCGCCACCGCCGCAGCAGAGCGTTCATGATGAAATCAGGCGATGCCGCGCTGACAATCAAGAGGCCCATGCACGAGTCCAAGATATGTATGAGGACGCTCGTCGCAGTGGCCGCATCGATCACCGCGAGGCCGACCAGTTCCGTGCAATGGAAGCGAGGCTCAGAGACTATCGTGCGGATCTTGCGCGGGACGGTATTTCGCTGCACGACTGCCGGCGCATCGGTGGTGCGATCGCGAGCATGCGTGACGACGTAGCGCGCATGGCGCAGTCCGATCCGGGCCTTGGGCGCTGCTTGGCGGATGCCCGTCGGGCGCATG
>CAMDRJ010000113.1 GCA_945906755.1 Klebsiella pneumoniae | reverse complement strand
CGTGTGATTTAGGCTCTCGTACTCGTCCATCCGCGATTCTCCTTTCGTGTGCTTGGCGGCTCACGATCGATAGTTTCGCCGGGTGGACTCCCGGATTCGTCAAACTTCTGCTGCCTCCCCGGCAGAGCCGGGGGAACTCCCTACTTATGAGCGTGGCATGGTGCGCGCTGGACGCTTGGCCCGCCTGCGCGTTGAGCTGCGCGATCTACCAGGCGCGCTCGCAAAGGTGACAAACTGCCTCGCAGACGGTGGCGCCAATATCGAAGAGGTCCATCATCAGCGCGCGTTCACCAATGCACCGGTGTTATCCGCGGAAGTGGAGTTCGTCATTCAAACGCGCGGCCGCGAACATATCGACGATATTCTGGATCGTCTGGATCGCGCGGGCTTTCGCGCCGAACTTCTCAACCGCCGATCCTAGGCGGCAGCTACCAAGCTAGCGCTTTACGACGTGTCCTCCATCTCGGCCGAATTTCAGGCGTTCAGTGTGTTACATGCGCAGGCATGTCTTACCATCGCCTGCATTGCGGTAGTGCTCATCTGGCATGGTCGCGACCGTGCGCATCGGTCGCCCTACGTCCGATGGCTCGGCACGCTCGCCGTGATCGAATGGATTTTCTTTCACACCTGGAAAGCAACACCGCCTGAGCTGCGCGCAATTGAAACCTTGCCTTTGCAGATGTGCCATTGGACATCGCTTGCCGCAGGCCTGTACTTCGCAACCGGCTGGACATGGATTCGACCGATCCTCTACTTCTGGGGTCTCGGTCTTTGCACCCAAGCCCTCCTCACCCCCACGCTGCGTGAAGGCCCGAGTGATCCGATTTTCTGGCACTTCTGGATCAGTCACGGCTTGACCGTGGCGGCGGCGATCTATGCGATCGCGGTCGACCGCTATCGACCGACTTGGCGCGAATACCGCAACATGTGCGCAGCAACGCTTTGCTACGGCTTGGCGGTGCTGCCCATCAATCTTCTCATTGGCGCCAACTATGGTTTTCTCGGTCAATCCAAACCGGACCAACCGACGCTTGTCGATCTGCTTGGCGCGTGGCCATGGCGGCTCATTGCAATCGTCGCAATCGTGGCGGGCGTGATGGCAGTCCTGATGCTGCCTTGGCACTTCATACGCCGCGCCAAACCGTGACGACCGCCGCGACGCGATTCTCTTCGCTCCTTGAGCCCGGCATATCGCTCGCGCTGGCAAAGTGGCGCACGCGGCATATCACCGGTGTGCGCTATCGCATTGATGCGAGCGGTGTGGGCGTTCGCTTTGAAAACGACCATCTCATCATCGCTGCGCAACACCTGCATGCAGGTGTCAATCGCGTACGCATACGCTTTGCATCGCCAATCGCGCTTGCCGGGGCAGGCGTCACCCGCTATCAGGACAGCCTTGACGACAGCGATTACGTCTACACGTTAGTGGTACCCGCCGACGCGAGTACGGTATTCCCATGCTTTGATCAACCCGATCTGAAAGCGCGCTTCACTTTCGCGCTCGATGTACCGGCGGATTGGCAAGTGGTGGCCAATGCGCCGGAAGCATCGCAGCGCATCGAGGGTGTGCGCAAGCTCGTGCAGTTTCAGGAAACCGCGCCGATCAGCACGTACCTTTTCGCGTTCGCCGCCGGCCCGTTTGCAATATTGACTGGCGATCCCACCGACGCGACTCGCACCTTCGTGCGGCGCTCCCAAGCCGTCCAAGCCAAAGCAGCGGTCAACGAGGCGCTGCGTTTGAACAAAGCCGCGGTTCGGTATTGCGAAGCGTACTTCGCGCATCCCTTTTCGTTCGCCAAATACGATCTGTTGTTGATTCCGGAATTTCCGTACCACGGCATGGAACATGCGGGGGCCACCTTTTTGCGGGAAGAGGCCATCTTGTTGTCGCCCGTCACCGGTGCCGCCGATCGGTTGCGGCGCGCTCATCTCATCTTTCACGAGACCACACACCAATGGGTCGGCGATCTTGTGACGATGCGCTGGTTCGATGACCTATGGCTCAAGGAAGGCTTTGCCAATTTGATGGCAACCAAGGCAACGGCTGAAATCGTTCCCGAACTTAACCCTTGGGTGGCGTTTCTGCATCTGAAAACGAATGCCTATCGCACCGATGTGACCGCAGGCACGACCCCGCTTTGGCAGGCGATGACGAATCTATCCGAGGCCAAATCCGCCTATGGAAGCATCGTCTATAGCAAGGGCCCGGCGGTGTTACGCCAAGCCGAAGTCTTCTTGGGCGAAGAGGTCTTTCGTCAGGCGGTACGCGCATTCGTTAGTCGGTACGCCTACGATGCGGCAACATGGAAAGATCTCGTCCTCACGCTTGAAGAGTCGTCCGGGCGTGATTTGACGCAATGGGCGCGGGCCTGGATTACGCGCCGCGGTTTGGCGAAGGTGTCCGTCGAATGGTCGGGCGACCGCGAACTCACTGCATTCACCGTTTGCCAGCAGAGTGTGATGGGCGATCGCGGGACATGGCCCCAGCGCATCCGCTTGCTATTGGGTGACGAATCGAACCACGAACAGGTCGTCGATGTGGTGCTTTCCGGTTCGCGAACACCGGTGCCAGCATTGATAGGATTGCCGATGCCATCGTATGTCATGGCTAACGATGGCGATGATGGTTACGGCCTGTTTCTCCTCGATGTGCAAAGCCGTCGGCATTTGTCTGGCGTATTGCCTGGAATTCGCGATCCGCTACGCAAAGCGCTCATCTGGAACGCAATGTGGGATAGTGTTCGGGAATGCGAGTTGGCACCCGAGCAATTCCTGCAACTTGGCCTCGACAATATGGCTGGTGAACGCGACGAGATCATGTTGGCCTCATTGCTTGCCAACATGCAAGTCGCGTTTCGCTGGTACATGCCTGCGCATGCGCAATGGAAAATTGGGCCGACCCTCGATGAGGCATTGATTGATAGGCTATTGCAGGCACCGACGGCAGGACTTCGCCTCACTTTCTTTCGAGCATTCACAACCGTCGCGACGAGCGCGCGCGGCATGACTGTATTAAAGGATCTCTTGAACAATCATCTGAACATTCCCGACGTACCGCTTGCCCAATCCGATCGGCAACGTATCTTGCAGCGCTTGACCTTGTTGGCCGAGCACCAACACGCGGCGCTTATCGACGCCGAGTGCAAGCAGATTGGCAGCAATGCCCGACGGATCTTGTTCTCAACAAAAGCAGCAGAGCGCGATTCGAAAGCCCAGCAATTCACGGCTTTTCGGGATGACCCCACACTGCCAGAGGCGTGGCTTGAAGAAGCCTTGCTGCCGTTTAATGCACCAGAACATGCCGACGTCACGATTGCTTACCTGCCTGCCGCGCTTGCAGCATTGCCCGCTCTCAAACATGAGCGTAAGATTTTCTTTGTCAATCGTTGGCTTGCCGCATTCATCGGCGGGCAACATAGTGCCGATGCACTCATGGTGGTGAGGAATTTTCTAGACACACACCCGATGCTCGAGCCTGATCTTCGTCGTAAGGTGGCGGAGGCAGCCGGTGAACTGGAACGGACGGTTGCCATTCGCGGCAGGACGCACCCCTAATGGCACTCCTCTCACTTTTTGCACCCTGTCCACGCGGGCTTGAAGAACCGCTCGCTACCGAACTCAAAACGCTCGGTGGCGCCGATGTCACCTTGCTACCTGGCGGCGTCCAGTTTCGCGGCTCGATCGAATTGAGTTATCGCGTCAATCTATGGAGTCGGATTGCGTCGCGCGTGCTCTTGCAAGTCAAACGCGCGGACTACAAGAACGAACAGGATCTCTACGACTTGGCGCGCACGGTGCGTTGGGGCGGTTGGTTTACCGCCGATCAAACGCTACGCGTCGATGTCACCGCGATTCGCTCGCCGCTGCGCAGCCTCGAATTCGCCACGCTGCGCGTGAAGGACGCCATCTGTGACCGGTTTCGCGATGAAGTCGGTCGCCGGCCAAGCATCGACACGCGCTTTCCAGAAGTTCGGGTCAGCGTGTTTCTGACGCAGGACAACGCTACGTTCTATTTGGACACCTCGGGCGAGCCGCTATTCAAGCGTGGCTATCGCGCAGAAAGCGTCGAAGCGCCATTACGTGAAAACCTGGCGGCGGGCATCCTTGCGCTAACCGGTTGGAAGCCAGAGGAAGTGCTGCTCGATCCGATGTGCGGCAGTGGCACGTTTCTGATTGAAGCCGCGTTGATTGCCCACGGCATTGCTCCAGGTTCAAACCGCGCGTTCGGCTTCGAACGATTAATCGGCTTCGAGCCGCTCCAGTGGGAAAGGCTCTTGGCGGACGCGCGCGATGCGCGACAGCCAGCCGTGCAGCCAAGTATTTTCGGCAGCGATCGCTTGGAGCAGGCCGTGAAGGCCGCCGCTAATGCATTGCATGGTCTGGGGCTGGAATCCTCGGTCAGATTGAGCAAACAGAACGCCTTGCATGTTGAACCGCCCGCTACGGTCGGCGTACTCGTTTCAAATCCGCCGTACGGCGTGCGGATCGGCGAGGAGAGCGAGCTCCTCACTTATTTTCCGCAACTCGGTAACACCCTCAAGCAGCGATTTGCGGGCTGGCGATGCTATTTTCTGACTGACGCAATGAATTTTCCGGGCCTCATCCGATTGCGTGAGTCGCGCCGGACTCCGCTCTTCAACGGCGCGATCGAATGCCGGCTGTTTGAGTTTCGAATGGTGACAGGCTCGGTGAAGAAAACGCCGTCTATTTGAGGATTGGTCGGACGACGGTGCTACTTCATGATCTCCAGGTGATTAAGCCCGGCGGCCATATCCTTGCCTTTCGAGTCTTTGCTGTTCAGCTTGATCATCAAGCGCAGATCGTTCATTGAATCGGCATTGCGGATCGCATCTTCATACGACACCAGATCGTTATCGAAGAGTTCAAAGAGATGCTGATCGAACGTCTGCATGCCGATATCGCGCGAGCGTTTCATGATTTCCTTGATCTCGGCCACCTCACCGCCAAAAATCTTCTCTGAGATGAGCGGGGAGTTGAGCAGAATTTCGATTGCGGCAACCCGACCCTTGGATTCTTTTTTCGGAATAAGTCGCTGCGAAATCATTGCTTTGAGATTCAACGACAGATCCATCAGCACCTGCTCATGCCGCTCTTCCGGAAAGAAGTTGACGATCCGGTCGATCGCCTGATTGGCGTTATTGGCATGCAAGGTGGCAAGACATAGGTGACCCGTCTCGGAGAATTGAATCGCATACTCCATCGTGCTGGTATCGCGGATCTCGCCCATCATGATGACATCGGGCGCTTGCCGAAGGGTGTTTTTGAGCGCGGTGCCCCAATCATCGGTATCCACCCCGACTTCACGCTGCGTAATGATGCTGTTCCGGTGTGGATGGACGAATTCGACGGGATCTTCAATCGTAATGATGTGACCATAGGAGTTCTCGTTGCGATAGCCGAGCATGGCAGCGAGCGTGGTCGATTTTCCTGAACCGGTACCACCGACAATGATGACGAGCCCGCGCTTCGACAACGAGACGTCTTTCAGAATCGGCGGCACGGCCAGCTCAGTAAACGTCGGGATCTTCGAATTGATGATCCGAAGCACCATCCCAATCGAGCCTTGTTGCACGAACGCGTTGACGCGAAAGCGCCCGATATTGGCCGGGGTAATCGCGAAATTACATTCCTTGGTCGCCTCGAAATCGGCCGCCTGCCGATCGTTCATGACCGCGCGCGTAAGCTCCACCGTATGCTGCGGTGTCAGCACCGTCTGCGATACCGGCGTGACGCGCCCGTCGATCTTGAGCGCGGGCGGGAAACCGGCGGTAATAAAAAGGTCGGAAGCCTTCTTCGATATCACCAGCCGGCAAAGTTCATAGATGAACTTGGTTGCCTGATCGCGTTCCATAATGCCACTCCCCGATAAATTCGATTGGTTGCGCCGTGTTTATCGATGCGACGACGCCGCACCTTCTGCACCGCGGGTGGCTTCCTCAGCCTGGAAACAGATCGCGATTGACGGCCCGATTGCGTGCCTCGGCGGCACTCACCACGTTGCGACGAACCAGATCCTGGAGGTTCTGATCGAGCGTGATCATCCCGTGCTGTTGTCCGGTTTGAATCGCCGAGTACATCTGCGCGACCTTGGCTTCACGGATCAAGTTGCGAATCGCGGGCGTTCCCACCATGATTTCATGCACCGCAACGCGGCCGTTGCCATCTTTTGTTTTCAGCAGCGTCTGCGAGATCACCGCCTGCAGCGACTCAGACAGCATCGAGCGCACCATCTCTTTCTCGGCGGCAGGGAAAACATCGACGATCCGGTCGATGGTTTTCGCAGCGGAACTGGTATGCAAGGTGCCAAACACCAAGTGACCGGTCTCGGCGCCGGTGAGCGCCAGTCGAATGGTTTCCAGATCACGCATCTCACCGACGAGAATACAGTCCGGATCTTCACGCAACGCTGAGCGCAGCGCGTTTGAGAATGACAGGGTATGCGGACCGACTTCGCGCTGATTGATCAGACACTTTTTCGATTCATGCACGAATTCGATCGGATCCTCGACGGTGAGAATATGGCCAAATTCAGTCTCATTGAGATGGTTGATCATCGCCGCGAGCGTCGTGGACTTGCCAGATCCAGTCGGGCCGGTTACCAGCACCATGCCACGTGGTTTCAGGGCAAGCTCGCCAAACAACTTGGGTGCGTTCAATTGTTCGAGCGACAGCACTTTGCTTGGCACGACACGCATGACCGCCGCTGCACCGCGCTGTTGGACGAACGCATTGACACGAAAGCGCGAGAGTCCCGGCACGTCGAACGAAAAGTCGCATTCGAGATTTTCTTCGTAGTTCTTGCGCTGCGCATCGTTCATGATGTCGTAGATCATCGCGTGTACATTCGCATGATCCATCGCCGGTAGATTGATCCGTCGCACATCGCCGTGTACGCGCAGCATCGGCGGCAATCCAGACGAAAGGTGCAGGTCCGAGGCCTTGTTTTTAACGACAAAGGCGAGCAGCTCGGTGATGTCCATATAGAATTTCCTTCGGAGAGGCGGGTAGGGGCTGCACCGGAAATCGAATTCAACCGACGCGATCCAAGCAACAGGCTGAGCGGAGCTTTGACCGCCAGCGAATCGCACCACATATGCGATTCAATCGCGTCGTCGAAAAGTGAATCCCGTTCCGGTCAAAGAACTCTGGAGATTATGGACACACAGCAAAATCCGCTGCAAGGCGTCAAGTCACGCATTGCCAAGGCCGCCACACAGGCAGGTCGGGATCCCCGTGACATACTCCTCCTCGCTGTCTCCAAGACGTTTCCACCCGAGCGCATCCGTAAGACTTGCGCCGATGGGCAGACGCATTTCGGCGAGAACTACCTGCAGGAAGCATTGGAGAAAATGGATGCGTTGGCCGACCTGCCGATCACATGGCATTTCATCGGGCCGATCCAAAGCAACAAGACGCGATTGATCGCCGAACGGTTTGCGTGGGTGCACAGCATCGAGCGAAGCAAGATCGCCGAGCGACTTGCCGCGCAGCGACCGACCCATCTCCCGGCGCTGCAGGTTTGCATTCAAGTCAATACGAGTGGTGAACGATCGAAAAGCGGATGCACCCCAGATGAAGTAATCGCACTTGCCCGGGACATCGTCAAGTTGCCGAATCTGCAGTTGCGCGGACTCATGACCGTCCCAGAACCGACGGACGATCTCATCCTGCAACGATCACGGTTCGAATCCCTTGCCGCGATGCTAGAGGAAGGCGTTGCCGCCGGTATTCCGATGGATACTTTGTCCATGGGAATGTCGATGGATCTTGAGCAAGCGATTGCAGCAGGCGCTACCATCGTGCGTGTTAGCACGGCGATCTTCGGGGCGCGCACCACACGTTAGAAGCGCGGCAATAGGCCGCATGACCGTGCCGTTCGCTTTTCTGTCGGGCCGGCCAGGCGCATCAAAATAATCAGGATGACCATTGATGAAGGTGACGTTTGTGGGTGGCGGCAACATGGCGAATGCGTTGATCGGCGGGATGATCAACCGTGGATTTGCGGCCGCAGAAGTGCAGGTGATCGAGGTCGTGCCGACCGCGCGGCTGCGACTGGCGGAGCAGTTCGGCGTGCGTTGCGTCGCAGCCGCCAATGCGCTTGCGACGCTCGGCGATGTCGTCGTGATGGCGGTCAAGCCCCAGCAAATGCGGGAAGCCGCCGGCGCCATCGCCACACCACTCGGCAAAGCCAGCGTGCTCAGCATCGCCGCCGGGATCAGACTGAGCGATCTATCGCGCTGGCTGGGCGGCTCGACCAGTCTGTTGCGATGCATGCCCAATACCCCGGCGCTGATCGGTGAGGGCATTACCGCCGTCTACGCACAACCCGCGGTCGATGCGACGCAGCGTGCGAATGCCGAAATCATTCTGGCGCCGGCCGGCAAAATCGTTTGGGTCGATAGCGAAGCACTGCTTGATCCAGTCACCGCCATCTCAGGCAGCGGCCCGGCCTACGTGTTTTACTTTATAGAAGCGATGCAAGAGGCTGCGATTGAACTTGGGCTCAGCCCAGCAACCGCGCGTGCGTTGGCGTTGCAGACGTTTCGCGGCGCCACCGAGCTTGCTACCCGATCCGATGAATCACCGGCACAGTTGCGCGCCCGTGTGACGTCTAAAGGCGGCACGACGGAGCAAGCACTCGCATCGTTTGAACGAGATCGCATTAAGGAGGCGATTCGCCGCGGCATTCACGCAGCCAATACGCGTGCCGGCGAACTCGCCGAGCAGTTTGGAAAGGACGCTTAGATCATGCTTGGCCAGATTGGAACGTTGCTGGTTGAAACGATTATCGGATTGGTTGTTTATCTCGCATTGATTCGGTTTTACATGCAGGCATTTCATGCGCCGTTTCGCAATCCGGTCGGTCAGTTCGTGATGGCATTTACTGACTGGGGTGTCCAGCCACTGCGCAAAGTGCTGCCGGGTTGGCGCGGCCTCGATCTGGCGAGTCTTGCTTTTGCGATCGTGTTGCAACTGATCATGGTGGCGCTCACCAAGGCGTTCATTCCTGGTCGCAGCCTCGGCATGGGTGAATGGCTGCTGATTTCGATGGTCGGGCTCATCGCATCCAGCATCCACCTGATCATTCTGGTCGTGCTGATCGATTTTGTGCTGTCCTGGGTCAATCCCTACACGCCGATTGCGCCGGTACTGACAGCGCTGACGCGCCCGTTCTACGGATTCTTCCGTAAGTTCATCCCACCGATTGGCGGATTCGATCTATCGCCGCTTCTTGTCATTCTCGCCTGCCAAGTCGCGCTGATCGTCCTCAACCACCTTGGGCGGTCGTTGCCGACGTAGCGACCAGCGCGGCCGGCGCGACCCCTCTATCGCGCTGAATAGACCACCGCGCCATTGACCAAGGTATAACGCACCGCACCGGTAAGTTCACTGCCAAGAAACGGCGTGTTCTTGCCTTGGCTGCGCAGCGACTGCGGCGTGATCCGCACCACCGCTTCCGGATCGAACACGCAGATATCCGCCCGCGCGGCCGGGCTCAGCGTGCCCGCATCAAGACCCAATAAGCGGGCCGGCGCGGCCGTAATCGCCGCCAATGCCCGGCTCATCGGCAGCTTCACTTCCTTGGCCCACTTGAGCGTGAGCGGGAGCAGCAATTCAAGACCGGTTGCACCCGGTTCCGATTCGCCAAAGGGAATCTGCTTGGCGTCTTCATCAACCGGCGTGTGATCCGAGCACAGCGCATCGATCGTGCCATCGGCAAGCGCCGCGCAAAGCGCTGCGCGATCACGCGCGGTACGAAAGGGCGGGACGACGTGAAAATGTGAATCAAAGAAGCCGATATCGGCATCGGTGAAATGCAAATGATGGATTGCCACATCGCAGGAAATCGGCAATCCGGCTGTTTTTGCCTCACGAATCAGCTCGACGCTTTCCGCCGACGAAATGCGGCAAATATGGACGCGCGCACCCGATTCACGCACCAGGCGAAGAATCGTCGTGAGCGCAATCGTCTCGGCGATCGTCGGAATCCCGGGCAGCCCAAGTCGCGTCGCCACTTCACCATCATGCGCGACCCCGTTCTTTGCGAGAAACGAATCCTGTGGGCGTAACCACACGCTGAATTTGAATGTCGCCGCATATTGCAGCGCGCGCCACATCAACAACGTATCGACCAGCGGCACATCCCCTTGCGAGAAGGCCACACAGCCGGCCTCGGCGAGCACATTCAGCTCGGCCAGTCGCTCTCCTTCCAACTTGGCAGTCAATGCACCAAGCGGATGGACATGCGCGAGGCTCAGATTGGCGGCGCGCCGTTTCAACATCTCAACCAGACCCGGTTCATCGAGCGGCGGGTCGGTGTCGGGCGGGCAGACCAGCGTGGTAATACCACCGGCCACCGCGGCATGCAATTCCGAAGCAAGCGTCGCCTTATACTCGAAGCCTGGTTCGCGCAGACGCGCCGCGAGATCGACAAAGCCCGGTGCGACGACCAGACCGCTCGCATCGATCGTTTGATCCGGCTTAAAGCCGGCCGGCAATTGCCCGACGGCGACGATGTGTTCACCTTCAATGGCGACATCGCCGCGCCGTTCGACCCCATTGACCGGGTCGACGATCATTCCATTAGTAATCGAAATTCGCATGGTTGTGGGTTCTAGTGACTCGCGACGATCGACATGACCGCCATGCGTACTGCGATACCGAAGGTCACCTGCTGCAGAATCACCGCTTGCGGACCATCTGCCACACTGGAATCGATCTCCACACCACGATTCATCGGACCCGGATGCATCACGATCGCATCGGGCTTGGCAAGCGCGAGCTTCTCCGGCGTGAGGCCGAAGGTCTTGAAAAATTCCTGCGCTGACGGCAGCAACGGTCCGCGCATGCGCTCGTTCTGCAAGCGCAGCATGACGATCACATCGCAGTCGCGCAGCCCCTCACTCATATCGTGGTAGACGCGTACCCCCAATTCCTCAACGCCGCTTGGCATGAGGGTTTGCGGGCCGATAGCGCGTAGATCGGTCGTACCAAGCGTATTGAGCGCATGGATGAGCGAGCGGGCCACACGTGAATGCAGGATATCGCCGACGATGGCGACGCTCAGTCCGGCAAAGTCCTTCTTGAAATGGCGGATGGTGTAGGCATCGAGCAGGCCTTGGGTGGGATGTGCGTGACGCCCGTCGCCTGCGTTGATGACATGAAAGTGCGGCGCGAGATGACGCGCGATCATGTGAGCGGCCCCGGATTGCACGTGGCGTACGACGAACATATCGGCGTTCATCGCGGCGAGATTGTCGATGGTGTCGAGCAGACTCTCTCCCTTTGATTGCGAGGACGTACCGATATTGAGGTTCACCACATCCGCCGACAGGCGCTTGGCCGCGATCTCGAATGTCGTGCGCGTGCGGGTGGACGATTCGAAAAACAAATTGAACACCGACTTCCCTCTGAGCAGCGGGACCTTCTTGACATCGCGCTCGGCAACGCTGATGAACGAGGTTGCCGTATCCAGGATATGAATCAATATTTCGCGCGGCAGCCCTTCGATCGTCAGAAGGTGGGTGAGTTCACCGTTCGCATTGAGTTGTGGATTACGCATTGGCGGCCTTCGGTGCGTGCAGCGTAAGCGACAGTTTGCCCGCCGCATCCCGCTCGAGCTGCAGCTTGTTGCCGGCCGGCACCTTGATCACCGCGCCGACATACTGTGCGGCGATCGGCAGTTGCCGCTCGTCGCGATCGGCCAGCACTACCAGGCGCACCGATTTGGGCCGCCCGTAGTCGAAGATTTCGTTCAGTGCGGCGCGCGTGGTGCGGCCGGTGTAAAGAACGTCGTCGACCAGCAGGATCTCCCGATCATCCACCGAGAACGGCACCTGGCTCGGCTTGACCGACGCATGCAGGCCGGAACTCGAAAAATCATCGCGATAAAACGAGATATCCAGGCGACCAAGCGGCACCTTGAGTCCAAGATCGCGATGCAGGCGCTCGGCAAGCCATGCGCCACCGGTAACGATGCCGATCATCCCGGTCTCAGTTGTGACGATCGGCTTCAGTTTGGCGACCAGCGCCGCCATCAGGACGTCGGCGTCAGGAAGATTGTTCATGCAAATACGCCTCGAGAATCAAACATGCGGCCATCGGGTGAACGAGGTTTTTGTCCGACCTGCCACCACGACCCATTGAGGAGAGCTGTGCTGTCGCTTCCACGGAAGTGAATTGCTCATCGACACGATGAACCGGCAATCCGAACCGCCCGTTGAGTTGACGCGCAAAACGGGCCACTCGATCGGCTAGCGGATGCCGGTCACCCTGCGAAGACACCGGCTCACCGACCAACAGACGACCGGGACGCCACTCCTCGATCAAGCGACCGATTTTCGCGAACCGATCCGCCTCGGAGCGGGATTCTATCGCTGTTAGCGGATGCGCCGAGCGCGTCGTCTGATCGCCCACCGCAACGCCGATAAATCGCTCGCCAAAATCGAAGGCAAGAATGGTCGATGATGCGCCCGACCTACTTGGCTGCGGACGTTCACGATTGGGCGTCATCGGCGTCGCTGTCAAAGTCACTCGAGCGGCCCAAGTAAGGCCCATCGCATCGAACGCCTGCCCCTATGCGTGGCCAGCGACATTGTGGAGGCGCGCGAAATCAATCCCCAACAGCTCCATGGCAGCGGCCAGCCGCTCTTCCGACGGTAAATCAAAGATGATCGAGTCGACGGCCGGCACGGTAAGCCAGGCGTTCTGTGCCAGTTCGTGTTCCAGCTGGCCGGCGGTCCAACCGGCATACCCAAGTGAGACGAACAATCGGCTCGGCCCATGTCCGGCGCTCACTGCCTCAAGAATATCGCGCGACGTGGTGAGGCCAAGGCGCTCTTTGACCTTCAGCGTCGATTTCCATTCGCCTGCGGGCTGGTGGAGGATGAAGCCGCGATCGGTCTGTACCGGCCCGCCGGAATAGACCGGCAGATTGCTGAGCGCGGATTCCGACAAGGGGATCTTGACCCGCTCAAACAAGGCGGCAAGCGTCATGTCGATGGGTCGATTCACGACCACGCCGATCGCGCCCTGATCGTTGTGCTCACAGATGAAGGTAAGCGACCGCGAAAAATTCCGATCCACCATGTTTGGCATGGCGATGAGGAAATGATCGGTTAGATCGACGCTTGGCACACGCCGATTCTACACCGCGCGCGCCACCGCATTGCGCGGGCGCGGCTTAGTGGGGCACCCCATCTGTGACGCCGCGCTCGGGACGCCGGACGCGCGCCTTATCGCCAAGGAAGCCTGCGATCGTGGCAAGCAGTTCGTCGTCGCGATAGGGCTTGCCCAAAAATGCGTTCACGCCGATTTCCATCGCGAAGTTGCGATGTTTGTCGGCAGTACGTGAGGTCACGATTACGATCGGGAGGTGTTTCAGCTTGTCGCTCGCGCGGATATGCCGGGTGAGATCAAAACCATCCATCCGCGGCATTTCAATACCTGATTAGCAATGAAACTCCGCCACCGTCCGCAGGCGCGAATCGGTCCAGGCGCCGGTGGTAGCGGCGGCTTTAATCAGTCGCCGAAGGATGGCCTTGAGTTGAAA
>CAMDRJ010000112.1 GCA_945906755.1 Klebsiella pneumoniae | reverse complement strand
AACAACATAACGCGCACCGTCTTGCCGACATCAGCTGTGTGACGCGTGCGCGGAGAAGACCAATGGGGAATGTAGTGGCAGAAAGTAATCGCACCGTTACGACGAATCCCCTGCTCGCGCTGACCAACGAGGGGCAGGCAGTTTGGCTTGACTACATCCAGCGCAGCATCCTCACTAGCGGTGAGCTCGCCAGCATGATTCGCGACGACGGATTGCGCGGCGTCACCTCCAATCCGGCGATCTTTGAGAAGGCCATGGCGGGGTCGGCTGACTACGCCGCTGGCATGGCAGCGCTCGCCCGCAAGGGCTTGGATGCGAAGGCCGTCTATGAACAGCTTGCGATCGCCGATATTCGCGACGCCGCCGATACGCTCGCCACCGTCTACGAGCAAACCCGCACCCGCGATGGCTATGTTAGTTTCGAGGTGTCGCCCGCGCTCGCGCACGATACGCAAGGCACGCTGGATGAGGCACGGCGCCTATGGAACGAGATTGGCCGCCCCAATGTCATGATCAAGGTGCCGGCGACCCCGGCAGGTATCTCGGCGTTTGAAACGCTGATCGCCGAAGGTATCAATGTCAATGTGACGCTGCTGTTTTCGCTGTCGGCTTATGAGGCGGTGGGGCATGCGTACCTGCGCGGACTGGAGCGTCGCGCGGCGGCCGGTGAGTCCCTTAGCAATGTCGCGAGCGTGGCGAGTTTTTTCATCAGCCGGATCGACAGCGCGATTGACGCGATCATCGATGCGCAACTCAAAAAGGAAGGCGACAACGCGAGTCTGCGATCGTTACGCGGACGCGTCGCAATCGCCAATGGGCGTCTGACCTATGCGCGCTACGGTGAATTGTTCAGTGGGGCGCGTTGGGAGGCGCTGGAGAAGCGTGGCGCGCAGACGCAACGGGTGCTCTGGGCCAGTACCGGCACCAAGAATCCTGAGTATCGCGACACGCTGTATGTCGAGTCGCTCATCGGTGCCGACACCGTCAACACGATTCCGCCGGCAACCTACGAAGCCTTTCGGAATCATGGGCGTGTGCATGCAAGTCTCAGCGAGGGCGTTGAGGCTTCGCGCACGGTGATGACCGAGCTCGATCGCGCCGGCATCTCGATGCGCGTTGTGACCGATCGGCTGCTGGTTGAAGGGTTGAAACTCTTTGCTGATGCGTTTGAGAAGCTGCTTGGATCGATTGGCGCCAAACTTGCCGCGCATGCCAGCACCCAAGTAACACGCCCACGTTATCGGCTACCGGCGAAGCTTGCCAAGCGCGTTGAAGCAACTCTGGCCACCTGGCAGCCGAAGGTCGAGCAGTTGTGGGGCCGCGATGCGAGCCTTTGGACCGGTGGCGATGAATCGAATTGGCTTGCATGGTTAGGCATCGTCACTGAAGAGCAAGGCAAGCTCGATGAGTTGAAGGCGTTTGCGGCTGAAGTCAAGGTGGCCGGGTTTCAGCATGCGCTGCTGCTTGGCATGGGCGGATCAAGCCTTGCCCCAGAGGTGCTCAAGGCGACCTTTGCGCGCGTGCCGGAATTCCCCGCATTGCATGTTCTCGATTCGACCGATCCGGCGCAACTGCTGGCGTTTGAAGCAAAGCTTGATCTGGCAGAGACGCTGTTCATCGTGGCGAGCAAATCGGGCTCCACGCTTGAACCCAATATTCTCAAACAGTATTTCTTCGATCGGGTCCGGCAACTGGTCGGGCCGGTAGAAGTCGGGCGACGGTTCATCGCGATCACCGACCCGGGTTCGAATTTGGAAGCGGTCGCCACCGCTGACGGCTTTCGTCGCATCTTCCATGGTCATCCTGCGATTGGTGGCCGCTATTCAGCGCTGTCGCAATTTGGCATGGTGCCCGCCGCCGTACTGGGGCTGGATGTCGAACGGTTGCTCGCCCGTGCGCAGCGGATGATTGAACGCTGCAAGCCGGCCGTGCCAGTCGAGGAGAATCCTGCGTTGCCGCTTGGCATCGTGCTCGGTGAGGCGGCTCGCGCCGGTTGCGACAAGCTCACATTGATCACTTCGCAGCCGTTGCGTGCCATGGGTGCGTGGGTGGAACAATTGGTGGCCGAATCAACCGGCAAAGCGGGCAAGGGCATCATCCCGGTTGATTGCGAGACGATTGGTGAAGCGAATGTGTACGGAGCCGATCGCCTGTTCGTGCATGTGCGGCTCGCGACCGCGCCCGATGCGTCGCTCGATTATGCGGTGGATGCGCTTGAGAAGGCCGGCCATGCCGTCGTGCGAATCGATGTCGAATCGATCGATGATCTCGGACAGGAGATGTTTCGCTGGGAGTTCGCGACCGCGGTTGCGGGGGCTGTGCTTGGCATCAATCCGTTTGACCAGCCTGATGTCGAGGCGAGCAAGATCGCGACCAAGGCGCTCACCAATCAATATGAATTCAACGGTGCGCTACCGAGCGAACAACCCTTTCTCACGGCCGGCGGCCTGCAACTCTATGCCAACGATGACACCGTGCAGGCCCTGCGCGAGGCGGCGGCCGGCGATCTGAGCCTGACGGGCCTGTTGCGAGCACACCTGTTGCGAATCGTAGCGGGCGACTATTTTGCGTTGCTTGCCTATATCGAAATGAATGCGGCCAACGACCAGGCGCTGCAGTCAATGCGCCACTTGGTGCGCGACGCACGCAAGATCGCCACCTGCGTCGGATTCGGCCCGCGCTTCCTGCATTCGACCGGACAGGCCTATAAGGGTGGCCCCAATACCGGAGTGTTTCTGCAAATCACGAGCGATGCGCAAACGGATGTCGAGGTGCCCGGTCATCGCTATACGTTCGGTGTCGTCAAGGCGGCGCAGGCGCGTGGGGATTTTGCGGTGCTGGCCGATCGGGGGCGGCGCGTCGTGCGTGCGCATCTTGGCAGCGACGTGAAAGCCGGACTCCAGACACTTGAAACAGCGATGAAGTTGGCCTTAGCCTGAATGACAGAGTTTCTGAGGAGATATTGATGCAGATCGGCATGATCGGATTGGGTCGGATGGGCGCGAACATGGTGCGACGCCTGATGCGCGGTGGGCATCAATGTGTGGTCTTCGATGCCAATCTGGCGGCGATCGATGGTTTGGTGAAGGAAGGGGCGGTCGGTGCTCGTTCGCTGGATGACTTGGTCGCGAAACTGTCGGCCCCTCGCACCGTATGGATGATGATTCCGGCCGCGCTCGTCGATCAGTCGATCAGCGATCTTGCGCCTCGTCTGGCGGCAGGTGATGCGCTGATCGATGGGGGCAACTCCTATTACGTCGATGACATTCGCCGCGCCAAAGACTTGGCAGTGCGCGGCATTCACTACATGGACGTTGGCACCAGCGGTGGCGTGTGGGGATTGGAGCGCGGGTATTGCCTCATGATCGGCGGGCCTGCCGCCATGGCAACCCGCCTCGATCCGATTTTCAAGACGCTCGCGCCGGGCCCAGGCGACATCCCACGGACCCCCGGTCGAGAGCGCATCGAGGGAACCGCCGAGCAAGGCTATCTGCATTGCGGTCAGGCCGGGGCGGGTCATTTTGTGAAGATGATCCACAACGGCATCGAGTACGGACTGATGGCGGCTTACGCAGAAGGGCTCAATATCCTGAAGCATGCCAACGTCGGCAAGGCGGATCGGACTGTTGACGCCGAAACCACGCCGCTCAGGCACCCTGAGCACTACCAATACGATTTCAATATTCGCGATATCACCGAGGTCTGGCGACGTGGCAGCGTGGTGGCGTCATGGCTGCTTGATCTCACCGCGAAGGCCTTGGCCGCGGACGGCGAGCTGCAACGATTCGGTGGGCGTGTATCGGATTCAGGCGAAGGTCGCTGGACGATTCTCGCTGCGGTGGATGAAGGAACCCCTGCACCAGTGCTCACCGCCGCGCTCAACGAACGATTTTATTCGCGTGGGGAAGACGAGTTTGCGGCGAAAGTGTTATCGGCGATGCGCTACGAATTCGGTGGGCATGTTGAGAAACCTTCGCATACCTAAGAAAGGAATCGCAACATGAATCAACCGGCCGAGCTCGCAGGCCTTGGCGCTAAACAAGATACGGTGTTAGGCGATCGTGCAGCACCTTGCGTGATGGTGATCTGCGGGGCATCCGGTGATCTCACCAAGCGCAAACTGATTCCTGCGCTCTACAACCTCGCCACCGAGAACCTGCTATCGCGGGAGTTTGCGGTGGTGGGGTTTTCCCGCACGCCGATGTCGAACGAGGCGTTTCGCGCGCAACTCTCGAAAGACATCGAGGAATTCACGACCAGCAAGTCCGTGGATCCTGCCGTCTGGGATTGGTTTTTGCAGCGGATCTACTATGTTTCAGGCAGCGTGGATGACCCGGCCGCGTATGAGCGGCTCAAAGCGACGATGCTTGAAGTCGATCGCGATCTCGGGACCCAAGGCAACTACTTCTACTATCTCGCGGTCGCGCCATCGCATTTCGGCGAGATTATTCGCCGTCTGGGTGCCTCTGGGCTGATGCGTGAAGAGGCCGGGCAATGGCGGCGCGTGATCGTCGAAAAGCCGTTCGGACATGATATCGAGTCGGCCCGTGCGTTGAATCGAGAATTGAGCGAAGTGCTCGACGAGCGCCAGATTTATCGGATCGACCACTATCTTGGCAAGGAAACCGTTCAGAACCTGATGGTGTTTCGATTCGGCAATGCTGTGTTCGAGCCGGTATGGAATCGACAATATATCGATCATGTGCAGATTACCGCAGCGGAAAGTGTCGGCGTAGAGCGCCGCGGCGGTTACTACGAGACCTCCGGTGCGTTGCGGGATATGGTCCCTAATCACCTGTTCCAGTTGATTTCGCTCACCGCGATGGAACCGCCGATCTCCTTTGACGCCGATGCGGTGCGCGACGAGCAAGGCAAGGTGCTGAACGCCTTGCAACCGATCACACCCGAAGAGGTGTTGAATCGTACCGTGCGTGGACAGTATGGTGAGGGCCTGGTCAAGGGGGAACGTGTTGCTGCCTATCGTGCGGAATATGGTGTGGGCCCCGATTCGCGCACCGATACCTACGCCGCGATGAAGCTCACAATCGACAATTGGCGTTGGGCCGACGTGCCGTTTTATCTGCGCACCGGCAAGCGCATGGCCAAGCGCGTCACGGAGATCGCCATTCAGTTTCGCCGCGTACCGTTCGTGTTGTTTCGCAACACCCCGGTTGAGCGATTGCAGTCGAACCGGATCGTCATTCGCATCCAACCCGACGAGGGCATTGAACTTCACTTTGGCGCGAAGACCCCGGGGCCGGTGATGAATGTGGGCAATGTCGATATGGACTTTTCGTATGCGGATCACTTTGGCGTGACGCCCACCACCGGCTATGAGCGGCTGCTGTACGACTGCATGTGCGGGGACGCCACGCTGTTCCAACGCGCCAATATGGTGGAAGCCGGTTGGAACGTCATTCAGCCGGTGCTCGATGTGTGGAAGGCCTTGCCGCCCCGCAACTTTCCGAATTACGCGGCAGGCAGCTGGGGCCCGCGCGAGGCCGATGAGTTGATGGCGCGCGATGGCCGGGAATGGCGGAAAATCGAGTAGTGGAGGACCGCCGTCGGTGCTGGTCCCACTCTTTGAGAATGCGTGATCAATAAGGAACCATCTGTCATGACCCAATCGTTTATCGAGCGCGCGTTTCGCCTGGATGGGCGCCATGTCCTTATTTCGGGTGCAGGTCGCGGGATCGGCCGTGCCTGTACGCTCGCAATGGCATCGGCTGGCGCGACGATCTGGGCGCTCGCGCGCTCGAGCGAGCAAGTCGAGGAAACGTGCGCAGCGATTCGCGCCGCAGGCGGTATCGGCCATGCCTTGAGCGGTGATGTCACGAAGACGGCCGATTTGGACCAGGTATTCGCCAAGATTCCGCGCCTTGACATCCTAGTGAACAACGCGGGGACGAACATTCCCGAGCCATTCGTCGAGGTGAGCGAGGAGCATCTGGATCGCGTGCTCGATCTCAATGTGCGGGCCGCTTTTCTGGTTGCGCAGGCGTCGGTTCGCAAAATGCTGACTGACCCGGATCGTAAAACGAGAGGCGGTGTCGTCATCAACATGAGTTCGCAAATGGGCCATATCGGCTCGCCCAATCGCACCGTCTATTGCATGACCAAGCATGCGATTGAAGGGCTCACCAAGGCGATGGCGGTCGAACTCGCGCCTGCCAATATCCGCGTCGTATCGGTGGCGCCGACGTTCATCGATACGCCGATGACCTCGCCCATGTTCGAGCGGCCGGGTTTTCGCGATTTCGTGTTGGATCGTATTCCGCTGCGACGAATCGGCAGCATGGACGACATTGCGGCGGCCGTGCTCTATCTCGCGTCGCCGGGCGCATCCTTGGTGACCGGCACATCGCTGGTGGTCGATGGTGGATGGACCGCGCAGTAGTCGGTCAAAGAAGATTCCCTGAGGATGCGCATGCGAGTATTGGTAACAGGTGGTGGTGGCTTCATCGGCAGTCATACCGTCGATGCATTGTTGGCGGCCGGTGATGAGGTGTGCGTGCTGGATGATTTCAGTTCCGGTCGTCGCGCCAATCTGTCGGCGCATCCGAACTTGCGAATCATCGAAGGCGATATTCGCGATCCGGCTACCGTGCAGCAGGCGCTCTTTGGTGTGACCCATGTCATGCATCTGGCTGCACAGGTGTTCGTGCCGGCGTCGATCGATGATCCGGTGCACTCGGCATCGATCAACCTGAGCGGCTTTCTCAATGTTTTGAATGCCGTGCGGCGCTCGAACATCAAGCGATTCGCGTATGCATCGAGCGCAGCGGTCTACGGAATTCCCGAACGATCACCGGTTGATGAAACGTCGGCGGTGGTGCCGCTGTCGCCCTACGGGCTTGAGAAATCGATTAACGACCGCTATGCTGCCTTATTCAAGGCAGCTGTACGGCACCTCGACGCTCGGACTGCGCTACTTCAATGTGTATGGTCCGCGGCAAGATCCGCGTTCCGCGTATTCGGGCGTCATCAGTAAATTCGCCGATTGCGCGCGTGAAAATCAACCGATTACGGTGTTCGGCGATGGCCTGCAAACGCGCGATTTTATTTACGTGGGCGATGTGGCACGCGCCAACATCGCGGCGCTTCGTGGTGAAGCAAACGGGGTCGTGAATATCGCGACCGGGACGAGCGTGACCTTGCTCGATCTGATCGGCGCGTTCAATGAGGCACTCAGGCGGACACTCGAGGTGCGCTTTGCGCCTGCGCGCACAGGCGAGGTACGCCATTCATCGGTAACGCCGCAGCGTGCGCAGACCGAACTGGGCCTCACTCGGTGCGTTTCCCTCCAGGACGGTATCGCGCGTTTGCTCGCGGGC
Organism: Klebsiella pneumoniae; assembly: GCA_945906755.1. Classification (GTDB taxonomy): domain Bacteria; phylum Pseudomonadota; class Gammaproteobacteria; order Burkholderiales; family SG8-39; genus SHXR01. Next base: position 6,292 of record CAMDRJ010000112.1, on the reverse strand, counting down.
TGAACGACCTGGCCGTCGTAGTTCGCGTATTCTCGCGCTACGTCATTTTCATGGCCGCCTGAGTGGATCGCCTAGAACGCTTTTACAAAATCCAGCAACTGCTCGAACGCAAGCGTTCGGTGCGCGTGAACGAGTTCTTGGACGAACTGGGCATCTCGCTTGCGACCTTCAAGCGCGATCTTGAATACATGCGCGACCGATTCCATGCGCCGGTGGTGTGGGATCGTGAAGCGCGCGGCTACCGGTTTGATGCGCCGCTCGTCGATGCGCCGCGTTTCGAGTTGCCCGGGCTGTGGTTCAACGCCGATGAAATTCGTGCGTTGCTCACCATGCAGCAATTGCTCTCGAATCTGCAGCCCGGATTGCTGGAACCGCATGTGCAGCCGCTATTGGCGCGGTTGCGCTCCTTGCTCGATGTGGGCGAGCATGATGCCGAGGAAGTCGAGCGACGCGTAAGGATTTTGCATGTGGGCGCGCGCAGCATGAAACTGCCGCATTTCCAGCTCGTTGCAACCGCGGTGCTGAAACGCGCGCGTCTCTGGATCCGGTATCGCGGGCGCTCGCGGGATGACCAAACCGAGCGTGAGATCTCCCCGCAGCGGCTCGTCTACTATCGTGAAAACTGGTATGTCGATGGCTGGTGTCATCTGCGTGATGATCTGCGTAGTTTCGCGGTCGATGCAATTTTGGAGGCGGCACCGGTCGATAAGCGCGCCAAAGCAGTGTCGGATCGGGACCTCGACGATGTGCTCGCCTCGGGTTATGGGATTTTTTCCGGCCGCAAGACGGTGTGGGCCAAGCTGCGCTTTTCACCGGAGCGCTCGCGCTGGGTCGCCGCCGAGCAATGGCATCCAAAGCAGCGCGGCGCTTTCGATAGCGCGGGCTTCTTCGTTCTCGAAGTGCCCTATAGCGACGAGCGTGAACTCGTCATGGACATCATGCGCCACGGCATGCATGTCGAGGTGCAGGAGCCGCCGGCGCTGCGCGCGGCGGTTATTGCGCAGTTGGAGGCGGCCAGGAAGAGGTATGGCTGAGCTGAGCGCGTTGCGCTGAGCTGTGAATAGTGGAAGGTTGGCGCCGGCAAGGTGGAATGCGCTTCGCTATTCCACCCTACGGTTCTCCGCATGACGCACTATCCCCGTTTTTTGCCCTCACCTATCACTTTTCACCGTATTTGAGAGGCTCACGCTCTGAGCCACCACCCCTTGCACAATGACTCACCGAATCAACCAAAGGGAGTGAATCGATGAGCGTCTTGGCTGAAGCATTCAGTGTCGTGGTGCCGGTGAGTGTGCTGGTGCGGTCCTATTCGGGTGGTCTGGTTCGTTATGCAGAGGATGCGCCGAACCACAGTTATTGCTCGGATGGGGTGCTCACCCGGGTTGGATTTCTCGCACGAAAAGATGCGGAATACTTTATCGCCGTGCTCGAATCCGCGGGTCTGACCACCTATGATCGCGGCGTATTCATCGATGTTGCGCTGGTCGATCAGAATGTCGGGCCGCTGGCGCCGTGCCTATGGCTGGAATTCGCGCGGGAGCGCAATGGCGCGCCGGTCTGCTGGCATGCCGCGTCACGGCGCGGGGCGATGCATGTGCCGCCCGATTGGGAAAATGCCGCGACCTTGGTGCATGCACGTTTCATCGGTCGCCCATTTGCCGAGCAGATGCGCTATTTGCGCAGCGAAGCGCGGCTCGATTGGTACCATGACTGTTCGAGCGGACGCGTCTTTACCGCACCGCCCGCGTTTGCGTTTCATTGATCGGCCGGTCCCGGCTGAAGGGTGCGTGATATTGTCGCGGCGACCTCCGCGCCCCTATGCTCACTGCTCACCATTCCAATGATCTTGATTGCCTCGCCGATTTGCTGGCGGCGCATTGCCGCGCCGAGCCCCTACCGGCGCTGACACCTGAGATCATGGTCGTGCCGTCGATCCCGACCGCACGCTGGTTATCGATTGCCATGGCCGATCGCATCGGGATTAGCGCCAACACGCATTTCGTGTTGCCCGCTGCCTACACTTGGGCATTGATCCGGCGTGTACTGCCCGATGTCCCGGAACGATCACCGTTGTCGGCCGACGCCTTGTTCTGGCGCATCGCCGGATTGCTCCAGAACATTCCAGCCGACGACGCGTTCGATGCCGTGCGGTTCTATTTGCAAGGGCGGGATGCCAAGCGCCGCTTCGAGTTGGCGCGTGAACTGGCGGATGCCTTTGAGCGCTATGCAACCTATCGACCCAATTGGCTCGCGCGCTGGATGGAGGGCGCCGATGTGCAGCTTGGCCCGCATGAAGCGTGGCAGGCCAAGTTGTTCCAATTGCTGGTTGCGGCGATGCCTGAGCTGCCGCATGTGCATCCAAGCGAGCGATTCTTCGCAACATTGCGGCGCGACCGTGACGCTCGCCATCGCCTTCCCGCGCGTCTCTTTCTGTTTGGTATCACCGCATTGTCGCCGCTCTATCTGGAATTCTTTCATCGTCTGGGCGATTTCATACCGGTCACGCTCTTCCTGCCGAATCCTTGTCGCGAATATTGGGGACAGATCGCACGCGCTCGAACCGTCGGTCGCGTCGCGCTCGAGTCGCTGGATCAGACCGAATACTTCGATATCGGCAATCGGCTGTTCGGGTCGCTGGCCGAGCATGGCCGAACTTTTTTCAACGCGATCGTCGAACGCGAGCAATCGGCCTCTGAAGCCTTTGTTGAACCCGATCCGACGTTCCTGCTTGGCCGTTTGCAGCGCGACATTCTCGATATGGTGGAGCCAAGCGATCAAGCCGACGCATTCGTGCTCGCCGATGCCGATCGATCGATCACGATCGATGTGTGTCATGGCGCGATGCGTGAAGCCGATGTCTTGCATGACCGTCTATTGGGTCTCTTCGCGAGCGATCCGAGCCTGCGCTGCGAAGACATTCTCGTCTTAACGCCTGATCTCGAGCAGTATGGCACCGCGATTGAAGCGGTCTTCACAGCGGCACCGGCTGAGCGCTTCATCCCAATCGCGCTTGCCTCACACCATTCGCTTTCTGATGCACGAGTAGCGCGTACGCTGATGCAATTGCTCACGGTGGCGGTGAGTCGCCTGGAGGCCGAAGCCGTATTGGGTCTGCTGGATGCGGCGATCGTGCGCAACCGTTTCGGCATCGCAGCCGAGGATGTGAGCCTCATCCGGGAATGGACGCTCCGCGTTGGTATTCGCTGGGGTAAAGACGGCGAGAGCAAGGGGCGAGAGGGGCTGCCGATCAGCAGGCCCACCACCTGGGAGGCCGGTCTTGACCGTCTCATCATCGGCGCGGCGATCGGTGGTGCGGAAGGGGCTGCGGACCCTTTTGCAGACGTGGTGCCCTTCGATGACATCGAAGGTGCGAACACCTTGTTGGCCGGCCGGTTCGCGACCTTCGTCCGCGCTGTCTTTGCGCTGGCCGACGCATTGCGAATGCCTCGGCGCATCGACGCTTGGAGCAAGGTGTTGGCTGGTGCGATGGACGAGTTCTTTGCGCCCGCAACGGAAGACGAGCAAGACGCGATTGGCTTGCGTCGATTGATCGTTGGCTTGTCGCGTTCGGCATTGGATGCGCGGTTTGCGGAGCCGGTGGCGTTTGCGCCGATGCAATGGATTCTGCAACAAGCGATCGAGGGAGAATCCAGCGGGCGCGGGCGAACCGGTGGGGTGGCGGTCGCCGCGTTGACCATCGGAAGTATTACTTCGGCGCGCGTCGTGTGCCTCATCGGCATGAATGACGAACTGTTTCCACGACGCAATAGCGCACGTGATTTTGATCTGATCGATTTGCATCCCGCACCGGGCGATCCACGCCGCCGTGATGAGGATCGCTATGCATTCCTGATGGCCTTGGTGGCCGCTAAGGATCAACTCTTGATCAGCTACTGCGGGCGTGACGCGCGGAACGACACCGAGCGGCCGCCGTCGGTGGTGGTGTCGGAATTGCAGGATGCGATTAGGCGGGTGGCCGGATTGCCGGGGGCGGGCGATCCGGTAGCGCGTCTCGTGACTGTGCATCCGCTGCAGCCATTTAGCGCGCGCTATGGCAAATCGCTTGTCACCTACGGGGCCGAATGGCTGCCACCTACCGTGCAAGCGTCACGTCCGTTCAAGGATGGTGTCTTGGCGGCAGACGTTACGGTTACGCGCACCATGACCCTTGATGCGCTGGCGCGCTTTTGGGCGCATCCGGCGCGCTATTTTTTGCGTGAACGGATGGGTATTGCGCTGGCGCACGAGGAAGAAGCCTTGTCTGAGCATGAGCCGTTCGCACTCAAGCAGTTGGATGCGTACCGGGTACGACAGGCCTTAGTGGAAGCCGCGCTTCATCCGTCGAAGAATGCAGCGCAGCTGCGCGCGCGGATGGAATCCGATGGAATCTTGCCCGCCGGCGAGTTCGGCGGGTTGCTGCTTGCGCAGATGAAAAGGGACGTCGCGCCATTGGTGTCAACGGTGTTTGCCGGTGGCGCGATTGAGCGTCGCCGCCTCACCGTCGACATCGATATCGCACACTGGCGGCTCACCGGAACGATTGACGAACCGGTGGGTGCGGGCCGCCTTGAGTGGCGTGCTGGACGCATCCGGGCGGCTGATCGGATCCAAGCATGGATTCGTCACTTTGCCGGATGCGTCGCTGCGGCGCCGGCCACCACGACGCTGATCGGCTGGGCAGACCATAAGCTCGAAAGTGAAACGATGCGGTCGGTCGCTGGTCCTGCCGCCGTCAAGATGCTGCTCGCGTTACTGACTGAGCTTGAAGCGGGTCTGTTGACGCCCTTATCTTTTTTTCCGGAATCGTCATTTGCGTATGCGCAAGCGCTGCGGGCGAGCGAGGACCGGTCTGTTGCTTTGGAGAAGGCCGGCGCGGCTTGGTTTGGCAATGATTTTCTGAAAGCCCGACCGGAATCGCAAGATCCCTATTTCGCGTTGGCGATGCGGGATCATGACGCGCCACTCGATGCCGCTTTTGCGGCGTTGGCCGAGCGCGTGTGGGCGCCTTTGCTGGAATGCCTGGGCGAATGAGTCACGACCGCTTGATCAGCCACCCCGTCTTGCTGACGCCGCTCGATGGGACGAGCCTCATCGAAGCAAGTGCCGGCACCGGCAAGACCTGGACCATCGTCGGGCTCTACTTGCGCCTGCTGTTGGAGCGTGGGGTACCGCCGCGCGCCATTCTGGTCGTCACCTTTACGAATGCGGCGACCGCCGAACTGAAAGAACGGATTCGGCGTGAGTTGTTGATCCTGCGTGACGCCTTGGAGGGCTTATCCACCGGTGCACAGTCGGGCAATCCTCTCATCGATGCATTGGTGGCGCAAATCGATCAGGCCGATCGGCCGCAAGCGTTGGCGCGGATTCGTCTGGCGGTGGAAACCTTCGATGAGGCTGCCATTCACACCATTCACGGGTTTTGCCAGCGGCTGTTGGTGGAGCATGCTTTTGCGAGTGGCGCGCCGCTTGAAGCAGAGGTGCGCGCCACCCAAACGAATGTCGTGAATGCGGTCGCCAGAGATTTCTGGCGACGCGTGATTGGACAAGCGGGTTCGTTCGAGGCGCAACTCCTCGCAGCCAAGGGCCGTGATCCGGAGAGTCTGGTCAAGGCCGCGCGGCTCGCGATGGGCGCGCGCTTGGGGGCGGTGCTGCAACCCGATGCGGTCGATCTTCCTCTGCTGGGTGTGGCATTGCAAAACGCCTATCAGCACGCCGCCAAACTTTGGGCTGGGGAGCGCGAACGCATCGAGGCCTTGCTTCTTGCTGGCGCGGTAAGCGGCAATCGCTACCCCAAGAAATCGGTGCCGCGTTGGTGCGATGAGCTGGCGCTTTATTTTGGTGATGACGAGGCGCCGCTTGATTATCCGGAGAAGCTGCCGTATTTCGGCGCGGCCTTTATCGCGGAGGCAGTCAACAAAGGCAAGACGGCGCCGCGCCATGCGTTCTTTGCCGCGGTCGATCAATTGATGCCGATCTTGGCGCAGGCCGATGATGCGAGTGAGTCTCATTGGTATCGCCTGGTCGCACGCTTTGCGGTCGAGGGCAGCGCCGCGGTCGCCAGAAGAAAAATCGATGAGGGTTGGCAGTCGTACGATGACATGCTGATCCGCGTCCATGAGGCGCTCTGGTCGGAGCGCGGTGCTGAGTTCGCACGCGCGGTGGCGGCACGCTATACGGTGGCGCTGATCGACGAATTTCAAGATACCGATGAAGTTCAGTACGCGATCCTCAGGCGGCTGTTTCAGGACACCGGCAGTACAACGGTGCTGGTCGGCGATCCGAAACAAGCGAT
>CAMDRJ010000111.1 GCA_945906755.1 Klebsiella pneumoniae | reverse complement strand
TTCGCGAAGGAGCAATGACATGTGCGTGGACAGAACGCTGCGATTCTTTTCCGTGCTTGGCGTCTCTGCGATGCTCGCTTTACCGGCGGGACTTGTCCATGCGCAAGCCTGGCCAGTGAAGCCGATCCGGCTCGTTATCGGCTACACGCCAGGTGGCGCGGCAGAAGGTACGCTGCGCACCTTCTCGCAGAAGCTGGAGGCGATCCTCGGCCAGCAGTTGGTGGTCGAGTACAAGCCCGGTGCCGGGGCGACCATCGGCGCGGACTTCGCAGCGAAATCCGCTCCCGATGGTTACACGTTGCATCTCATCGACAACGGTCCGCTTACGATCGTGCCCGCCGGCAAAAAGCTTGGCTACGACCCGCTCAAGAGCTTCACGTTTATCGGGCTCGTGAATGTCGGCGGTACTGTGCTGATGGGGCATCCATCCGTGCAGGCCAACACGCTCGATGAATTGCTGAAGATCGCGCGTGCCAAGCCTGGTTCGCTTTCCTATGGAACGTCGGGCATTGGCGGCACCGGTCATATGTCGGGTGAGTTATTCAAGAGCGTGGCCAAGCTCGATATCGTGCACATTCCCTACAAGGGCGGCGGCCCGGCGATGGCGGAATTGCTGGGCGGGCAGATTCCGCTGTTGTTCTCGTCATTGACCCCTGCGGTGCCACATATCAAGGCCGGGAAGCTGCGCGCTTATGCGGTCACCTCGCTCGTGCGGTCCTCCGCAATTCCGGATGTACCAACGATTGCCGAGATGGGCTATCCGGGATTCGAGGCGGTCACTTATTTCGGGCTGGTCGGTCCTGCCGGCTTGCCGAAAGAAATCGTCACGAAGACGAGCGATGCATTGCTCACGGTTCTTAAAGACAAGGACGTCCAGGAAGCGATCAAGAAGCAAGGCTATGAACCGATGCCCACCACCGGCGAAGCGATGGCTGAGCGGATTCGTACCGATCTGGCGAAATGGACCAAGGTGATCAAAGACGTGGGTATCACGCTCGAATGACGCTGAATCGCCAAGCCTACGAGAAGCTGCGGACGGTCAGCACCGCAACACTCACCACGCAGCTATTCAAGCGTGGTCTTCGCAACGTGTATCTGCAAGGGGTGCGGCGCATGTCGAAGGCCGGACCGAATCTGGTCGGACCTGCCTTCACGCTGCGCAATGTTCCGGCCCGCGAAGATCTCGATATCATGTCGGTGTTCGAGAATCCGGAGCATCCGCAACGCAAAGCCATCGAAGTCACCCCGGCCGGTGCGGTGCTCGTCATTGATTGTCGTCGCGATACGCGGGCCGCTTCGGCAGGTGACATCCTCATCAAGCGGCTCGAGATGCGTGGCGTCGCCGGATTTGTTTCCGATGGCTGTGTGCGAGATAGCGAAGGGGTCGCGGCGCAGGCCTTCCCGGTCTACTGCGCGGGCGGTTCGGCGCCGCTCAACTTGGCGATTCATCATGCCGCCGATATGAACGTGCCAATTGCATGCGGTGGTGTGCCCGTCTATCCGGGTGACATCGTCGTTGGTGATGCGGAAGGGATCGTAATCGTGCCATCGCATTTGGCCGAAGAGGTGGCCAATGATGCAAGCGAGCAGGAATTGCTCGAACAGTTCATCATGGGAGAGATTGCGAGCGGACGTCCCTTGCCGGGGACGTATCCCGCCAATGCTGAAACCCGCGCGCGATTTGTGGCGTGGCGTGCTGCGCGTGGCAAAGCGCCTTGACCGATTTACCGCGAGGTTCAAAACTCGTCCCATTCCTTCGGGAAGCATTGAACAAGCTGCAACCGGTTCTTAACCAGCGTTTCCTTTCTCAATACGGCGCGTAAAACGATGTTCTTGCGATTGATCGGTTATATCTGGGCCTCACCGAATACGCTCATTGGCTTGCTTGGGGCGCTGGCGGCCTATGCCACTGGCGGGCATGTGCGAGTCGTCGCGGGCGTGCTTGAAGTTGAAGGCGGCATCACCTCGCGCATGTTGGCGGCGATTCCTTTTCTCCCATCGGGTGCGGCGGCGATCACGCTCGGTCATGTCGTGCTGGCGCAACGCAAGATGTTCTCCGCGATGCTGCGTGTGCATGAGCGCGTCCATGTTTCGCAGTACGAAATTTGGGGCCCGTTCTTCCTGCCCGCCTACTGCGTAAGCTCGCTCTGGGCCTATGCGACCGGCCGCGATCCTTATCGCGACAATGTCTTCGAACGCGAAGCGTTCAACGAATCCGATGTGTTGATGTTCGCCGATACCATCGCTGAGCGGTGGTAAGGGTCAGCGGCGTTGCGCACGCCGACCCTTCCTGGTTCTCTTGGTGTTAGGTCGCGGTCAGATTCAACATGACACCGGTGAGATGCGAAGCGCGGTCTGAGCAGAGGAACGCTACTTGATCGCCGACTTGCGCCGGGTCCTGAACGCGCGAATTCTTGAGCAGCTCTTCCCAGCGTGATTCGTCGCCGAATTTCTCTTTGGCGATCGTCTTGTTGAGTTGAATGATCCGGTCGGTCATCGTGGCGCCCGGATGCAGGCCGAGTACCCGCACGCCATGCGCGATCGAGCCCTTGCCGACGGCTTTGGTGAAGGCATCGAGCGCTGCATTGCCGGCCGCGCCGCAGACATACTCAGCGGGGAACGTCACACCGGCCATGCCGATGACATTGAAGATCACGCCTTTGCCGCGCGCTTGCATGCGGGTGAGGATCTCGCGCGTCATGTTCACATAGCCGAACACCTTGAGTTCCCAGGCGTGGCGCCATTTATCTTCATCGATTCTTTCTAGCGTGCCACCCGGGATGTCCCCGGCGTTATTCACGAGGATGTCGATATTGGCGCATGCCGCTGCGAGTTTCTTGACGGTGCCCGGTACGCGCAAGTCGGCGATATGGGTGTGAACAGTGACGCCATACTTTTTGGTGATGTCAGCCTTGTTCTTTTCGAGCAGATCCGCTGAGCGCGCAGCGATATTGATCGTGCAGCCTTCGGCGGCGAATGAATTAGCGCAAGCGAGGCCAATGCCTTTGGAGGCGCCGGTAATGAGAACACTCTTGCCTTTGAGTCCTAAATCCATAACAAAGCTCCTTTTGGGGTACGACGGGTACAGAACGCAGGGGATTGTAGCCCGCACGGTTTTGGCCGGTATTCGTCTCCAAATGTAACGGCGCGGGCCGGCGCAACGATTGGATACGGATCGACGTCAACAACGACGGTCATGAGCCCGTTCTTGGGCATGTACGGCGGCCCGATGGGCGAGGATCCTTCGATTCTCCCGGACCGTGCGATGGAGAAGAATCATGAACAAACTGCTCGCGATCGTGTTGACGGCTTCCGCCTTACTAGTACCCCTGGCGTCCGAAGCTCGTAGCCCCGAAATCCGCATTGAGTTTCCGTTGCCGCCTTTGTTGATCCCGACCCCGATCGGATTCGTGCAAGCGCAACCTTTCCATGGCGGCGGCCACTACGACCGGCACTATGGATACCACCGCGGTCATGCGTATCACGGTTATCACGGTGGACATCGCTACCATGGCGGGCACCGCTACCACGGTGGCCACGATTTTCATCGCGGCGGCCATCGCGATGACGGTCACGGCCGTGGGCGCGGTAGGGATGATGACCATCGCGGGCATCGTCGGTAGCGAAGTTGAAGTCACCCTCGTCCCGTTGCGGGAGGGCCGGGGAGAGGGGAATAGCTTGCCTTCACACATCGCCAGCAGGCCGCCGCTTGCTGGCGATGTCGTTTTCAATCGCCCTGAACGTTCGCGTCTTTCACCAGCTTTTGCATGCGCGTGAGTTCTGATCGAATAAACGCGCCAAAGGCTTCGGGCGTTATGCCACCCGGCTCGCCTGCAAGGTTGGCAATTCGCTCCCGCACATCGGGAAGCGCAAGGGCGCGGGCAACATCTTGCTGCCACTTATCAGTGATCGCCTTGGGCAGATTCGGCGGACCAAACAACCCATACCAAGTAATCATCTCGACGCCCGGAAAGCCTGCTTCGGCGGTGGTCGGAACATCGGGCAATGCAGAGGCTCGCTTCGGCGAGGCGACCGCGAGGGCCTTGAGCTTTCCCGCGCGAATCTGACCAATCGATGAGGCGGTCGTATCAAAGCTCAAGGTCACTTGACCACCGATCAGATCGCGCATCGCATCGGCGCTGCCTTTGTAGGGCACGTGAACAACCTTGATTCCAGCCACCAGATTGAACAGTTCGCCCGCCATATGCTGCGAGGCGCCTATCCCTGATGATGAGAAGTTCAATTTCCCCGGATTGGCACGCGCTGCCTGCACTAACTCGGCCATCGAATTGGCCGGTACCGAGAGACCAACGACGAGTACATGCGGCACCGTCGCGGCCAACGTGATCGGCGTGAAATCGCGCACCACATCGTAGGGGATGTTCTTCATCACGAACGGGCCGATGGTGTGCGAGTTGGGCACCGCCATCACGACGTGATAGCCATCGGGTGGGGATTTCGCGACAAAATCGGCCGCGATGGTCGCGCTCGCGCCAACGCGATTCTCGACGATCACTTGCTGATTCCAGATTTCCGAGAGCTTTTGCGCGAGCAGACGCGAAATGATATCGGTGCCGCCACCTGCGGCGGAACCAACCATGATGCGAACGGGTTTGGCCGGGAACGTCTGTGCCTCGGCCAACGATGGGAGAACGAGTGCCGCGATCACGGCGGCGAGTGCTGCGATTCGAGTCACGCGATGTCCAATCATTTGATGACGATGCAGGGTCGTGCGCTATGCGGCCTTCTTTGCAGCCGGCGCCGCCTTATGCGCTTCGGCCAAGAACTGCATCGCCGCCTGCGCACCGCCCGCGCGATGCGGAATGCCCGCGAGTTTCAGACCCATCTCGACCCCTGCAAGGGTGCCCATCAAGGTAAGGTCATTGAAATCACCTAGGTGTCCGATGCGAAAGACTTTGCCCGCGACCTTGCCAAGACCGGTGCCAAGCGACATATCGAAGGCTTCGAGAATCACTGTTCGTAGGCGATCGGCGTCGTGCCCGGTTGGCATCATCACTGCGGTGAGCGAGTTGGAATATTCATCCGGGTTGGCGCACAGAATCTCAAGGCCCCAGGCACGGACGGCCCGTCGCGTTGCTTCGCCATGCCGTGCATGGCGCGCGAACACATTGTCGAGTCCTTCCTCAGCCAGCATCTTCAATGCTTCAGCGAGCCCATAGAGAAGATTCGTCGCCGGCGTGTAAGGGAAGTATCCCGTCTTGTTAGACGCCAGCATTTCTTCCCAGCCCCAATACGACTTGGGAAGCTTCGATGTCTTGGCGGCGGCGATTGCCTTATCGCTTACACAATTGAACGACAGGCCAGGCGGCAACATGAGTCCCTTCTGTGAGCCTGCCACCGTGACATCCACGCCCCATTCGTCATGACGATAGTCGAGTGAGCCGAGCGATGAGATCGTATCCACCATGAAGAGCGCCGGATGCCGGGCTGCGTCGATCGCCTTGCGAATCGCACCGATGCGACTGGCCACGCCGGTCGAGGTTTCGTTGTGCACGACACAGACTGCCTTGATCGTGTGAGCGGTGTCTTCCCGTAACTTCGCTTCAATCGTTGCCGGATCGGCGCCACGCCGCCAGTCGGTGCTGATGAGTTCCGTTACCAAGCCAAGCTTGGTGGCCATGCGCTGCCATAGCGTGGCGAACTGACCGGTCTCGACCATCAGCACGCGATCACCCGCGGACAAGGTATTGACGAGAGTAGCTTCCCAGGCGCCGGTTCCCGATGCAGGAAAAATGATGACTGGCTGCTTCGTTTGAAACACCGTCTTCAGGCTGCTTAGGATCTCAAGACCCATCACGCCGAATTCAGGCCCGCGATGATCCATGGTTGGACGATCGATCGCGCGCAGCACGCGGTCGGGCACATTGGTGGGCCCGGGAATTTGCAGAAAATGTCGGCCGCTGTGATAGCTCATTGAACGTCCTTTCGATGGCGGTCGCGCGGTGTAAGCACGGAACGGACGCGGCCGGCGGGTATCATAGCGGACTCCCCAGATGCCGCCACCGCAATGAAGATCGAAGGACCTCAAGCAATCCAACCGCCGCCGCAACGCCAGTTCACGGTGTCGTTTCATCCGCGCGTCGGTGATTCCGCGCTGGCCGCGCGGCTGCGTCGTGAAGTCGATGGCGAAGTCCTGTTCGATGCGCCGTCGCGCGGACGCTATTCGACCGATGCGTCGATCTATCAAATCGAACCGGTTGGCGTGGTCGTGCCGCGTTCCGAGGAGGCTGCGCGCATCGCGATGCAGATCGGTATCGAAGAAGGCGTGCCGATCCTGCCGCGTGGCGCAGGGACCTCGCAGTGCGGCCAGACGGTTGGTGCCGCGCTTGTCATCGACAATTCGAAATACCTGAATGCGGTGGTTGAGCTGAACGTCGCCGAGCGCCGCTGCGTGGTGCAACCAGGCATGGTGCTGGACACGCTGAACGCGCAGTTGCGTCCGCACGGCCTATGGTTTCCGGTCGATGTCTCGACGAGCGCACAAGCGACCATCGGCGGCATGGCGGGCAACAATTCATGTGGTTCGCGGTCGATCCGCTACGGCAACATGGTGCATAACGTCCATGCGATCGATGCGTGGCTCGCAGATGGCAGTGCGATGCGATTCGGTCCGAACACCGATATCGCTGCGGGGTCCGCGGCCTACCGCGCGATCATCGAAAAGGTGCATGCGATCGTGCGGCGCGAAGCCGACGAAATTGCGCTTCGCTGGCCGAAAGTATTGCGCCGCGTGCAGGGCTACAACATCGATATGGTGCAGCCGCAGTTGACCGCACATAATCTTGCGCATCTGCTGGTCGGGTCCGAAGGCACGCTCGCCTATTCGCGGCAAGTCCATCTGAATCTCTCGCCGTTGCCTAAGGCCAAGACGCTTGGCGTCTGCCATTTCGAATCGTTCTATCGGGCGATGCAGGCGCCGGAGCACATCGTCAAGCTCGATCCGGATGCGGTCGAGTTGGTCGATCGAACCATGCTCGAACTTGCGCGCGCCAATCCGGCGTTTCGTACCATCGTTGATCGCTGTGTGAAGGGTGAACCGGAAGCCATCCTGCTAGTGGAGTTTGCGGGCGACGATAAAGCCATACAAATTGCCAAACTGAAGCGACTCGTCGAGCTGATGGCGGATCTCGGTCTGCCCGGCAGCGTGGTGGAAGTGACCGATGAAGGCGTGCAAAAGGCCTTCTGGGAAGTTCGTAAAGCAGGCTTGAACATCATGATGTCGATGAAAGGCGAGGGCAAACCCGTCTCCTTCATCGAAGACTGTGCCGTCCCGCTCGAACATCTCGCCGAGTACACACGGCGTCTCACCGAGGTGTTCACCAAGCACGGTACGCGCGGCACCTGGTATGCACATGCCTCTGTAGGAACGCTGCATGTGCGACCGATTCTCAATATGAAAGAGGGCGGTGCGGATCAGCTCCGCGCAATTGCCGAAGAGGCGTGCGAGCTCGTGCGCGAATATAAAGGTGCCTACTCCGGCGAGCATGGCGATGGACTCGTGCGCTCGCAATGGATCGAGCCCATCATCGGTTCGCGCCTGATGCGTGCGTTGGAAGAAATCAAGGACCTCTTTGATCCGCGCGGACTGATGAATCCGGGCAAGATCGTGCGCGCGCCGCGTCAAGACGATCGCACGCTCTATCGCTTCAAGCCGGGCTATCGCGCAGAGCCGTTGACCACTGGGCTTGACTGGTCCGAATGGGATCAGGGTGATCGGACGGATGGCGCAGGCGGGTTCGCTGCCGCTGTCGAGATGTGCAACAACAACGGGCATTGCCGCAAATTCGATGCGGGAACGATGTGTCCGTCGTTTCGCGCCACGCAGGATGAGCAGCATCTCACGCGCGGGCGCGCCAACACGCTGCGCTTAGCGGTATCCGGTCAGCTTGGGCCGGATGGATTGACGAGCGATGCGGTGCGCGACGCGATGGATCTTTGCGTGAGCTGCAAGGGCTGCAAGCGCGAATGTCCAACCGGCGTCGATATAGCGCGCATGAAAATTGAATTCTTGCATCAGTATCACGCGCGGCAGGGCTATTCGCTGAAGGACAAGCTGATCGGCTATTTGCCGCGCTATGCGCCTTGGGCCGCCAAGATGTCATGGCTATTCAATGCTGCCGAGAACGTTCCGGTATTGGGCGGATTCTTCAAGCGCTCGCTCGGGTTCGCCGCGCAACGATCGCTGCCGCTCTGGCGTAGTGACATCTATTCTCAGACGCGTATACGGACCGACCAGTCTTCCGGCGCAGAGGTGGTGTTGTTCGTCGACACCTTTACCAACTACTTTGAACCGGAGAACGCTCGGGCCGCCGAGCGCGTATTGCAGGCGGCGGGTTATGTCGTCAAAGTCGTGCGTGCAGCGGATGGTGATCGACCGCTTTGCTGCGGCAGAACGTTTCTTGCGACCGGAATGATCGATCAGGCACGCGCCGAAGCCAGTCGCATGGTCGCAGCGCTGGCACCGTTTGCACTGCGCGGCGTGCCGATCATTGGACTTGAACCGTCGTGTCTATTCACCTTGCGGGACGAGTTGCACGCGATGAAGCTCGGCGAGTCGGTTGCGGCGATCGACCGGAGCGCCGTGTTGTTCGAAGAGTTTCTCGCTCGCGAACAGAGTGCAGGCAAGCTCAAGCTCGCCTTGCAGCCGATTCGCGCCAAGCGCGCGTTGCTGCATGGGCATTGCCATCAGAAGGCATTTGGCGTGATGTCGGCGGTCGAGCAGACTCTCGGTCTGATTCCCGATTTGAAGGTGGAGACGATCCAGTCGAGTTGTTGCGGCATGGCCGGTGCATTCGGCTATGAGGCTTCCCACTTCGATGTTTCGATGAAGATGGCGGAAGCGTCCCTCTTGCCCGCCGTGCGCAAAGCTTCCGCCGATACATTGATCGTGGCCGACGGTACCAGCTGTCGCCACCAGATCAAGGACGGTGCCAAGCGTGATGCGGTGCATGTCGCGCAGGTGTTGGCCGAAGCACTGGGCACACATTGACTTTTCGTCGTCACCGCTGACATGGAGCCCAACTGGCTCGAACTCGCCGCACTCATTCCGATCGCGTTTCTTGGTGCCTTGATGTATGGCATCACCGGATTTGGCTCGGCACTTGTCACTATTCCGCTTGCCACCCATGTGGTGCCATTGCAATTTGCGTTGGCCATCTTTGCGGTCGTCGATTGGATCACTTCGATGCGGGTCGGCGTCGAGAATCCGCGACTGATCGTGAAAAGCGAGTGGCTGCGGATTTCATCGACAATCATCATCGGCAGCACGCTTGGCATGACGGCGCTCTTCCATTTGCCGCGTCACGGCGCGATGCTTGCACTCGGTGTTTTCATCTTCGCTTATTCGCTCTACGCGTTGGTGGTGCGCGGCGAAGGTCCGCAGGTGAACCGCCGCTGGTCGTATCTTGCGGGTGTCGGTGGCGGTTTGTCGGGGACTTTGTTCGGCGCGGGTGGCCCGCCCTACGCGATTTATCTGAGTCATCGGCCACTCACCAAAGACCAGTATCGCGCGACGATGTCGGCCACCTCGGTGGTGAGCATCACCATCCGCGTCATCGCCTATACCGTGACCGGATTGCTCATCAATCAAACGGTCTGGTTGATGGCTCTGCTGTCGCTGCCCGCAGCCATGGCGGGTCTTTACTTCGGGACCAAGGTGTTCCATCGGGTCAATCGCGCAACGCTGGCGCGCGCGATCGCAGTTGTGCTATTGGTTGCGGGTGGCTCGCTGATCTGGCGCGCGTTGTAGCTCAGGCCAGCAGGTCCGGGCCGAGCTGTCGCTCCAGCAACAGGATCTGATCCTTCAGCACAAGCTTGCGTTTCTTGATGCGGCGAAGCTGCAGCTCATCGCGCACCGGTTCGGCTTCCAGCCGCGTCGTGACATCATCGAGATCGCGATGCTCGATACGCAGATCCGCGAGCTTGCCTTCGAGGACCCGGCGTTCTTCGACGGTGAGATCCGGGCCGCGATTCATGCGGGTTGGCGGCGGTATGACCACACCATCATCCAGATGCCGGCGATCAACATCGGCAGCGATAGCCACTGGCCCATCGTGAGACCAAGCGACAAGATGCCCAGGTAATCATCGGGTTCGCGATAAAACTCCACGATGAAGCGACAGATGCCATAACCGATGAGAAACAGTCCGGAGACCGCGCCGACCGGTCTCTGCTTCATCGAAAATAGCCATAACACGACGAGAAGCGCCACCCCTTCCAAGGCGAATTGATACAACTGCGAGGGGTGCCGCGGTAGATTACCTGCACCCGGCACGCGGAACACCATGCCCCAAGCGACGTCGGTCACCCGGCCATAGAGTTCGGCATTGATGAAATTGCCGATCCGTCCCGTCGCAAGTCCGATCGGGATCATCGGCGCAATGAAATCGGTGAGGGCAAGCCAGCGAATCTTGTGATTGCGAGCGACCAGGAGGGCGGCAACTAGCACGCCGAGAAAGCCGCCATGGAATGACATGCCGCCTTCCCAGACCTTGATGATGTCGAGCGGATTGCCAAGAAAATGCAGCGGCTTATAGAAGATCACATAGCCAAGGCGCCCACCCAAAATGACGCCAAGCACCCCGTAGAACAACATGTCGTCCACGAGTTGGAAACTCGCGCCCGACCAGGGCTGCGTACGACTGCGGCGCCGTGCAAGAAAAAAGAAAGCTGCAAAGCCGATGAGATACATGAGCCCATACCAGCGGATGGCGATGGGCCCGATCTGAAGGGCGATTGGGTCGAAATTGGGATGAACGAGCACAGGAATCGACTGATAGCGTGAGATAGGCGCGGATTATAGGTCGCAAGTGGACGGCTCAAACGGGAGATTCCGCGCACCCGTTCTCGAATCGCGCCTACCGATGGATCAGGTGCGCGCGGGCAGCGTCCATCAGCCCGGGATAAAATCAACCGATCCGTTCTTCATCGATCCAATCAAAGGAGTTTTCATGGCCGACAACTGGCGCAGCCGCACTATCACGGGCGGTGTGGCCCGCTCACCGAATCGCGCGATGCTGCGCGCCGTTGGCTTTGGCGACGGCGATTTCGAGAAGCCGATCGTGGGTGTCGCCAACGGTCACTCCACCATGAATCCCTGCAATGCAGGCATTCAACCGCTGGTCGATAGCGCGATCGATGCGTTGCGCAAAGCGGGTGCGATGCCCCAGGTCTTCGGTGTGCCGACCGTGACTGATGGCATCGGCATGGGCACCGAGGCGATGAAGTATTCGCTGGTCTCGCGGGAAGTCATCGCCGATGCCATCGAAACCTCGGTCAACGGCCAGGCGATGGATGGTGCGCTCGTAGTGGGCGGCTGCGACAAGAATATGCCGGGTGGCATGATGGCCATCGCAAGGATGAATGTCCCTGCCATCTACGTGTACGCCGGTACGATCAAGCCGGGTAAATGGAAGGGGCAGGACCTCACCATCGTGTCGGCTTTCGAAGCAGTGGGGGCGTTTGCGGCAGGCAAGATGGCCAAGGAAGATTTCGAGGGCATCGAGCGCAATGCCTGTCCGTCGGTCGGTGCCTGCGGTGGGATGTATACCGCCAACACGATGTCCTCGTCGTTCGAAGCGTTAGGAATGAGCCTGCTAGGCTCGTCGCAGATGGCATCCCCCGATAGCGAAAAGGCTGACTCCGCCGCTGAATCGGCGCGCGTACTGGTCAACGCCATCAAGCGGAACATCCGCGCGCGCGATGTGATTACCCGCAATTCCATCGAGAACGCAGTGGCGCTGATCATGGCCACCGGCGGCTCCACCAATGCGGTGCTGCATTTCCTGGCGATCGCCCATGCCGCCGAAGTCGAGTGGACCATCGATGATTTCGAGCGCGTGCGCCAGCGCGTACCGGTACTGTGCGATTTGAAGCCATCCGGACGCTTCGTCGCGGTGGATTTCCATCGCGCGGGCGGCGTGCCGCAAGTATTGAAGATCCTGCTCGCCAACGGCTGTCTGCACGGCGATTGCATGACGATCACCGGCCGCACCATGGCGCAAGAACTGGCCAACATCCCCGCCGAGCCACGCAACGACCAGGAAGTGATTCGTCCATGGTCGAATCCAATGTATCCACACGGGCATCTGGCGATCCTGAAGGGCAATCTTTCGCCCGAAGGTTGCGTCGCCAAAATTACCGGCCTCAAGAATCCGTCGATCACGGGTCCTGCGCGCGTGTTCAACTCCGAAAACGAGACGATGGACGCGATCATGGCGCGCAAGATCAAGCCGGGTGATGTCATCGTCATTCGCTACGAAGGCCCGCAAGGTGGTCCCGGCATGCAGGAAATGCTTGCACCCACCTCGGCCTTGATTGGTCAGGGCCTCGGCGAATCGGTGGGGTTGATTACCGATGGCCGCTTCTCTGGCGGCACCTGGGGCATGGTGGTCGGGCATGTATCGCCGGAAGCATTCGTCGGCGGACCGATCGCGCTCGTGAATGAAGGCGATTCCATCACGATCGATGCGCACCAGCGGCTGTTGCAGCTCAACGTTTCCGATGCCGAACTCGCGCGGCGCGAAGCGGCATGGCAGCCGCCGCCCGCAAAGTACAAGCGCGGCTTGCTGGCGAAGTATGCGCGGATCGTCTCGACGGCGAGTCGCGGTGCGGTGACGGACGGCTAGCGTCCGCTGATGCGAAGAGGCATCGGGCGCGGCAGCGCTCTTCTGTTGACGCTTGCGCTGCTCGCCCCGGTGGCGAGCGCCCGTGCCGATCTGCTCGCCGCGATCAATGGATTGCGTGCGAGTGGCTGTGGCGCCAAGCAGGCCGCCCCACTGCGCGCCAATGCGCAGCTCGATGCGACGGCGCGCGGCCTAGCCAATTCGCGTCCGATGCAAGAGGCGATGTCGCAATCCGGGTACCGGGGCGTGAAGTCGATGTCGCTTCGGGTATCCGGCGCGTCACGTGATGCCTCGATCATTGCCTATCTGCAGCAACGCCACTGCACCGAGCTGACCGATAGCGGCTTTCGCGACATCGGCATTCATCGCGATGGCGCCGATGCATGGATTGTTGTTGCCGCCCCGTTTGTGGCGCCTGCGATGAATGACGCCCCGCAGGTTGCGCGCAAGGTGCTGGAGTTGGTCAATCAAGCGCGCGCGGCGGCGAGGTCTTGCGGCAGCACAAGCTTTCCGGCCGCCCCGGCTCTGAAGACCAATGCATTACTTGCCAAAGCAGCGCAATTGCATGCCGATGACATGGCGGCGGGGAGCCACTTTAGTCACACCGGGCGCGATGGCAGCACGCCCTCAGCGCGTGTGACCCGCGTCGGCTACGCCTGGCAGATGACCAGTGAAAACATCGCGGCCGGCGCCGGTTCACCGGATGAAACGGTGGCCGGATGGCTTAAGAGCCCACCGCATTGCGTCAATATCATGGAGGCGCGCTACACCGAGCATGGCGTCGCGTTTGCGATCAATGAGAAGAGCAAAGGGCGTATCTACTGGGCGCAGGTGTTCGGTAAACCGCTTTAGCTGACGATAAGGTTTCGCGCTACGGCGCTACGGGTCCGCGCTCGCTGCGACGTCGCGCCAGATCGGTGGCGACCAGATAGGTCCATACCGGCGGTTCGCTTGCGATATGAAACGCGCGCTTGCGATCGCGCACTTCCTGCTCGCCGACGGTCAGTCGATCGCGATGTCGTAGAAACTCAAC
>CAMDRJ010000110.1 GCA_945906755.1 Klebsiella pneumoniae | reverse complement strand
TTCCAGCTGCTTCACGCCAAGTGAGATGCGTTCGCGCTCGACATCGATCGACAGGACGGCGGCTTCCACTTCATCGCCCTTCTTGAAGTTGCGAACCGCCTCTTCACCGGTGAGGCTCCATGAGAGATCCGAAAGATGCACGAGACCGTCGATGTTGCCCGGCAGCCCAACGAAAATACCGAAGTCGGTGATCGATTTGATCTGACCGCGGACCTTCTCGCCCTTCTTGTGATTGATCGAGAACTCTTCCCATGGATTGGGCAGGCACTGCTTCATGCCTAGCGAAATCCGGCGGCGATCCTCGTCGATTTCGAGAATCATGACTTCGGTTTCATCGCCGACCTGCACGACTTTCGAAGGATGAATGTTCTTGTTGGTCCAGTCCATCTCAGAGACATGCACCAGGCCTTCGATGCCGCTTTCGACTTCAACGAAGGCGCCGTAGTCGGTGATATTGGTGACCTTACCGAACAGGCGCGTGCCGGTCGGGTAGCGACGGGCGATACCCACCCACGGATCTTCGCCAAGCTGTTTGAGGCCAAGCGATACCCGATTTTTCTCGGCATCGAACTTGAGAATCTTCGCGGTGACTTCATCGCCTACATTGACGACTTCGGTCGGGTGCTTCACACGACGCCAGGCGAGATCGGTGATATGCAGCAGACCATCAATGCCGCCCAAATCGACGAACGCGCCGTAATCGGTGATGTTCTTGACCACGCCTTTGACGATGGCGCCCTCTTGCAAGGTGGAAAGCAGCACAGCGCGTTCGGCGCCGGCGCTGGCTTCCAGCACCGCACGGCGCGAGACCACGACGTTGTTGCGCTTACGATCGAGCTTGATCACTTTGAAATCAAGCGTCTTGCCTTCATACGGCGTGGTGTCTTTGACCGGGCGCATATCGACGAGCGATCCAGGTAGGAACGCGCGGATGCCGTTGCACATCACGGTGAGACCGCCTTTGACCTTGCCGCTGATGACGCCGCTCACCAATTCGCCGGATTCGAGGGCTTTCTCGAGATCGAGCCATGCGGCGAGGCGCTTGGCCTTGTCGCGCGACAGGCGCGTTTCGCCGAAGCCGTCTTCCAGCGCTTCGATGCATACCGCGACGAAATCGCCCGCCTTGACGGTGAGTTCACCGCGATCGTTCTTGAATTCATCGACCGAAATCACACTCTCTGATTTGAGGCCGGCATTGACGATGACGACATTCTGATCGACACGAACCACTTCGGCGGTAATGATCTCGCCGATGCGCATTTCCTTGAGGCTTAGGCTTTCCTCAAAAAGTGCGGCGAAGCTCTCCATCCCTGGAGGCATCGATGGGGGGGCGGCAACTGCGACGGATGGATTTGCCATGAATTGATTGACCTGATTGACCCGGTACGAACGATTAGGGGATTTTCGCGCACTGCGCGGAAGGAGGCGCCCGCCGGGGTTGGGTTGATAAAAAATGGCAGCAGGGCTGCCATCGCTCGGTACCACTACTACTGTGCAACGTTCTAAAGCGCGTACATCGGCGCGTACATCGGCGCGTACATCATTTTGCGTGGGCTGCCAAACCGCTTCCTGACCAACTTACCGTCGCGCGATTTCTATGCACCCATAGAAGGTCGCGGGATCACCGGCTCAACCCATCGCAGGACTTGCGCGATGGCTTCCGCAACCGTGAGGTTGGTCGTGTCGAGCAAGCGGGCGTCGGGAAGTTGTATCAGGGGCGCGCTGGCGCGATTACGGTCGCGCTCGTCGCGGTCTCGAAGCTCTTGCAAAAGGCGCGGTATGTTATCCGAGATCCCTTTTCCGATCAACTGCTTATAGCGTCGTTCCGCACGCGTTTCGGGGCTTGCCGTCAAGAACACCTTGAGTACGGCATCAGGAAAGACGATCGAACCCATATCGCGGCCATCGGCGACGAGGCCCGGCGGCGTTCGAAAGGCCCGCTGCCGCGCGAGCAATGCAGCCCGCACCGAAGGCAGCGCCGCAACCTGCGAAGAGCCGGCGCTGATCGATTCGATGCGAATGGCGTCAGTGACGTCCTCACCATCCAGGACGATCGCCGCACCGTGAAATCGAACCGCTAAATTGGCGGCTATTTTCGCGATCTTGGGCTCATCACTCAACAATAGGCAGCGATCGAGCGCCGCTTTGGCAACCAGCCTATAGAGCGCGCCACTATCCAGATAGTGAAAACCGATGCTTGCAGCAACCGCCGCGGCGACCGTTCCCTTGCCCGAAGCGGACGGTCCATCGATCGCAATCACGGGCACCGACGACGCGCTAACCACCTGGACCGACCTTTGTGATGAGGCTGTTCAGCACCGCAAAATAGTTGGGAAACGTCTTGGCGACACAGGTGGGATCATTGATCCGGATCGGCACACCACCCAAGGCAGCCAGGGAAAAGCACATCGCCATGCGATGGTCGTCGTAGGTATCGATCGTCGCGGGCGTAAAGCGGGCCGGCGGCGTGATCCGGATAAAGTCCGCGCCCTCCTCCACCGTCGCGCCGACTTTGCGCAGTTCGGTTGCCATGGCATGGATCCGATCGGTTTCTTTCACTCGCCAGCTACCAATATTCAATAAGGTCGAGGGACCTTCCGCAAACAACGCCATGATCGCGGCAGTCATCGCCGCATCGGGGATATGATTCAAATCGAGGTTGATTGGCCAGAGCGGCAGCGATCCGCGCACTTCGATCGCATCGTCCGCAACGGCAACCGTAGCGCCCATCGCCTCGATGACTTCGGTGAAGCGAATATCCCCTTGCATGCTTCCTTTACCGACGCCTTCCACGCGTACCGGCCCACCACCGATCGCCCCGGCCGCCAGAAAATACGAAGCGTTGGAGGCGTCGCCTTCGATGAAGATTGTTTGCGGGCTCAGGTAGCGCTGTCCGCCGGCGATGCGAAACGTACTCCATCCCTCACGCTCGACCCGGACGCCGAAGCGCTCCATCAATCGGCAGGTCATCTCGACATAGGGCTTGGAAATCAATTCGCCCACCACTTCGATCACGGCATCCCGCCCGCTCAACGGCAAAGCCATGAGCAGCGCGGAGAGAAACTGGCTCGAAACGTTGCTGCGCACCGACACGTGTGGTGCGGCTTGGATCGCCGCAGGATAAATTGCGAGTGGCGGACAGCCTTGGTTGCCGAGGTACCGGATATCCGCACCGGCCATCCGCAATGCATCGACGAGATCGCCAATCGGTCGCTCATGCATGCGCGGCACGCCCGATAGCTCGTAATGGCCACCGGCTAGTGCGAGGACCGCAGTGAGAGGACGAACGGCGGTGCCCGCGTTACCAAGAAAAAGATCCGCACGGCGATTGGCGAAGCGACCGTCAACGCCAAAGACTAGATAATCATTGGTACTGCCCTGGCGCTCAAGGCGAACGCCCAGCAATCGTAGCGCGGCCAACATGCGATCGGTGTCATCGGAAGCAAGCAATCCGCGCACCGAGGTCGTACCCGAGGCAAGCGCCGCGAGCAGCAGCGTGCGATTGGAGATGCTTTTTGAGCCCGGCAGCACGACGGTCCCGGCCACCCTCGCGATCGGCGCAAGATCGAGAAACGCTGGACGCAGAGGGGCTTCGGTCATCGCGGCTAGCCTTCTGTACCGTAACCAGAACCGCGGCCGTTGAATTGCGCCAGCCATGCGTTGCGTTGCATCCGTGCGGCGTTGAAGACGCGATCGAGTTGCTCGCTATCGCCACGTTCGATTGCGCCCCGCAGCTGCGCCACACTTGCATCGAAGCTATCCATTGCGGCCAACAATGCGGTGCGATTGGACAGCAGGATATCGCGCCACATCTCGGGCTGCCCACCCGCCAAACGCGTGAAATCACGAAAGCCACTCCCTGCATTGTCAAACAGCAGGCCGCTTTGATCAGCACTGAGCACCTGGTGCATGAGGGCATACGCCAGTACATGCGGCAAGTGGCTGGTGATGCCAAGCACCGCATCGTGTTCGCTTGCACTCATCGCAACCACTTTGGCGCCGCATTGTTCCCACGCCTCGCGCACGCGCGTGACGGTAACGAGCGTGTTCTCGGTTAGCGGAGTGAGCACGGTGCGACGCCCCACGAATAGATCCGCCATCGCGGCACTGGCGCCGCTCTTGTCACTACCCGCAATCGGATGGGCCGGGACAAATTGCGCGACCTTGGTACCTAATGCACGGCGCGCAGCGCTGACCACATCGACCTTGGTGCTGCCACCATCGGTGATCACCGCGCGCGGTTCAATCAGCGGTGCGATTTCTGCAAGGCGCGCTGCCATCTGCCCAACCGGGGTCGCGATCAAGATGAAATCGGCGCCGCGTACCGCATCGGCGGCGCTGGCAATCGAATCGATTACGCCTAACTCGCGAGCTTGCGTGAGATTGGCCATGCTGCGGCCCACGCCGACCACATGGCGAACGGCACCACGCGCCTTCAAGGCGGCCGCAAACGACCCGCCGATCAGACCAACACCAATGACTGCCAGCCGCTCGATCACGCCCGGTCCAATCCCGGGCAGGCGCGGGTTACCGATGCGCGCACTTAGCGTCCCAACACTTTCGTAAGCGCGCCAATGAACCGCTCATTTTCCGTGCCGGTGCCGACCGTCACGCGCAAATGATCGGGCATTTCGTATCCGGCCACCGGTCGCACAATCACGCCTTCGCGCAGCAGCTTCTCAAAAATCACACCACCCTGGGATTTGCCCTGCACGCGCGCGAATTCGATCGTGATGAAATTACCCACCGACGGAATGAACGCAAGCCCCAGCTTGCGTGCGCCGGCCTCGATTTGTTTGAGACCCTCGCGGTTGAGGTTGAAGCTCTTCTGAATGAACGCATCATCATTCAACGCGGCCGCCGCGGCAGCCAGCGCGAGATTGTTGACATTGAACGGCTGACGCACGCGATTCAATAGATCAGCGATCGCGGCATGCATCAATCCAAAGCCTACGCGCAGGCCCGCCAGACCATAGACCTTCGAGAACGTACGCACGATCACCAAATTGGGGAATTGATCGAGCCACTTCACCGTGTCAAAGCGAAGGGCTTCGGGTAAGTACTCGTTGTACGCTTCATCCAATACGACCAATACCTTGCTTGGGATCTTCGCGAGAAAGCGCTCGACTTCGGCGTGGGGCACGAACGTACCGGTCGGATTATTCGGATTGGCAAGAAATACGATCCGCGTATCGGGCCGCACCGCCGCTGCCATCGCATCGAGGTCATGACCAAATTGCTTCGCGGGCACTGCGATCCCTTTGGCGCCACGTGCAAGCGTTGCAAGCGGATAGACGGCGAACGCATGCTGTGAGTAGATCGCGCTCGCGCCGGGCGCGAGAAACGCGGCGGCGGCCAGTTCCAATACATCGTTCGAACCGTTGCCGACCACGATGTTTTCTTGCGCGACGCGGTAGCGTTTGCAAAGCGCCGCTTTCAGATCGAAGGCGCCACCATCCGGATAGCGCGCGAGATCGCCGATCTCACGCTCCAACGCAAGCTTCGCAGCCGGACTCAAGCCGAGCGGATTTTCGTTCGAGGCGAGTTTGACGATGCTGGCCGGATCCAACTTGTATTCACGCGCC
Organism: Klebsiella pneumoniae; assembly: GCA_945906755.1. Classification (GTDB taxonomy): domain Bacteria; phylum Pseudomonadota; class Gammaproteobacteria; order Burkholderiales; family SG8-39; genus SHXR01. The sequence goes on along the minus strand of CAMDRJ010000110.1, from coordinate 8,146 downwards.
AGCTCGCCAATCGGTTTGCCGGGCTGATACGGCGCGATCGAACGCACATAGCTGGGAGACTGCTCACAAAGATCACGCGGTTCGATTGCGGCCATGACTCTTCCTTGAGAATGCTTTGCTGCCGATTGACAACCGGAAAAACTACTCAGATCGCTGCGGTGGGATACGACCCGAGAACCTTCAAGTAGGGCGCGAGCTTGCCGATTTCCACGAGCGCCTCACGGACGGCGAGATCCTCACGATGCCCCTCGATATCGATGTAGAACAAATAGTCCCATTGTCCGGTGCGCGCAGGACGTGATTCGATGCGCGTCATGCTCACACCGCGCCTGGCAAACGGGGCGATCAGTGCATGCACCGCGCCCGGTTGGTTCGGCGCCGACATCACGAGCGATGTGCGATCCCGACCGGACGGGGTGGTCTCTTGACGCCCCAACACGAGAAAACGGGTGCGATTGCGGGAATCATCTTCGATCTTCGGGGCGAGAATCGATAATCCATACCGATCGGCCGCAATCGATGGCCCGATGGCCGCCGCGCCGGCTTCACCCGATGCGATGCGCGCGGCCTCGGCATTGCTGGAAACCGCGATCCGCTCAGCGCGCGGGAGATTCGCATTGAGCCAGCCATGACATTGCGCAAGCGACTGGGCATGTGAATACACTTTCACAATGCCATCCAGGCCGCCAGACTTGACCATCAAATTCTGGTGGACACGCACCACGACTTCGCCGCACACGATCGAAGGCGTCGTAAGCAGCAAGTCGAGGGTGCGCCCGATCGCGCCCTCGGTCGAATTTTCCACCGGCACTACCGCATACTGGGCACCGCCGCTATCGACCGCACGGAACACCGCATCGATCGACGCACACGGCTCGCCTTCGATCGACTGTCCAAAATGTTGTCCGACCGCCATCTCGCTGAAGGTGCCGGCGGGTCCCAGGTAGGCAACCCGAATGGTCTGCTCGAGCGCACGGCATGCGGACATGACCTCCACGAATACACGCTTGATCGCTTCAGCGCTAAGCGGCCCGGGATTCGCCGCCGCGGCCTGGTTCAACACCTGCGCCTCACGCTCGGGGCGGTAGACGACGGCACCGCCTTTTAAGTGTCCGATGGCCTGGGCATGGCGCGCGCGTTCTGAAACGAGTCGAACAATCTCGCCATCGATTCGATCGATCGCATCGCGATGCTCGGCGATGCCGCCAGCGGCGGGATTGGTACTTGCGGCCATGCATTCTCCTCGCTCGGTGTCTACGCGCCCTGCGTCGGCAGATAACGCACAGCCAACACGCCGTGTATGCGCCCAATCGCGGCAATCACCGAGTCTGGCACATCGCTATCGCAATCGACCAGCGTATAGGCCATCTCGCCTTTCGACTTATTGATCATGTTGTGAATGTTGAGGCCTGCGCTGGCCATCGCGGTCGATATTTGCCCAAGCATATTGGGGACGTTGCTGTTGGCAATCGCCACGCGATAGGGCGATTCGCGGTTCATCACCACATCAGGGAAATTCACGGCGTTGCGCACGATGCCATGCTCCAGATAATCGCGGACCTGGTCGGCGACCATAATCGCGCAGTTGTCTTCGGCTTCCTGGGTTGATGCGCCAAGATGCGGGAGCGCCACCACACCTTGCACGCCAAGCAGCCCAGGCGATGGAAAATCCGTTACATAAGCGCGCAGCTTATTGGCCGCGAGCGCCGCAATGATGGAACTTTCATCGACCACTGCATCGCGCGAAAAATTAAGCAGCACGGCACCGGTCGGCATTTCAGACAGCGCGCGCTCGTCGATAAGCCCACGGGTTGCGCTATTGAGCGGGACATGCACACTCACGAAGTTGCTTTCCCGCAGAACCTGATCGATCGAGTCGGCCTTGCGTACTTGTGAAGGCAGGCTCCAGGCGGCTTCCACCGTGATCTGCGGATCGTGCCCCAGCACATTCATACCAAGGCGAATTCCTGCATCGGCCACCAAACTGCCAATCTTCCCCAAACCGATGACGCCAAGCGTGCGCCCAGGCAGTTCCATCCCGGCAAACGATTTTTTGCCCGCCTCGACACGTTCATCGAGCGCATCCGCCTTGTCGTTCCATGACTCATTGGCAAGGGAACCGACGAATTGCAATGCCGGAACCAGATTGCGCGCGGCAATCAAGAGGCCCGCGACCACCAGTTCCTTCACCGCATTGGCATTGGCCCCCGGCGCGTTGAACACCGGTACGCCGCGGCTACTCATCGCCGCGGTCGGAATATTGTTGGTGCCGACACCGGCACGCCCGATTGCGCGCACCGAAGTGGGAATTTGCATGGCGTGCATGTCGGCCGAGCGAACCAACACCGCATCGGGCGCTTTGCTGTCTTTGCCGACGTGATAGCGCTCGGCCGGCAGTCGCTGCAGGCCGACGGCCGCGATGTTGTTGAGGACGAGGATTTCGAATCGTTTTGACGTCATCATGCCTAGGCCTTCTCTTTCTCGAATTCGCCCATGTACGCAAGCAGCTGCTCGACGCCCTCGATCGACATCGCGTTATAGATCGAGGCGCGCATGCCGCCAACCGAACGATGACCTTTCAGTTGCAGGAGGCCGCGAGCGTCGGCACCTTTCAGAAACGCGTTATCCAGCTTGGCATCGGCCAGTGTGAACGGCACGTTCATGCGCGAGCGGTCCGACTTTCGCACCGGATTCTTGTAGAACGCGGAGCCATCCAGGAAATCATAGAGCCGCTTGGCCTTGGCGATGTTGCGTTGTTCCATCGCCGCGAGCCCGCCTTGCGCCTTGATCCACTGGAAGACCAGGCCCGCGACATAGATCGTGTAGCACGGCGGCGTATTCGACATCGACTGCGCATCCGCATGCACCTTGTAATCGAGCATGGAGGGTGTGATCGGCATGGCATGGCCGAGCAGGTCCTCGCGCACGATCACGATCACCAGACCAGCCGGCCCGACGTTTTTCTGCGCACCCGCGTAGATCAAACCATAGCGTGACACATCAACCGGCCGTGACAGAAAGTGCGACGACATGTCGACCACCAGCGGCACCTTGCCCACCGCCGGGGTCCAATGAAATTCGACGCCGCCGATGGTTTCATTCGAGGTGAAATGCACATACGCCGCGTCCGCCGATACCTTCCATTCAGCCTGCGCCGGGGCATAGGTGAATTGCTTGTCCTCGCTCGAGGCAGCGATGTTGACCTTGCAATATTTCTTCGCCTCCGCGATTGCTTTCTTCGCCCATTCGCCGGTGTGTACATAATCGGCGGCCGTTTTTCCGGCCAACAAGTTCATCGGGATCATGCCAAATTGCAGCGAGGCGCCCCCTTGCAGGAACAGCACCTTGTAGTTCGCGGGCACCGCAAGCAATTCACGAAGATCGGCTTCGGCCTGTTCGGCGATGCTGATGAATTCCGGGCCGCGGTGGCTCATCTCCATCACCGACATGCCCGAACCATGCCAATCCAGCATTTCGGTCGCCGCCTGCCTGAGTACCGACTCCGGCAGCATCGCCGGACCCGCGCTGAAATTTGTGGCTCGTGACATATCGCTTGCTCCTCACAACTTCAAAAATGCCGTTGCCGTGCGCACGGTGAATCGTTAGAGGCCGCTCGAAAAAGACGCCAAACGGCCAAGGCTTAAGCACGTGTGAGAGGATATTTCCCCTTATTTTGCAATCGGTCCCTAAGGTTGTTCGCCATCGGCGCCACTGCTTCCGCCGCTATTACTATTTGTATCATTCTCATCGGTCGCAGGCGGCGTGGCATCCAACGCAGCACCATGCTCGCCATTGGCGCCGTTGCCATTTTCGCCATTGGGTTCCTCGGTCTCGGCGACCCGCTCAATACCGGCCAGCCGCGTACCTTCATCCAAGTCGATCAGCCGCACACCTTGGGTCGAACGCCCCATTTCGCGGATTTGCGAAACCTTGGTGCGAATCAATATGCCGCCGGTCGACACGAGCATGAGTTCGTCTTTGTCATCGACCAGCACTGCACCGATCAACTTGCCGTTGCGATCGGATGCCTGAATCGCGTTCATACCTTGCGTGCCCCGCCCGTGCTTGGTGTACTCGGCCACCGGCGTGCGCTTGCCATAGCCATTTTCGGTGGCGGTTAGCACCGATTGCGATTCATCGCTTGCCACCAGCATCGAAACGACCTTCTGTCCTTCGCCCAAGCGCATGCCGCGCACGCCGCGCGCAGTGCGACCCATCGGCCGCACATCGCCCTCTTCAAAGCGGACTGCCTTGCCCGCATCGGAGAAGAGCATGACATCATGCTTGCCGTCGGTGATCGCAACGCCCACCAGGAAATCGCCATCGTCGAGTTCAACCGCAATAATGCCGCGCTCACGTGGCCGCGAAAAATCGACCAGCGGGGTCTTCTTCACCGTGCCATCGGCCGTTGCCATGAACACGAAGTGATTCTCATCGAAGGCTTTCACCGGCACCACCGCGTTGATCTTCTCGCCATCATCAAGGGCAAGCACATTGACGATCGGCTTGCCTCGACTGGTGCGATTGCCCTGTGGCACCTGATACGCCTTCAACCAATACACCTTGCCGCGATTGGAGAAGCACAGAACGAAGTCATGGGTATGCGCCACGAACAGGCGTTCGATGAAGTCATCTTCCTTGGTGGCAGCGGCAAGTTTGCCGCGCCCGCCGCGATTCTGGGCGCGGTAATCGGCCAGCGGCTGCGCCTTGATATATCCAGCATGCGAGAACGTGATCACGACATCTTCTGGCGTGATGAGGTCCTCCAGCGCGAGATCTTCGGCGTGCGTGACGATTTCGCTTTTCCTCGCATCGCCATACTGCGCCTTCATGGCGCGCAACTCTTCGCCGACGATCGCGGTGATGCGGGCCGGCTTCGCCAAGATGTCGAGCAGATCGGCGATGATATCCACCAGCTCCCCGTATTCCTTGACGATCTTTTCCTGCTCAAGCCCAGTGAGCCGTTGCAATCGCATCTCAAGGATGGCTTGCGCCTGGATCTCCGACAGCCGATACCCTTCGGGTGTCAGACCAAGATTCGAATCGGTGAGTTTGGTGGCATCGGGCGCGGCCCGTTGCAGCATCGTCTCGACGACAGTCGATTGCCACGTCTTGGCAAGCAGTTTCTGTTTGGCTTCAGCGGGCGTTTGCGCAGCCCGAATCAGCTCGATGATTTCGTCGACATTGGCGAGCGCAACCGCAAGGCCTTCTTGAATATGCGCGCGTTCGCGTGCCTTCTTGAGTTCGTAGATCGTCCGCCGCGTGACCACTTCGCGTCGATGCGACAGGAACGCATCGAGCATCTGCCTAAGATTGAGCAGTCGCGGCTGACCATCGACCAGCGCGACCATGTTCATGCCGAAGCTGTCTTGCAGCTGCGTAAGCTTGTACAGATTGCTCAGAACGACATCGGGAATTTCATTGCGCTTAAGTTCGATGACCACGCGCATGCCGGACTTGTCCGACTCGTCCTGGATATGCGCAATGCCCTCCAGGCGCTTTTCATGTACCAGTTCGCCGACGCGCTCCAGGAACGATTTCTTGTTGACCTGATACGGCAGCTCATCGACGATGATCGCGGTACGCCCGCCTTTTTCAACGTCTTCGAAATGGACGCGCGCGCGCATGATGACGCGACCGCGGCCGGTCCGGTAGCCTTCATGCACACCGCCCAGACCATAGATAATCCCCTTGGTGGGGAAATCGGGCGCCGCAATGATGCGAATCAAATCATCGATCGTCGTCTCCGGCTGTTCGAGCAGCAGCAGACACCCGTCGATCACCTCATTGAGGTTGTGCGGCGGAATATTGGTGGCCATGCCCACCGCAATACCGGACGACCCATTGACCAGCAGATTGGGAATCTTCGCCGGCAGGACGGATGGCTCCATCTCCTTACCGTCGTAGTTCGGCACGAAATCGACCGTTTCACTGTCGATATCAGCCAGCAATTCGCCCGCGATACGATCCAAGCGGCATTCTGTGTACCGATAGGCGGCCGGTGAGTCGCCATCGACCGAGCCGAAGTTGCCCTGGCCGTCGATGAGCATGTAGCGCATCGAGAAGTTCTGCGCCATCCGCACCAAGGCTTCATAGGTCGCCGTGTCGCCGTGCGGATGGTACTTACCGAGCACATCACCGACGACGCGCGCGCACTTGACGTAGGGCCGGTTCCAGACCGTATTGGACTCTTTCATCGCGAAGAGCACCCGGCGATGCACCGGTTTCAAGCCGTCGCGCACATCGGGGAGCGCCCGCCCGACAATCACGCTCATCGCGTAATCGAGGTACGAACGGCGCATCTCGTCTTCCAGGCTTACCGAAATTGTTTCTTTTGCGAACTGGTCCATCGACTCGAATCGTTATAGCGCCGGCGCAATCGCGCCTTGGCGATCAATGCGGGCGGGGGCGTGGCGTTTCACTTGGAGGACCTTGCCTTGCGGCCAAGATCGCCCAGCGAACTCGCGACTCGGAAAACACGGGATTTTAGCATCCAAGGGGGTTCTCCGAGCCCTATTCGTGCGGGCAATTCAAATGTCCTCGGCGGCTGGGAATCTTGGCGGGGCAGGCAGCAGCGCAGCATCGTCCCATCCGGACCACGCCACCAACGCCGCGTCAGGCGTGCGGCATCGGTCGGATGGACTGGCCAGCGTCGGCGGTGTCCCAACGCTTTGCCCACCTGACATGATGGTTTAACATGGCGCCCGACTCCGAGCCCTGCTGCAAGCTTGCAGCAATCGCCCGGCAGCATCCAAATTCATAAGTGGGGAATCCTCCGTTGAAGTTGCACACCCCCTTTTTGGTGGTCTTATCAGCGCTCGTCGCCGGTTGCGGCACCGCGAGCGCTCCAATCGCACCATCGCCAGGCTACGCGGTGGATGCACGTAGTCCAGTCGTACGAAGCGGCTTCAACCTTTGCTGGCGCAGCGGCGTCTGGACACCCGCGGTAGCGACTCCAGAATGTGATGCCGAGTCCGCGCCTAAACCGGCCCCGGTTGCCGCGGCTCCAGTGCCCATCCGCGCGCCCGCTCCAGCACCGATCGTACAGCCCCCGCCGCAATCCCCTCCTGCGCCAGTCGTGCAAGCGCCACCGCCACCACCCGCCGTGCAGGCACCAACGCCCCCTGCACCGATTCCGGTCGTGCAAGCGCCCATGCTTGCTCCAGCGCCGCCCCCAGCACCGGTGGCCGCGCTGGCGCCACCGCCAAAACCACGCACCTGCGATGCGACCATTACGCTGCTCGCCGATCAAACGTTCGGTTTCAACAGCGCCACGCTGACGGCGCAGGCGCGCGAACGCCTCGATAAAGATGTCATGCCACGGCTGCAAAACTGCGCGTCGGTTGATTACGTCTTGGTCTCCGGCCACACCGATCGCCTCGGCGGCCAGCAATACAACCAGCAACTCTCGGAACGCCGTGCCGACGCGGTGCGCCAATACATCGTCAGCAGGGGTGCCCCCAAAGACAAGATCGACGCGCTTGGTATGGGCAAGACCGCCCCGGTCAAGGCCTGCGCGGACGCGCCCACGCAAAAGGAACTACAGGATTGCCTGGCGCCGAACCGTCGCGTGGAAATTGAACTCAAAGGGCTGGCCAAGTAGCCAACATATCGCCGCCGGCCTCCACGCAAGGGCACGCAGATGAAGCAACCGATTGACACCTTGATCGAGGCGCAATGGGTCGTACCCGTTGCACCGCGCGGGGTGGTCCACGAACACTATGCGGTGGCGGTCGATGCCGGACGCATTGTTGGCCTCTTACCGATCAGCGAGGCCAACGAAACATTTGTCCCGCGCGAGCGCGTGGTCCTGGCAAATTCGGTATTGATACCCGGGCTTATCAACGCGCATACGCACGCGGCCATGACGTTGATGCGCGGCATCGCCGACGACATTCCGCTCATGCTTTGGTTAAATGAGCATATTTGGCCGGCTGAAGCGCGCCATGTGTCGCCTGACTATGTCTACGACGGCACCTTGGTCGCTTGCGCGGAAATGCTGCGCGGAGGCATTACCTGCGCCAATGACATGTACTTCTTTCCGGACGCCTCGGCACGCGCATTCTTGGATGCGGGCATGCGGGCCGCGCTTGGCATCATCGCCTTCGAGTTTCCATCGGCGTACGGTTCGGGTCCGGACGATTAC
>CAMDRJ010000109.1 GCA_945906755.1 Klebsiella pneumoniae | reverse complement strand
GTTAAGGAAACGCTTTTTCTGGAGTACGAATTCGGTGCACGCGATTTTGGGCCGATCGCCGCGCGCGTGCGCGATGCTGATCCGGATCTCTTGTTTATCGCCGGCATCGCATTGGAAAGCAATCTCTTGCTCGAAGCACTGAAGAAACTCAGCTACATCCCGCGTAACCACTTTCATTTGTTTCCGGCGCCCGGGCCGCTCGCGCATTCACCCGATGCGACCAATGCGATCTCGATCACCATGTTCGAGGACCATCTACCCTTTACGAGCAAGCCGCTGGCTGCCGAGTTCGCCAAGAATTTCCAGGACCGTGCGGCCAAAGCGGGCATGCCTTATACGGTGCTTGAGATGCAGGGCGCCGGCCAGCTTTCCAGTTGGCAGATTCTGGAAGCTGCGGTGAATGCCACCAAGAGTCTGGACGACAAGGTGCTCACGCAATGGATCAAGGCCAACCCGGTTGAAACGTTCGCGGGCAAGCAAAGCTTCACTGGGCCTAACAATTTTGGTGAGTTCAATTACAAGCTGAAGCAGGTGCAGAACGGCAAGTGGGTGGTAGTGCATCCCCCCGAATTTGCCGCGCCGGGTGCCAAGCTCGTCGCGCGATAGGGGCGGACTACTTTAAGGACCGGTTGCAAAATGAGGGGAAACTTCCCCTCATACTCCCCTAAGTTTGGGCCGTTTGGTGTCATTTTGAAACGGCCGCTAAGGACGCGGCGGCTTGCCGCAGTTTCTCCGGTGCATGCTCACCGGCCAGGGGCGTGCCGGGAATCAGGTGGCGTCCCATCGCAAGCCCGCCAACGACCACCGGCTCGAAGCCGATCTCACGTACTAAGCGCGATGCCACCGCAATCGCGGGGGCGTCGTCGCCTGCGATCGGCATGCCGATCCGTTCTTTGCTACTTGCGATATCGCCCAAGCGTCCGGCGCCGACGGCATTGAAGGCGCGAACCAAGCGGGCGCCTGGCAGCAGTTCAGCCGAGGCGAGCCCCGCTCCTTTGTCGCGCGCCCAGGTGGCGATCTCACCGTCACGTCCGGGAAAGGGATTGCAGGTGTCGATCACGACCTTGCCGCGAATGGACTCCGCGAGATCCTTGCCGAGCTTCGGTAACGCGCCATAAGGCACGGCGACTAGCAGCACATCCCCAAATGCAGCGGCTTCGCGTGACGAACCGGTGCGGGCCTTGCCGCCAAGGCGTGCGGCTAACGCTTTGTCATGCTCGATATCGAGGGATGAGAACATCACCTCATGCCCGGCCTTGAGCCAGATCGTGCCAAGCGTGCCACCAACGCGACCCGAACCGATGATGCCGATCTTCATCCCGGCGTCGGCGCCGATCGCACTGCCTGCGAGACCGACGAGCGTGGTACCGGTTACGACGAGAAATTCGCGGCGAGTGGATCGTTTGATGTCGTTGGTCTTCATTGCGGAGCCTCAAAAGTGCTGCATGTCTATCCTGGCAAGCTTACCCGAGGCCGGATGCGCGCGCCGACACCTAGTATGATTCGACCGATCGAACACGCACCGGAGGACACGCGTTGCAGAGTGGAGGCACCATGCCGCGTCAAATGAAGCTCGCGGTCTTCATGCATGGGGATTCGAACTACCATTCGGCCGGCTGGCGTCATCCCGAAGCCTATGCGGATGCGGGCCTCAGTCTCAGGCGTTGGATCGAATTCGCGCAGATCATGGAGCGCGGCAAATTGGACATGTTGTTCATTGCCGACACCATCGGTTTGCCGATGACCCATAGCGAAGAGACGCTCGCGCAGGCGTCGCTGGTCGATAAATTCGAACCATTGAGCGTGCTCGCTGCGTTATCGCCGATGACCAAGCACATCGGTCTGGTGGCCACCTGCGCCACGACCTACAACCAGCCCTACAACGTCGCGCGCATCCTTGCTTCGATCGATCACATGAGCGAGGGTCGCTGCGGCTGGAATCTGGTGACCGGTGGCATCAGCGAAGATGCGTTGCACTTCAACTTGCAATCGCATGTGGTGCACGCCGATCGCTATGCAATGGCCGAGGAATTCGCCGATGTATGCCTGGGCTTGTGGGACAGCTTCGAAGACGACGCGATCATGCGCGATAAGGCGTCTGGTCGCTATGTCGATGTCAAGAAGATCCATACGCTCAACCACCAGGGCAAGTTCTACTCGGTCAAGGGACCGCTGTCGGTGGCGCGATCGCCGCAGGGCCGGCCGGTCATCATTCAGGCCGGGGCGTCTGAACCGGCGCGTGAACTCTCGGCGCGGGTGGCCGACGTGGTCTTCACCTCGCAGTCATCGCTTGCAAGCGCGCAGGCGTTCTATGCCGATATAAAAGGGCGGCTCGCGAAATTTGGGCGCTCGCCCGATGATATGAAGGTGATGCCGGGTGTCGCGCTATTCGTCGGCCGCAGTCAGGCCGAAGCCGACGAGAAGTATGAAGCTTTGCAAGCCTTGCTCGAGCCCTCACTCGCATTTGCGTTATTGCACGAACGAGTCGGCGGGCTCGATCTCTCTCAATACGATTTGGATGGGCCGTTTCCGGAACTCGAAGGCAATACCGCGCGGATGAGCACGCCACCTGCGCTGGTGCGCCTGGCCCGCCGTGAAAATCTGACGCTGCGTCAAGTCGCGATGCGAATGGCGTCGGCGCGCAGCCACTGGCTGCTCAAGGGCACACCGCAGTCGATTGCCGATGAGCTTGAGCACTGGTTCAAGAACAATGCCGCGGACGGCTTTAATCTACTGCCGCAGATTGTGCCCGGATCGATCAACGAGCTGGTCGATCTCGTGGTGCCGGAACTGCAGAAGCGCGGACTCTTTCGGCTCGACTATGAAGGCCGCACGCTACGCGAGAATCTTGGCGTGCCGCGGCCGGCGAATCGTTATGTCGTAAGGCCCGCACCTTGACATGCGGGCCCTCGCCGTTTCGATCCTAGTACTGCACCCGCTGGGTCAATGCACCATCGATGACCAGATTGGCGCCGGTGGTAAAGCCTGATCGCGGGCTCGCGAGGAAGGCTACGGCGTTGGCGATTTCCTGCGGCGTGCCCATGCGCCCGGTTGGATTCTTGCCGAGCATGACCTTGAATTGCGCCGGATTGTTCTCTTCCATATTGCCCCACACGCCGCCTTTGAAGTAGACGTTGCCGGGCGACACGAGATTGGCGCGGATGTTTTTTGCGGCAAGATTGCGAGCGAGCCCTTTGACGTACGGGACGATGGCAGCCTTTACCGATGCATAGGCGCGATTGGGCGCAGAGTTTTCCGCCATGGCCGTGCTGCCGACCACGACGATCGCGCCGGCATCGGATTTTTCAAGAAACGGCAGCGCCGCCTCGCAACCGAACACGGTCGCCATGATGTCGATGTCAAAGCCGCGACGCCAGGAGTCTTCGTCCATGCCAAGGCCAAGCGCGCTCACATTGGCAACAAAAATATCGGCGCCGCCCAGTGCGCCTGCCGCTTGCCCAACCCAGGTTTTCAGGGCCGCCAGATCGGCCACATTGACGGCGCTGCCCACTGCCTTGACGCCTTTTTTCTTGAGCGCCTCGACCGTTTCGGTAACGGGACCGGCGGTGCGCGCGCACAGGGCGATATCGCAGCCTTCGTCAGCGAGCAACTCGACAATGGCACGGCCAATTCCACGCGTGCCACCGGTGACCAATGCCTTCTTGCCTTTGAGTCCGAGATCCATTGTTATTCCTGCCAAATTAAGAAGAGGGGAGGTCGGATAGTAAAACCGAACCCGATTATTCGCCTACGTAAGGGCGCAACGCGCGGTTGCGCCAGCAGTTTGCTGAACAGCGTCCGTCACTCCCGCCCCCGACCAAAGCCTTCGAGGGCAGGCTCCAGCGGGAGTCCAGAATATTGGCCGCATGTGGGAACAAGCACTGCCTGGATTCCCGCCTGCGCGGGAACGACGACCCGGAACGAATTCGCACGAACCGCAAGAAGCTGCTAATCGATTGGGATGAACAGGCTGTGGCGCATCTTGCCAAGGCCCTTTGATAGATGGCCCTTGCCGGTGATGTCTTCGACGAGGATGATTTCGCCCGCGCCAATCACGCGGCTCTCGCCATCGCTTGCGGTGATTTGGACGCCGGCATCGAGGTTGACGATGTATTGGCGGCGCGGCGCCGGATGCCAGTCAAGATCGTAGTCCGCCGAGGTCTCGCGAAAGATGATGCCGGTGGCGGGCATCCGCTTCGATAACTTGCTGCCGCGGCGCTCCTCGGCCCAGTCGACCTCGATATCGCGAAAGTGTGATTCGCCGTTCGCGTCGGTGTACAGATTATGAATGCGCATGCGTGTCTCCTTTTCTATAGGGCGGGCGAGTGAAGCGATCCGGCTCGCATTATGCGTGATCGGAGCGCGCGTCTTGATCCGCCACCAGGGCGCTGCATTCGTCAACTGGCGTGAACCGGCCAAGGCCACCCGCGCTAGGACCCGCTTCGCATCGCTCGCTCTCCATATAGTTGTGTACTTGTTCGCTCGCCTACCCAGGGTTCACAGCCTGTTACCCCCACGGAAGTGCGTCGCGTGCAGAATCCTATCCGCACAGCGTGACAGGCAACTTTGAAAAGCCAACCTGATTTCGCAGAGATGCCTTCCGCTGTGCACCAACCTACATGAGCGGCGCTGCGACGATGGATATGGAACTGACGGTTCTATTTTTTCTGCAAGCTGCCTTCCGCGTCCTGGCGGTCTGCTCTGTCGTCTTCTTGGTTTGTTGGGTCTTTCTCAAGCGCGATCGCTTATTTCGCTCGCGTCTGATGGATCAACCAAGCCCCGATGAGCCGCAACTGCCGCGCGAGGCAATCATTCCAGCCGGAAGACCCATTTACGTCGCGCCGCTCTTATCAAGTCGGGAAGACGTGGCCTGACGACGTCGGTCTCGTTGTACGCATCGCTGTTCCGATGCATTCAATGTAGCAGCCGCGTTTTGCGCGAAAATGCCGCCTCATCCCAATCGGAGAGGACGCATGGCTCGCAATCGGATCTCGCTCGATCTCACCCGTAAAGTCTTTGCCGGTGGCCGTTCGTTCGGCGCTGTCGGCCCCTATGAACGCTTCCACGGCAAGGTGCATTTTGCGATCGACCCCAACGAGCCTGGCTTGCCGTGGATTTGCGATCTTGATCTGGCGCCTCGTAATGCCGCTGGGCTCGTCGAATTTGCAGCGACACTGGACATCGTAAAGCCGGTGGATCTGGCCCGCGGCAATCGCCGAATGCTCTTCGAGTTTTCCAATCGCGGCGGACGCGCGATGGTGAACGGCTTTAACTATGGCAAAGGGCCAGATCTGTCGGCACCCGAGCATGCGGGCGATGGCTTCCTGATGCGTCATGGCTATTCGCTCGTATGGTGCGGCTGGCAGGGTGATCTGATCGACCGTGGCACCAATGTCGTGGCCTATCTGCCCGAGGCGCGCGAGAATGGTGCTCGATTACGCGGCAAAGTTCGCCAGGAGTTCAGCACGATCGCGCCGGGAATTTTTTCGATGGGCACCAGTGAAGGCGCTGAACGCGGCGAGGATGTCGTGCCCTATCCGGTGCTCTCGCGTGCGACCGCCACACTCACAGCGCGCGAGTACGAAACCGATCCGCGCGTGCCCGTGCCCGATAGCGACTGGGAGCTTGCGGAAGCTCGGATGGAAGGTGGCAAGCTAACCCTGCTTCCATCGCCCAATCATCTTTACATCAAAGGCGGCTTCAAGCCGGGTTGGCTCTATGAATTGATTTACGTGACCGAAGGCTCGCGCGTGATGGGTCTTGGGTTCCTCGGTATTCGGGATTGCATGTCGTTCCTGCGTTTTGGCGATAAGGACTCGAACGGCACGGTCAATCCCCTGGCCGGATATGTTGAGAAGGCGTACGGCAATGGCATCTCGCTATCGGGTCGCGTGGTGCGTGAGTACATCTACGCCGGATGGAATGAAGATGCGGCTGGTCGCAAGCTCCTTGATGCAATCAACCCGCACACCGGCAGCGGGCGGCTGCTCTACAACATTCGCTTCTCGCAGCCCGGCCGCTATCCGCGCCAGCATGAAGAGCACAGCTGGCCGGCCGAGGTCTACCCGTTCACGTTCGATGCGGTGCCCGATCCCTTTACCGGTAAGAACGAAGGCATGTGGAAACGGCCGAAATCCGATCCGCTGGTGCTGCACACCCACACCGAAGGCGATTACTGGAAGCGTCATGTGTCGCTTACCCATACCGATCCGCGCGATGGCAAGGATCTGCCGTTGCCGGAAGCGGTACGCATGTACAACCTGACCGGCGCGCCGCATATGGCACGGCCCGCGGATGATGCGGTGTGGATCGGCCAACTTGCACCGAACACGATGTCGCCGATGCCGCTTCGCCGCGCCTTGCTGGTGGCGCTGGATGAATGGGCCACCAAGGGCACGCCGCCGCCACCGTCCGCACTGCCACGGTTCACCGATGGCACGCTGATCAAGGCCGACGAGTATCTCGCGCGCTATCCGAAGATTCCCGGTGTGAAATTGCCGGTGCGTGGCACCAGTCGTTTGACGCGCTACGACTACGGCCCGGAGTTCGAAACGAAGGGGATTATCAGCAAGCTGCCGCCCGTGCCGGTGCCCGGTCAGGAATATCCACTGCGGGTTTCATCGATCGATGCGGACGGCAACAACATCGCGGGGGTGCGTTTTCCGGATGTCGATGTACCGCTTGGCACCTATAACGGCTGGTCGCTGCGCAAAGCCGGCTTCGCCGAGGGCGCGGAATTCTGGAACACCGGTAGCTTCATCCCGTTTGCCCGCACGCGAGCCGAGCGGGAGGCTAAGGGTGACCCGCGTGCATCGATCGAGGAACGCTATGCGAGCCACGACGACTACGTGCAAAAGGTCGCGCGCGCCTGTGATGCGCTGGTGAAGAAGCGGCTGCTGCTCGAAGAGGATGCGACGATGATGGTCGAGCGCGCGAGAAGTCGCAATCCGTTCGATCCGAAGGTGCCACTTGGCCCGCTCGTGCCGGTATTGGTTGCGCCGGGGGGATAAAAGCGGCAACGCTCATTGCCGAACCTCGACACCTAGGGATTTCGATCAATCTCCGAATGTGTAGCGATTCGCCGCAGGATCGCTCGGTCCTCGATCAACGCGAAGGACAGTTTGTGGCTGTGGTTCGTCGTGACGTGAATGGTGTAAATGTTTGGATTGCGGTATCCCTCAAGTTTCTCGAATCTTCGCGACCGCGGTATCGGATCAGCAAGCAGGTCTTCGAGGGCTGCCTTCAGTTCCCGCTTTAGTCCGGGCGAAAGCTTCTTATACTCGCGCTGGAAGCGAGCGGTGCTCTCGAAGGAGCGGATCCGAGCCACGCCGGTGGTTACTCGGTGCGGGCCGATTCTAGATGGCCGAGCAAATCGTCGATGGTTTCGAACGCAGGACCAGAAACGGGGCTGAGGTCTGCATCATGCTCGCCGAGCGCCCAACGAAGTGCGTTGATTGCGTTGTGCAGGTCGGCCACGCAGGCGATGGTACGAGTGAACTCGTCGATCAGACCGTCTTCGTCCTGCACACGGCGATCGGCCCGTGCCACGTCCCGGCGACGGATCAATTCGTCATACAGTGCCTTAGCGGCCTCTTGGGCGCGATGCATCGTCGCCTCGATTTTCCCGACAGGATCGATCTCCTCGTTGGATGGGCGCGCGCGAAGAGCTTCGCTCGAGGAGGTGGCCAAAGCGCACAGCGTCTCGCAGAGGCGTTGATCGTATTGCAGCCCCCGGATTGTGGCCTCGATGTCGCGGAGAAGGTCCAAGGAGCGTGCGCTGTAGTGCTGCACATCTTCGCCGAGTCGGGTGAGCATGCCTATGCTACCTATCGTTGATTCACTCATCGAATTGTGCTCCCTACTCTATCGCGCTAGCCTTGGTTCAAATCGCCACGCTGCTCGGCGTAGTTGTAGTCCATAGGGGTCGTGCCGTCAATCAGCGGCAGTCCCGTAGTCCGCAGTAAGTCCGGCGGGGTTCACCCGGATTTTTCAAAGGCTCGTCCGGCCGTTTTTTTAAGACAACGATCCAGGAATCCGTTGAAGTGCAATGGCAAGGAATGGCGTTTCCTGGTGGGCGGTGCAGGGTTCGAACCTGCGACCCCTGCCGTGTGAAGGCAGTGCTCTACCACTGAGCTAACCGCCCAAGGCTTCGCGATAGTAAGTGCGCGAAGGCAATCGGGAAGCGGATTCTCGCATGGGGGCACGGGCATGGTCAAACGGGTTTTGGGAATGGTGTTGCCGCTAGGGAATGCTATCGGGGCCAACATGAATTTGCAGCTCACCGAAATAGCCGCAAGGGTCCTTGTGGACGATGTGGTCGATTGGTTGATCATGAAAGAAGATGACCAGGTGCTGCATGAGAGCCTGGTGAACTTCCTTGCCCTGCTTGTGAGAGAGCGGCGCGCGCAAGTCGATGCCGGAAAACTCGGTGCCGACTCGCGGCGAACGGGGCGTCACACTGATGGTCTCGAAATCCATGGTGATAAAGCGAGAGGCGGAGAAAGTGCGCAGATCATAGTTCAATTCATCTATTGGGCCGACGCGTCGAAGGTGAGTCCCCGTAAGATTCGCTTGCTACCTCTGGCCCCAGTACCACGAAAGCAATCGACGGCGAAAAGGCCAGTACGTTCCGACCGATTTCTGGCGGCTTAATCTGGAGACATGCCTGAAATACGCGGATTGCATTGTTATCTGGAACTACGAGCCCAATAAGACTTGGGATCCAGAGGCGCCATGGTGGAAGGAAACGGTAGCGTTTCTCGATAGACTCAAAAAGAACTGAACCGAAATGTGTACGGAGAAAGCGTCTAACCCTTGTATGCCACGCACTTCAACGAAAATGAGGTTGCGAACTATTCCCGCCAGTGATGGCCGCAGGCCGTTGCTAATCACGAAGGACAATCAAGAAAATGAATGACAGTCATTAGTGCAATACGGAAGCGGGCGGTCCTCACCAAGCGCGTGGCGAAATTTTGATGCCTCGCCTACCCTACGTTTTGAAAGATTACCTCTCATAGGTCTTCTGTATACTAAGAATGAGTCTCGCTTCCCAAGCAACGTGGAGTATGGCGATATCGTAAAGGGGCTGCCAGTTTCGACAGGCTCATGTAAGGGAGTCTATTGCTCCCACATTCTTGAGCATCTTTCACTTAATGAATTTAGAACTGCTTTGCGCAACACTAAAGAAATCTTAGAGCCTGGGGGGATATTTCGGCTTGTCTTGCCAGATTTGGAGCATTCAGCAAGAAGCTACATCGACAATCCATCGAACGAAGCGGCTCTCGAATTCATGAAGGAAACATCCCTTGGTCACGAAAGACGAGCGAGGGGTCTAAAGGGGCTCATCACCGCGTGGCTTGGCAATTCTCAGCACCTTTGGATGTGGGACTACAAATCGATAAAGCCAGAGCTTGAACATAGTGGTTTTGTCGGGGTAAGAAGGGCGTCCTTTGGCGATTCCTCTGACCCCTTTTTTGGAAAAGTGGAAGAAAAGGTGAGATGGGACGATTGCCTTGGTGTTGAATGCAGGAAACCCGGCTAATCTGCTTCCCCGTTTACGTACCAACCGTTCGCGATAGATCCCATTAGTTCTATTTGCTGATCTCCATCACGATTGCTTGGCGTTTGCTTGTTCTCTGCGCGAGTAGGTTGCGCACTTCGGTGCGTGCCCACGCCACCACGTGGCATTTTGGTGGGTGGTGCAGGGTTCGAATCTGCGGACCGCTACCGTGTGAAGGCAGGGCTCTACCGCTGCGCTAACCGCCCAAGGGTCCGCGAAGTAACGTACGCGAAAGCAATCAGGGCGCGGATTTTCCCACTGTGGCATGGGCAGCGGAAAACGATGGTCCGTTTTCAGAAAGCCATAAGCCTGAATGAGGGCTCGCCTTTTCTTAAACTCCGATGCGATAAAGGGCAGCGAGTGGGCATGTGTTTTCCTGCCGTGCTCGAATCCCTCAAATTGATTTGAAATACGTTTATAGCATGTCGGACCCGGGTGTCGCGGGTGTTATATTTTTTCGATCACAGCGTGCGCTTTCGCTGGTGGATCCGAATTCCCCGCGCGGGTTCGAGCTGGACTGAGCCGTCGCCAAGCCCAGCCCATCGGCCCGGCGCCATCCCGAAGGAACCTGCAATGCAGCGCAAGATCATCCTCTTTGAGCTGAACGAGGTCCCGTTCAAGGTTGTGGATCAGTTTTGCAAATGGCGACCGAATTCGACGTTCGCCCGCAAGCTACCCACCTGCAGTCAGTTTCAAACCATCACGCAGGAAATCAGCCCGCTATCGCCGTGGACAACGTGGCCCTCAGTCCATCGGGGCGCCAACGATGAACGGCACTTGATCCAGAACTTCGGTCAGGATCTTACCGACGCGAACAAGCAGTTTCCGCCGTTGTGGGAAATCCTGACTAAAGCCGGCATTGACGTGGGAATTTGCGGGACGCTGCACACGTACCCAATGCCCGCCGAGTTGCAGAACTACAAGTTCTATCTGCCCGACACGTTCGCGGCGGGCTCGGAGTGCTTCCCCCAGACGCTGAGCGTGTTCCAGGAGTTTAACCTGCGCATGGCGCGCGAATCGGCACGCAACGTCGCGAAGGGCGTGCCGTGGAACGCGGCGCTTCGCGTACTGTCGCGCGCGCCGGAACTAGGCTTCAAGTTGCGAACGCTAACGGACTTGGCGGGCCAACTCCTGTCCGAGCGCCTACAGCCATGGCGCACCGTTCGGCGGCGAACGTACCAGTCTGTGCTAGCGTTCGATATCTTCATGAAGCAGCTGCAGACCACCAAGCCGTCGTTCAGCAGCGTGTTCACGAACCACGTCGCATCATCAATGCATCGGTTCTGGGCCGCAGTCTTTCCGGATGACTATAAGGAGTTCGGGTACGAGGAACCGTGGGTCAAGACCTACCGCAACGAGATCGATTGGACGATGTCGAAGGCCGACGAGTTCTTCGCTTGTCTCGTCGAGTTCGCCGATCTCAACCCTGAATACCAGATATGGATGGCGACCAGTATGGGGCAGGCCGCGACCGTTGCCGAACCGTTAGAAACTCAGCTTTACATTACTGACTTGGCGAAATTCATGGCGGCGATCGGCATTGAGCCCCAGCAGTGGTCAACGCGTCCGGCGATGCTTCCACAGGTAAACATCGTTGTGTCTCCCGGCCTAGAGGGGCGTATCCACGCCAAGCTTTCCTCACTGAGAATTGATGATCAGCCCGTTAAGTTCCGCCGGCAGGATCACGGCTTTTTCAGCATCGACATGGGCCAAAAGAATCTGTACAAGAAGCCATTGATCGCGAACTTTGAGGGGCGGGCAATTAGCTTTTCTGAGTTGGGGATGGAAAACACCGAGATCGAAGATCGCTCGAATGCCAGTGCATATCACGTTCCCCAAGGATGTCTTATCATTTATGACCCAAAAAAGCAGTCGCTCAGTAAGAATCGGCCGGAAATTTCGACTTTGGACATCGCGCCCGCGATCTTGAAAAACTTCGCGGTCAACACTCCCGCGTACATGAAACCGGCCACAACGCTTGCGCCAGCATAGATTCACCGGTGTCGTGACCAAGTGATTCGTCGCAGTGCGGTTCCCGGAATTCACGTCACTTAGCTGCGGGAAATTCGCCACGGCAGGGAACTGCGAGCTTTGACATCGCATCGATGCCGCCTCCATTGATGATCCGGCCGCCGGTAGAATGCACGATTTTATTCCGGAGCATTTATGGTTCGCACGCGCTTTGCTCCCAGCCCCACCGGTTATCTCCATCTTGGTGGGGCCCGTACCGCGCTGTTTTCCTGGGCGTACGCGCGAAAACATGGCGGCAAATTCATCTTGCGGATCGAGGACACCGATCTCGAACGCTCCACGGAAGAATCGGTCCAGGCGATTCTTGATGGCATGCAGTGGCTCGGCCTCAACTGGGACGAAGGTCCCTTTCGCCAAATGCATCGCCTCGCGCGCTATCGGGAGATCGCGGATCAACTGATTCGGCAGGGCGACGCCTACCCATGCTATTGCTCGCGCGATGAATTGACCGCGATGCGCGATGCTCAGCGTGCGCGTGGCGAAAAGCCGCGCTATGACGGCACCTGGCGCCCCGAAAACGCCAAAGGCAAGACGCCGCCGCCGGGTGTGGAGCCGGTGCTGCGATTCAGGAATCCATTGGACGGCGCGGTCACGTTCACGGATCTCGTAAAGGGCGACATCACGGTATCGAATGCCGAGATCGATGATCTCGTCATCCTGCGCGCAGATGGCGTGCCGACTTACAACTTCGGCGTGGTGGTCGATGACCTCGACATGAACATCACCCATGTTATCCGCGGTGATGATCACGTCAACAACACGCCGCGGCAGGTGAATATATTCAAGGCGCTCGGGGCTGCGCTGCCGCACTTTGCGCATGTGCCGATGATTCTCGGGGCCGATGGCGAGCGCCTCTCGAAACGCCATGGTGCGGTGAGCGTGATGCAGTATCCCGAAGACGGGTTTCTACCCGAGGCCATGGTCAACTACTTGGCGCGCCTTGGCTGGTCGCATGGCAACGAGGAGATTTTCAGTCTGGCGCAATTGGTGGAATGGTTCGATCTTGCGCATATCAGCCGCTCACCTGCGCAGTTCGACCCCGAGAAGCTCGCTTGGCTCAACCTGCACTATTTGAAGGGTGTGAATCCAGAGCGGATCGCTCACGATCTCACCGAGCGGATTCGTCGCAAGGGCGGCGATCCGGATGCCGGGCCCGATGTTCGTGCGGCGGCAGCCTTGTTTCAGGATCGCGCGCACACCGTCGATGCGCTGGCCGAGGCGATGCTGATGTTCTATCGAGAACCGACTGCCAACGTCGACCTGGTGCAACAACATATTGTTGACGCAATACGATCGGCGCTGGCTGATGTTGCCCAAGGGCTTGCTGCGCTTCCCGACTGGCGTGCCGATGCCATCCCACCGGTGATTGATGCCGTACTAAAGAAACACAACCTTAAGATGCCAAAGCTGGCTGTGCCTCTACGTGTTGCGGTGTTTGGCGTGGCTCAAACACCGGCGCTTGCGGCGGTTCTAGCCCTGGCCGGACGTGACCGGGTGCTCAATCGTCTTGCTCGTTATCGATAGTTCACGTCGGTTTCTTTACAGAGGTTTGCGTGCCCGCTATACTCGCGCGTCTCGGTTGGGGGGTATAGCTCAGCTGGGAGAGCGCTTGCATGGCATGCAAGAGGTCAGCGGTTCGATCCCGCTTACCTCCACCACTTCTCCTATTTCTCCTCACGCCGCAATGTGAGTCGTTGTTCGAGAGAAGCGCACCGAGATATGTCGTCCGAAGTCCCCATCGTCTAGAGGCCTAGGACATCGCCCTTTCACGGCGGTAACCGGGGTTCGAATCCCCGTGGGGACGCCAATAAAATCAATGACTTACATTGACTTCATTGGCTTGAAAGTCTGATCTACTTAACTTCTACTTAGAATGCCGGTTCATACTTAACCGGTTCATCGTGGCAGGGTAGGGGATACACTTCGTTGAAGTGTTGTCTGGGCAGTAGGTCGCGTTACTCAATCCCGCACTGAAATCCGTCAGCAAGTCATTGCCACCATCTCGCCATCGCTACAGCGGCGTATCTCGCAAGAATGGCGCGGCATTTCAGGTAAAAGAAAACCTGCCGTAGCGCGATCAGACATTCGCGATGCCAATGTAACTGGCATCCCTGCCAGTCCGACCCCCACCCACCCGGCATCCCCCGCTTTTTAAAC
>CAMDRJ010000108.1 GCA_945906755.1 Klebsiella pneumoniae | reverse complement strand
AGCGAGCGCACCTTCACCCGAAAAATTTACGAAGCGCTTCTTGCATACAAGATCGAGTCAAGCCTGACCAAGGATCAGATTATCGAGACCTACATCAATCAGATTTATCTGGGTCAGCGCGCATACGGATTTGCGTCGGCGGCGCAGGTCTACTACGGAAAGTCCGTGCGGGACCTCTCCGTTGCGGAGGCCGCGATGCTCGCTGGTCTCCCTAAAGCACCGTCAAGCTACAACCCGATCGTCAACCCAAAGCGAGCGCACCAGCGCCAACAGTATGTGCTGCGACGCATGCACGAAATGGGGGTACTGACGGAGGCCCAACTCGCTGAGGCATTGAAAACCGCCGCGACGCAGGTCGTCAAACGTGAATCGGCTGACTTTCCGATTCACGCTGAATATGTTGCCGAGATGGTTCGACAG
The DNA here is from genome assembly GCA_945906755.1 of Klebsiella pneumoniae. Lineage (GTDB taxonomy): Bacteria > Pseudomonadota > Gammaproteobacteria > Burkholderiales > SG8-39 > SHXR01. The sequence goes on along the minus strand of CAMDRJ010000108.1, from coordinate 13,418 downwards.
GCGCTCTTTGAGCGATACCCGGACGAAATTTACACACGCGGATTTCGGGTCTATACAACAATTTCCCGTAATGATCAGGAGGCCGCGTATGCGGCGTTACGACGTGGCGTCCTGGATTACGACCGCCGCCACGGCTATCGTGGTCCCGAGGCGTACGTAACACTTCCTGCCAATGCATCGGACGAAGCCATCGACGATGCGCTGCAAGACGCACCCGATAACGACGATCTCATTGCCGCTGTGGTCCTCGAAGCAAGCCCTAAGCAAGTGAAGGTCTATCGCCGCGGCGGCGAACTGACTATCCCAGAGAGCGGTCTTCGATTCGTATCGCGGATGCTCAGTACGCAAATACCACCAAACAAGCGGATCGTCCGTGGCGCTATCGTTCGCATTCAACGCGACGAAAAGGGCGCCTGGACGATTGCTCAGCTCCCTGACGTTCAGTCGGCGATTGTTGCTATGGATCCACGTGACGGTGCAATTCGAGCACTGGTCGGTGGATTTGATTTCACGCGGAGCAAATACAACCGGGTCACACAGGCATGGCGGCAGCCCGGATCCAGTTTTAAACCCTTTATCTACTCTGCGGCCCTTGATCGCGGCTTTACGCCCGCCACCATAGTGACCGACGATGCCGCGGTCGTCGATGCGGCCCTGACGGGTGGGCAAGTCTGGGAGCCCAAAAATTACGACGGTAAGTTTGAAGGGCCCATGCGGTTGCGTACGGCCCTTGCGAAATCGAAAAACATGGTGTCGGTTCGCGTCTTGCAATCGATCGGACCTCGATACGCGCAGGAATTTATCGGCCGGTTTGGATTCGACGCCGAGAAACATCCGCCTTACCTGACGATGGCCTTGGGCGCTGGATCGGTCACGCCGATGCAAATGGCACGGGGCTATGCCGTGTTTGCCAACGGCGGGTTCCGCGTCGATCCATATCTCATTACGAAAATTGTGGACGATCGAGGGAACCTGATCGCCGAAGCGCAACCGACCAAAGCCGACGTCGATGCCGAGCGAGTTCTGGATGCGCGCAACGCCTTCGTCATGGACAACATGATGCGCGACGTCATTCGGTCCGGTACTGCCGCGCGCGCAATGGCATTGGGTCGCAACGATCTATCTGGCAAAACCGGCACCACCAACGACTACAATGACGCGTGGTTCGTCGGCTATCAACAGACGCTCGTCGCCGCCGCGTGGTTGGGTTTTGACGCGCCAAAACGACTCGGCAACAACGAAACGGGCGGGGTCGCTGCGTTGCCAATTTGGATGAGCTACATGGGGCGTGCGCTGAAAGGCGTGCCGCAGTCCGCCCTCACGCCACCCGAAGGGGTCGTACAGGTGCGCATTGATCCCGACACTGGATTAACCGATCCGGACGGCAAGATCAGCGAGTATTTCTTTCGCGATGCTGCGACCCCAGCCTCCCCTAGCGAGCCTCCCCAAGCGGAAGATCCGCCGCGCCCCGAGCGACGCGTTTTCTAGTCGCCGGCGAGTGGTCGGACCGGGTAATATCGGACCCTCGGTTTTGCTGGCATCACCGCATGCGGGTCGACGCTGCCCCGAGTATTCACTCTGTTGAAACATGGTGTCCGGGCCGTTTGCCGTCAACTGGCATATGCGGGCGCACCGAAACTAGCCACCATTCGATAGTTAGCCGATTCTTGCTAGACGGATCTCCTGCGCTTGACTTACGCCGTTAAGGACTCGAAATTTAATGCGTCGCGCCATAGTATTGTTTGTCATCGCAGTCCTACTTGGCAGCTGCGGCACCAAGGGCGCGCTCTATATTGCCCCGCCGGATACGGACGACGCCCCGAAACGGCGGCCGCGTTGAGAGCGCCATGACGTTTCACCGGCGCAGCCCTTCTGGCGTGCTCGAGGCTGAGCGCGTTCCACTCACCGAAATTGCGGCGGCGGTCGGCACGCCTTGCTTTGTGTATTCGCGCGCCGCCCTGGAATTGTCGATGCGCTCTTTTCTAGCGGCAAGCAAAGGCCGGGATTCGCTGGTCTGCTATGCGATGAAAGCGAATAGCAATCTTGCCATTCTCGATCTCTTCGCTCGCCTAGGCGCCGGTTTCGACATCGTTTCGGGCGGCGAGCTGGCCCGTGCGCTGGCAGCCGGGGCTGATCCAGGAAAAATCGTATTTTCAGGTGTTGGTAAGTCCACCGGTGATATCGCGCGCGCATTGGATGTCGGCATTCGATGCTTCAACGTGGAGTCCGCAAGCGAGCTGAAACGGCTTGAGCGAATTGCCGCCGAAAAGGGCCGCAAAGCGCCGGTATCGTTGCGAGTGAACCCTGACGTGGACGCCGGTACGCATCCGTATATCTCGACCGGGCTGCACGAGAATAAGTTCGGCATTCCCCTTGGCGAGGCGCGCGCCCTATACCGTCATGCCACCGCTAGCAAACACCTCAACGTGGTGGGGATTGACGTCCACATCGGCTCGCAAATTACCGAGGTTGGGCCATTTGTCGATTCGATCGATCGCGTGCTCGAATTGCTGGGAGCCCTTGAATACGAAGGTATCCGCCTGCAACACATCGACGTAGGCGGAGGGTTGGGGATTCGTTATCGCGACGAGGAACCCCCTTCGATCGAGGCATACATCGCGGCGTTATTTGGGGCACTCCAAGAGACGACCCTTGAGGTGTTATTCGAGCCGGGCCGCGCTCTGGTCGGCAATGCCGGCGTGCTGCTCACAAAAATTGAATACCTGAAGCCAGGCCCAGTAAAAAACTTTGCCATTGTCGATGCGGCAATGAACGATTTGCTCCGTCCAGCCCTCTACGAAGCGTGGCACGACATCGTACCGGTCGCACCGCGTGCGGGTGCTGGGCGCAGCTATCAGGTGGTCGGTCCGATTTGCGAAACTGGCGACTTTCTCGGCAATGACCGCTCGCTCACGGTTGAGGAGGGCGACCTACTCGCCGTGATGTCGGCGGGCGCCTACGGTATGTCGATGGCGTCCAACTACAATAGTCGCCCCCGAGCGGCGGAAGTCATGGTCGACGGGGATCGATTTCAGATCATCCGCGAACGTGAGAGCATTACAAGTCTGTTTGCCAATGAACGCCTTTGGTCGGACGGACGGTAACACTGGGGGTCGTGCGGGTTGACCGAATCGACCTTCTGATAGATGAATGACATTGTGGAGCGCCCGGCGCGCCACGACGCATAAAGAGAGGCATTTCATGAGCTGGTTGATCCGTCCGATTTTGGCCGTTGCGATGACCGCCCTCGCGACTTGGCTTGCTGGCTGTGATGCAAGCACGGCCAATACCGCGCCGTCGAGCGCGGCCGATGCGGGCAAGGGAGCGCCGACGGGCGATCAGTCCAAGAAAGGACGTTCCGGGCCGTCGGCGACCAACATTACGCTGACCAAGGTCGGCGCAACCGATATCGAAGTCACTGAGGATACGGTCGGGACCCTGGAAGAGATCTTCGATCCGCGCATCTCTGCGGAGATCCCGGGCCGCGTCACCCGCGTACTCGCCGAAGTCGGCACGCGGGTCAAGAAGGGACAACTGCTGGCCGAGCTCGATGTCGTCGATATCGAAATCCAAAGTCGCTCTGATCGGGCCGAGATTGGACGCCTCGAGGCGCTGCTTGAAAACCAAGAGCGCATCGCTACCCGCAATATGCAACTGGTCGATCAGAATTTCATTTCCCGCAACGCGCTTGATGAGTCGATTGCACAACGCAACGCGTTGCGCGAACAACTGAGTGCGGCAAAGACGAAACTCGAAGCAACCGGCAGCTCCCTGCGCAAGGCGAAGGTTATTTCCCCGATCGACGGTCGGGTGGAAGAACTCATCATCGCCGCGGGCAACTACGTGAAACTGGGCGATCCGATGTTTCGCTTGGTGGGCACGCAAAAAATGCGGGCGCATCTGCCCTTCCCGGAAAGCGCATCGCCGCGGCTGAAAGTAGGCGCTCCGGTTCGACTTTCATCGCCGCTGGTACCCAATAAGGTCGTCAACGCGAGAATCACCGAGATTCGTCCATCGGTGACGACCGCAAGCCGTGCGTTGAATGTGATTGTCGCGTTCGATAACGACGGGTCATTTCGCGGCGGCGGTACGGTCAATGCAAGTATCGTCACCTCGACGAAATCCGGCATCATCATGGTCCCGGAAAAAAGCGTTGTGCTGCGTCCGGCGGGGCGCGTCGTGTATGCAGTCGTTGATGGTCGTGCGACCCAAAAGCTGGTTGAGGTCGGCATTCGCAAAGAGGGCATGATTGAGATCGTGAGTGGTTTGCAAGGGGGTGAGACCCTGGCTCTCGATGGCGCAGGATTTCTAACCAATGGCGCTGCAGTGCAAGTTGCGCGCGCCCCTGGAAGTCCTGGTGGTGGGGGCAAGAGCGCAGCTGCCGATGCAAATCCCGCTGCCAAGGGTGCGATTCCTGCGGCGGCCGGACCGGTGGACGGAAAGGGCGCGAAGGGGGGTAAATCATGACCTTGCCGGAGCTTTCGATACGGCGGCATGTGCTCGCCTTGATGTTGAATGCCGTCCTGGTCTTATTCGGGATCATCGCTTATCAGCGCATGGGGGTGGACAAGCTGCCCTATGTCGAATTTCCGATCATTTCGGTCCAGACGACGATGCGCGGCGCCAATCCGGACATCGTCGATGCAGCGGTGACCAACCTGCTCGAAACAGCAGTCAACAGCGTGCCTGGCATCGAAAACATTGCCTCGACATCTGTCCCGGGCATTTCGCAGATCAACATCACGTTCAATCTCGAGAAGCGCATCGATGTCGCCTTCAACGAGGTTCAGGCCAAGGTCAGCCAAGTCGTTCGCAGGCTGCCAAAAGACGCTGACCCACCCGTAGTCGCCAAGCGGGAAACCAATGCGAGTCCGATCTATTGGGTGTCTCTCAGCGGCGATCGCACCCAGTTACAGCTCAATCAGTACGCCATTAACGTCATCAAGAAAAAAATTGAAACGATCGATGGCGTCGGCGAAGTACGCATTGGCGGGCGGCGCGATCGCACGATTCGGGTCGATGTCTCACCGGGCAAGATGGCGTCCTATGGCATCACCGCGCAAGACATCAACGAAGCATTCGGCAAGGAACACATTCAGCTCGCGGGCGGCTTCATCGTTGGCCGCACCACCGAAAGCCTCGTCAAACTCGATCTCGAATTTCATAAACTCGACGATCTCGCAAAAATGATCATCGCTTATCGCGATGGTGCGCCGGTGCGGCTATCGGACATCGCGACCATCGAGGACGGCTTATCGGATTTCCGCCAGTTGGCGCGTTTCAACAGCGAAGTCTCGGTAGGTCTGGGCGTCGTCAAGATCCCGAACACCAACACCGTCGAGATCATTGATCGCGTGAAAGAGCGCATCGAAAAAGAAATCATGCCGCAATTGCCGGCCGGCATGAAGCTCGATGTGGTGTCGAACGACGCGATCTTTATCGGCGAGATGGTCAACGCGCTCAAGCAGCATTTGATCGAGGGGACGATTCTCGCGGCCCTTGTGGTGCTCTTGTTTCTACGCAGCTTCCGCTCAACCATCATCATCGCGCTCGCCATACCGGTATCGCTGTTTGGTGCCATCGCGGTGATGTATTTTTTCGGCTTCACGTTCAACTCGATCACGCTGCTCGCGCTCTTGCTTCTCATCGGGGTGGTCGTCGATGACGCGATCGTCGTGCTGGAGAATATCTTCAGGCATCGGGAAGAGATCGACCCGAATCCGATTTCGGCTGCAATCAATGGCAGTCATGAAGTAACGTTTGCGGTACTCGCCTCGACCTTGTCATTAGTTTGCATCTTCGCGCCGGTGATTTTCCTGTCGGGAATCATTGGCCAGTTGTTCAAGTCATTCGCGGTGGTCGTGACCTTCGGCGTACTGGTCAGTTGGTTCGTCGCGCTCACATTGACACCGATGCTGTGTTCGCGCTATCTCAAGGTGGAACAGCAGCATGGCCGCATTCATCGCGCGCTAGAATCGTTTTTCCGTGGCCTCGAAAACCTTTACCGCAGGCTCCTCGGACTAAGCTTGCGGAACCGATGGTGGCTGATGTTGTTGATGATCGTCGTCATCGCACCGAGTTTCTTTTTCTTCAGCAGCGTACCGAGGGAACTCGCGCCGCAACCCGACGAAGGTCGGTTCATCGTCTCATTTCGTACGCCGCTTGGCTCGTCGATCCACTACACCGAGCAGAAGCTGAAGGAAGTGGAGACCATCATTGCGCGTTATCCGGAGGTTGTTTCCGAATTCGGGTTGATCGGCTTCGGCGGATCGCAGCAGGTCAATCAAGGCCAAGTGGTCGTGCGCATGCTGCCCATCCAGGAACGCCGTGCCAAGGGCATGCGTACGCAGACCGAAGCGTTGAACGCAATGCGTCGCGAACTACAGTCGGTCGCAGGGGCTCGCGTCTTTGCCAGGGCGTTTGGACTGTTCCAGGGACAACGCACCGAGCCGCTGCAATTTGTATTGAGCGGACCCAATCTGCAAGAGATGGGACGACTTGCGAATGACCTGCAACGGCGTTTGCAACTCGATCCGGCGATCGGGCGGATGGACACCGACCTGCAGCTCGATTTGCCGCAACTCGTGTTGCTGCCGGACCGCACCCGCGCGCAATCCCTTGGGCTCACATCGCAAGATGTTGCGCTGGCGCTCAACATGCTCACCGGCGGGATCGATATCGCCAAATACAACGACGATCCGGGCGATGGCGAACGTTACGATATCCGGGTGAAGGCAACCGACGGCGAGTTTCGGCAGCAGTCGGACTTGGCGAAGATCTTCGTGCGCAATCGCCAAGGTCAGCTTATCCGCCTGGATAGCATTGCCGAATTCCGCGAGGTACTCGGCCCGGCCGTGATTGCCAGATTCAATCTTGAGTACTCGGCCACCTTCTACAACACGCCCACTGTGGCGCTTGGTAACGCCGTCGAAAAAGTAAGAGACGCCGCGAAGGATCTTCCGCTTGGCTATCGCGTGCAATTTATCGGCGACGCCGCGGAACTGGAAAAGACCCAGTCAGCGATGTTCTTCGCATTCACGGTCGGTTCGATTCTTTTGTTCATGGTGCTCGCAAGCCAATTCAACTCGTTCCGTCAACCGCTGGTCATCATGCTTGCATTACCACTTGCGATCATCGGTGGTATGTTCGCGTTATGGCTGTCTGGACCGATGGCAAGTCTGCTTGCCATGTTCGGCATGCAAGGGAACATTCATTCGCTCAATGCATATTCAATGATCGGACTGACTTTATTGATCGGGCTGGTTGCGAAGAATTCAATTCTTCTGGTCGATTTGACCAACCAGCGCCGCGAGCAAGGCATGTCCGTCAATGACGCGCTTGCCAATGCGTGCCCGGTTCGCTTGCGCCCGGTCCTGATGACGTCCCTCACGATCATTCTTGCGCTGGCGCCGGCGGCATTGGGATACGGGTCGGGTTCGGAGACCAATGGCCCCCTGGCAGTCGCCGTTATTGGCGGCATGATCACCTCGACCCTTCTCACCCTCGTAGTAATTCCAGCGGCTTACTCGCTGGTAGAAACCGGTGACCTCTGGCATCCATTTCGGCGGCCCGGCGTTGCACCCGCGACAGTCGACGCGCAACCTCGTCCGGTTGAACCGGCAGCGGCGCCGCGGGCACCTGAACGTTAGATCGATAGGTTCATCGAGTGGATTCGCCGGAACGCGAATCCACTGACGCAGCGCGCCGGGCCCGCGCCGCCCAGACGATACGAATGCCCAGCAGGGTGGCCAAGACCAGCGCATACAGCACTGGCTGCGTGAGATCGCGCTTGACGAGCCACCAGTAGTGCACCACAGCGCAAATAGCGAGGACATACACGAGCCGGTGTAACTGCCGCCACCGTCGGCCGCCTAACCGCCTGACCATCGCATTCGTCGAGGTGACCGCCAAGGGAATCATCAATAAAAATGCCGTAATTCCGATCGTGATGAACGGCCGCTTGATGATGTCTTTCGCGATTTCGAGAAAATCAAAAAACTGATCGAGCCATAGGTACGTTGTCAGATGAAGCGATCCGTAAAAAAACGCAAACAGCCCAAGCATGCGCCGCAGCTGTGGTAGCCAGCTCAATTTGGTCAAGCGCCTGAGCGGCGTGATGCCAAGCGTAACGAGCAGAAGTACGAGCGTCCAGGTACCGGTGGAGCGAGTGATGAGTTCGATTGGATTCACGCCCAGCCAATCAAGCGGCACGCCTGCAATCAAGCGCAATAACGGCAGTAGCGCGACCATGAAAAGCGCGACCTTGATGCGGGCAATCGCGCGCGCGCTAGGGTGCGTCAGCGCCTTCACGGGCTAGTAGAACTTCTTGAGATCCATCCCGGCATAGAGACCGGCGACTTGGTCCCCGTAGCCGTTGAAGAGCGTCGTCTTTCGCTTGCCAAATTCGCCGATACGGCGCTCGGTCGCCTGACTCCAGCGCGGGTGATCGACGCCTGGATTCACATTCGAATAGAACCCGTATTCCGCGGGGTTGGCTTTTTCCCAAGAGATCTTTGGCTGTTTCTCCAAGAATCGGATGGTCGCGATCGACTTCACGCTCTTGAATCCGTATTTCCACGGCACGACCAGTCGAATCGGCGCACCGTTCTGATTCGGCAAGACCTGCCCGTAAAGACCGACCGACAAGATGGTGAGCGGATGCATCGCCTCATCCATGCGCAGCGCATCGGTGTACGGCCATTCGAGCACCGGCATGCGCACGCCGTGCATGGTGTCCGACTGCACCGCCGTGACGAGTTCGACGAACTTTGCGTCGCCGGTCGGCTCAGCCAGCTTGATGAGCTGATTGAGCTCAAACCCGATCCATGGAATCACCATCGACCAGCCTTCCACGCAGCGCATCCGGTAGATCCGCTCCTCCTGCCCAAGCTTGAGCAGATCTTCGATGCCAATCGTGCGCGGCTTTTTGACCGCACCTTCGATTGAGATGGTCCAGGGTCGAACCCTTAGTTTATGTGCGTGCCTGGCCGGATCGGTCTTGTCGGTGCCGAACTCGTAGAAGTTATTGTACGTTGTCACGTCTTTGAACGAGTTAGGCGCCTCACTCGTCGACAGCGCGCTCTTCTTGAAGCCGGTGATCTTGGCGCCTGCTGTCTGCTGGGCTTCGGAACGGTTCGCGACCGCACCAGTCGCCGCCAACATCATCGCGCCGCTTGCATGCAGGAATTGTCGGCGGTTCCGATAGACCGACTCACTCGTCATCTCAGAGGGCCTTACATCGCTTGGACGTCGTATTAGCATGGCGTGCGCTCCACGGCAGCGTTAAGTTGGAATGATATCGATGCTTATACGATCAGTAGTCCGCAACAGATGGCAATCGATTCGCCAATGCGTGGTTCGTTTCGCGCATGGCAAGTCGCCAAAGGTTGTCGATCCCATCGCCTTTAACGTCCCCCGGTTGAACGTCGCCGGCGTACCGATAAAGCGGCTTGCCACGGTAGGCCCATTGCCGCGATCCGTCCGCCCGGCCGATCAACGCGAAATCATCGATTCGTCGGGATTCCTTGGCAGCTAGAAACGGCCGCCAAGATTTCTCGCAAGACGGATCGCAAAGACTATTGCCGCTGTAGGCCACATCGCGGTCAAACGTATAGAGCGACGTTCCACTGGCGTCGACCAATTGGTCGATTTGGAACACGGCCGGGCGTTCGAGCGGTTGGAGCCAAGTACAGGCGCTCGCAATGATCACCGCGAATGCGAATAGCAGGGCCCGCTTCATTGCAGCGCTCACGCTAGAGTCACGTCGAGCGGCGGCTGACGTTCCAGTTCGTACGGACTCAGCGTAATCCGGCGATGTAGTCCGATACCGCCTGAATTTCCTTATCGGACATTTTCGCGGCCACCATGCGCATCATCTTGTTCGGATCGTTCTTGCGGTCTTCGGCGCGCCATTTCTTCATTTGCAAATCGGTGTATTCCGCATGTTGCCCAGCCAGCCGTGGGTATTGAACGGGAATCCCGGCGCCGTTCGCGCTATGACAGCCTGCGCAGGCCGGAACGCCCTTATCGGCGATGCCACCGCGATAAATCTGCTGACCGAGATCGGCAAGCTCCTTATTGCGTGCCGACCGGGCCTTCGGCTTTTGGGCGGCGTAGTACACCGCCAGATTCTTGAGGTCGTCATCGCCCAAATTCGCAACCATCGCATTCATCGCCGGATCACGTCGGTCCTCATTCTTCTTGAATGCCAGCAGCTGTTGATAGAGGTATTCGGCATGCTGGCCGGCCAGGATCGGATTCTGCGCAATCGTGCTGTTGCCATCTGCCGCATGACAGGCGACACAGACTTGGCCGGCGATTTTTTGGCCTTTTGCAGGATCTGCCTTTGAAAGGTCGGCGCCGGATGCGATGAAGCTCAACGAAGCCCCAAGGACCGTGAGCGCCAAGCGAAATTTCATTGTGAATCTCCAGAGGAGCGTGGATGGTGGCTGTGCACAGCGGAAGATTCTCTGGGAAACGGCGCGGCGCTGACTAGACGCAGTCCAGCTTGCCGCCAATGCACTCCCGCCAAAGATCTTTCCAGCGCAGCACAAGATTGTAGCGGAAAGGCAGTGATTCCCGCTACGATGCGAGGCTATGTCCTTGTTCCAAAAGCTCGCTTTTGTTCGTTCGGCGCATGAGATCGCCGACCTCCCGGCGCCACTTGAGCCCGAGATCGCGTTCGCCGGTCGGTCGAATGCCGGCAAGTCGAGCGCGATCAACGCCTTGGCCGGTCGGCGTCGGCTTGCGTTCGTGAGCAAGACCCCGGGGCGCACGCAGTTGATCAACCTGTTTCGGCTCGGCGAAGCCTATCTCGTCGATCTGCCCGGATATGGCTATGCAAAGGTCCCTGGAACGATGCGAACCCATTGGGATCAGCTGCTGCCGCGGTATCTTGGCGAGCGCTCAAGCGTCACTGGCCTGGTGCTGATTATGGATGCGAGACATCCGATGACTGAGCTTGACATCACCATGATCGATTGGTTTAGTCCATCGGCACGGCCGGTCCATGTTCTGCTATCAAAAGCCGACAAGTTGACGCGTAGCGAAGCACGCACGACGCAACGCGATGTCGAGCAACAACTTCAACAGCGCGCGCCGGGCGGCTCAGTGCAATTATTCTCCAGCGTGACGCGTGATGGCGTCGATCAAGCACAGCGCGTTATTTGCGGTTGGTTGGGCGTTCCCGAACCACCGCCGGTTCGCGCAGCCTTCAAGCCGGGCAAGGATCGACCGCATTGGGTCGACCGCAAAAAATAAAACCCCGGGCTGAAGGGGAGAGTCCGGGGCGTGAACGCCTTAATTGCTTAAGGCACCCGCTCAGGGAGGAGAAGCGGGAGACGATGGGAACCATCGTCCAGTGAGTTAGAAGGCAACCATACAAAAAGGTTCCCAGGCAATTAGCACCGAGCAGCCGGACAATGCAACCGGTCGTCGTCAACCTTCCATCGAAAGCAGATTGATGAAAGTTCTAGGCAGCTACCCAACCGTACGGATGCGGCGCATGCGCCGCGATGACTTCTCGCGTCGCATGATGCGCGAGAACGTGCTCACGACGAATGATTTGATTTACCCGGTGTTCGTGATCGAAGGTCGCGATCGAACCGAAGCGATTCCTTCGATGCCAGGGGTGGTCCGCTATACGCTGGATAAGCTCTACCCGGTTGCCGAGCGATGCGTCGCATTGGGCGTACCAGTGATGGCGCTATTTCCGGCGATCGATGTAAGTCTGAAGACGCCGGATGGCCGCGAAGCCATGAATGCAAAGGGCTTGATTCCGCGTGTCGTGGCGGGTCTCAAGGAGCGTTTTCCGGACCTTGGTGTGATGACCGATGTCGCGCTCGACCCTTATACATCGCATGGGCAAGACGGCGTGCTCGATGAGAATGGCTACATCCTGAATGACGAAACGCTTGCCATCCTGGAACAGCAGGCACTCACTCAGGCGGAGGCCGGCGTGGATATCGTGGCCCCGTCCGACATGATGGACGGGCGCATCGGCCGCATTCGCAATGCCCTCGATGCCCGCCGCTTCATCTACACCAAAATCATGGCCTACTCGGCCAAGTATGCGTCGGGCTTTTACGGTCCATTTCGCGATGCGGTGGGCTCGGCAGCCAATCTTGGTCGCGGCAACAAGATGAGCTACCAGATGGACCCAAGCAACACGGACGAAGCACTTTGGGAGGTCGGCCTTGATCTCCAGGAAGGTGCCGATATGGTCATGGTCAAACCCGGCATGCCGTATTTGGATATCGTCCGGCGCGTGAAAGACGAATTCAAAGCCCCCACCTTCGTCTACCAAGTGAGCGGCGAATACGCGATGTTGAAGGCTGCCGCTCTCAATGGCTGGCTGGACGAAAAGAAATGCATGATGGAAGCGCTGCTGGCGTTCAAGCGCGCCGGCGCCGATGGCATTCTCACGTACTTCGCGCTCGACGCTGCCGAGGCGTTGAAAGCTGCTTAGAGGCCGTTTCAAAATCACACCAAACGGCCCAAACTTAGGGGAGTATGAGGGGATGTTTCCCCTCATTTTGCAACCGATTCTTAGCGGCGCTCGGCCGTGCCCACGCTGTTGGCTGACGGAGAAACCGCGCGCTGCTCCGTCGCGATATCTGCACTTTGGGTGTGCATTTCGCGCACACGTTGATCAAATACCGTGCCTTTGCGATCAACGTAATAGACTCGCAACGGTAGATAGCTTCGCTGCGGATCGAGCCAGACGTCGACATGGTCGGCGTCGTCGTCTTTCCGTCTGACGTGCAGCGCCTGGAACTCCCCAAGCGGGGTTTGCACCTTTTCCTCGCCGAGAAAAACATATTCGTAGGCGCCCAACTTGCGGCTTGTTGCGACATGAAAGACTTTGCCGGCAGGTAGCGGCTGCATAAAAAAAATCTGGTGCAGCATGGAAATCGGATCCTGCGTTCCGCTCACCAGCTTGGCAGTTCGCTTCTCGCCTCGCCATGCGAAATCAACCCGGCCCGCCTCCCAGTCAAATTGCGCGGTCTCACCGCGATCCGGGCGCCCCCGCTGTACCGTAAATTCGGTCGGAATCAGACCGCTCGAGCCTAAGACTCCCCAGCTTCGCTGAATATATTTGCCGCCATAGAGAAGTGCAAAGACGCCGGTTGCCTCGATGACCGTTTCGGCGAAATACCGCTCACCGTCGTTTGACCAGGTATGCGTGACCCGTCCCACGCGCATCGGATTCGCACCGTAGCTCAGGTCATAAATGAGGGTGGCCGACTTGAGCGGATACTTCGATGCCGCCGGTGGCTTCGATTCCGTGACTGGCGCGTGCACTTTCTTTTCGATGAGGGGCGGAACAGCCTCAGTCGGCGCTTCGGTCGCCGGCGGTTCAATTGGAGTAGGTGCCGCGGCATGCGCATCACCCACCGGATTGCCTTGGGGTTCAGTCG
>CAMDRJ010000107.1 GCA_945906755.1 Klebsiella pneumoniae | reverse complement strand
GTGTGCTTGGCGGCTCACGATCGATAGTTTCGCCGGGTGGACTCCCGGATTCGTCAAACTTCTGCTGCCTCCCCGGCAGAGCCGGGGGAACTCCCTACTTATTAGGCGCGAGGTCGGCGCGTTGGAGGTGCGCTCCAGTAATTCCTGTCCGATCGGCCCGTCGATCACCTTTCGCATATGCGCTTCATCGCGAAAGATGAACGGCATATTGAACACATTGAGGTCATCGACCACCGGCCCCATCGCGCCCACCGAGATGCGCGCGATCTGCAACGCGCCGACCTGCGCCTGCTCGATCATTTCCTTCTCGCCACCCAGCTGCATGGCCGGATACATCTGGATCGAAATGCGACCCTTGGTCTCGGCTTCCAATTTCTTACCCATGCGTTGAATCGCTTCAACCGTCGGATAGCCAAGCGGATGCACATCGGAGGCCTTCCAGACCTGCTTTTGCTGCGCCACGGCAGGCAGCGAAAACGCGGCGGCAAGGCATATAGTGAGGGCAGGCAGCAGCAGATTGCGATAGCGCATGACGGTCTCCTCTTCTAGTTAGATACACGGCTAATTTACTCGGCGAACTCTTACATGTCCAGAATCCTGTTGACGCACTCCCCCGATACGCTGGCCAACTACTATGGCGAGCGAGCCCTTGCGGGATTGCGATCCCTTGGCGAAGTGATCCTGAATCCAACCGATTCGCCGCTGGACGGTGACGCCCTGATCGCCGCCGCCCGCGATTGCGACCTCATTGTGTCGTACCGCCAATCAGCCGGACCCGCCGTGCTCTTCGAGCGGCTTCCGAAACTCGTGGCGTTCGTGCGCTGCGCGATCGATATCCGCAATGTGGACGTGGCCGCCGCCAGCAAGGCAGGCGTCCTGGTGACGCAAGCGAGCGCCGGCTTCGTCACCTCGGTCACCGAACTCGTGGTTGGATTCATGATCGACTTGTCGCGCCGCGTTAGCGAGCATGCGACGGCCTATCACTCAAACAGAATACCGCAAGCAGTAATGGGCAGAGAACTGCGCGGCAGCACGATCGGCGTGATCGGCTATGGCGCGATCGGCAGAGAACTAGTGCGCGTGGTCCGCGCGCTTGGCATGCGCGTGCTCATTAACGATCCATTCGTGAATGATATCGAGCAGACGCCACTCGACGATCTGCTCGCGCAGAGCGACTTCGTCGTGCCGCTCGCAGTCGCCAACGCACAGACTGAAAACATGATTGGCGAACAACAATTCCAGAAAATGAAACGCGGCGCATTCTTTATCAACGTCTCGCGCGGCAACCTCGTCGATGAAGCCGCACTCGGGCGCGCGCTCGATTCAGGAAGGCTCGCAGGCGCCGCACTGGATGTCGGCCGCGCCCCGGACCAGATGCCCACGCCGGCGTTGGCCGCACGTCGGGATGTCATTGCGACACCGCATACCGCCGGACTCACGCTGCCCGCGATTGAACATCAATCGATGGAGACGGTGGCGCAGGTGGCAGGGATTCTAAGGGGACGGGTGCCGCAAGGGGCGCTGAATGCAAGAGAGTGGACGCGCCAGTGCTTGGTCAAACCAGGTTCTCCAGGTTAGGTTGGTTCGAATTTCCCGGTCCGAATCACCCTCTACGCCGGACCAACGATCAGCAAACGCGGGAAGTGCGCGCGGTAGGGACGCGGATCGCGCGTCAGCATGGCGAGGTTGGCCACCGCCGCATGCGCACCGATGAAGAAATCCGGCAAGGGCGTCCGTCGGGCGCCACCTCGCTTTCGATACGTACCAAACGCCTTGGCTGCCAACGCCGCGCAGGCCCACGGCAATGCGGTTCGCTTTGTATCGAAGATATCGAGCATGGCATCAAGCGCAGCGACATCCGGCTCGGGAACCAGCAATTCCGTGTAGATGATCAAATTGACGTGCAAAGGCGCGCGTTCGCTGCAATGCTGGAGTTCGTCAATCGCCCAGTCATGCCAATGACTGGCCGAATCGATGCAATCGATCCAGACGTTGCTATCGACCAGGAATCCCGAGCTTCCGTCGTACGATGCCAAATCAACGCTTGCCACGGCGGGCCGCTTTAGGTGGGACGTCCGCGCGCAGGAAGGCCATCACATCGTCGGCACTCATCTGCCTAAATTCCGCGCTCATACTCTTGCGGACCTTGGCCGCAGCCGCACGCAACGCGATTCGGCGATCGGTCTTGACGCCGGTCGCGACCTTGCTAATGACGATTTTGCCGGCCTCGAGCGAGAACGCCACTTCGCTACCCGGCAGCACACCCGCCGCGGTGCGGATGTGCTTTGGAATGGTGACCTGACCTTTTTCCGATACCTGCATGGTTCTACTCCCCAGGAGCGATGAAGTAGGAATCCTACTTTGGAATCCAACCCGAGGCAAGGCTTACCCTCGATCGCGGCGGCCCCATAGGGCGACCGACCGCCGACCTCAGCAATTCCCATGGAAGCGCTGATGGGCTATCTCGCGCAATCAGCGTGGTTCGTCAACCCACGTTACCGGAAATCGCGCGGGCGGATTTGTCCAGCTCCTCGATCATGAGCTGATAGACCGCTTTGACGCGCGCGGTATTGCGCATGTCCCGATGCATCAGTAACCAAAGCTCGTTTCGGCAATCATCCAAGGGCTCGGTCACGCGCTCTAGCGCGCCTGCGCCGTCACCCAAAAAGCACGGCAGCACCGCAAGCCCCAATCCGCTGATGCAGGCGTGGAGCACGCCGCTATAGGTATTGGTACGGAGCCTTGCGCGTTCCGGCGGGATGATCTTGGCCAGCCATTTAAGCGCGATGTGATGGCTCATCGAATCGTCCAAGGCGATCCAATCGTGGTCGCTCAGATGTTGCAGCTTCCGCGCGCCACGCAAATAGCGTTTGGCACCGTACACCGCATGCGCAACGGCTGCGATCCGTTTGCCGATCAGATCTCCAGGCGGTGCTAGAGCCGTTCTAAGCGCGATGTCAGCATCACGTTTCGAGAGATTGTGAATAGCACCGGCCGTGATCACCTGCAATTCGATCTCCGGATGTCGGCGGCGGCATGCGCACGCGATCGGCCACGCAAAGTGCTCAGCAAGCCCCTCGGTCGTGGTAAACCGCACCAATCCACTTGGCCGCAGATCGCGACCCGCCACCCTTCGCAGTGCCGCCGATGCTTCATGCTCAATGACCGCGCCGGTGCGCGCAATGATTTCGCCCGCCTCCGTCGCAACGTAGCGGCCGCCGCTTCGCTCGAACAGGCGGACGCCAAGGCCCTCTTCCAGCTTTTCGAGCCGGCGAAACGCGGTCGCGTGGTTGACGCCAAGTCGGCGTGCCGCGCCGGCCAGGGTTCCCGATTGCGCAATTTCAGCAACCAGTCGCAGGTTATTGAGATCGGTTGTCGTTTGCATAATTGCAAATATGGCTTTCCATATTGGTGGATTTCCGCCACCGTACGCGCCGTCGATTCGACCGGACAGGTGCACGAGATATCGCCCACGGTACGAAAGCGTACCGACACTTCCTCGATCGGATCGTCGTCGCGAGCCGGTGTTAAGTCAGTGACCGGCATGAGCAAAGAACCGCGCCGCACAATCGGTCGGCGGTGCGCAAAATAGATGGACGGCACCGCGAGTTGTTCGCGCTCAATGTATTGCCACACATCGAGCTCGGTCCAGTTGCTGATCGGAAAGACGCGCATATGCTCGCCTGGGTGAACCTGCGTGTTGTAGAGATTCCACAACTCGGGATGTTGATTCTTCGGGTCCCATTGACCGAATTCGTCGCGAAACGAGAACACGCGTTCTTTCGCACGGGCCTTCTCTTCGTCGCGGCGTGCCCCCCCGATGCAGGCATCATACCCGAACTCCGTAACCGCTTCGAGAAGCGTCACCGATTGCGCGGCATTGCGACTATCACCCGCGTTGCGCAAGCGCACGGTACCGCGATGAATCGAATCTTCCACCGAGCGCACCAACAACCGTTCACCCAATTCCGCTGCGCGTGCATCACGAAAGGCAATCACTTCCTGGTAGTTATGACCGGTATCGATATGCAGCAATGGAAACGGAAAGCGGGCCGGTCGAAACGCCTTCTCGGCCAAGCGAAGCAGCACGATCGAATCCTTGCCGCCTGAGAAGAACAGCACCGGATTGGCGCACTCGCCCGCGACCTCGCGCAGGATATGGATGGCCTCGGATTCCAGCCAATCAAGATGCCCGCGCTTGGGACTTTCGCGCGAGAAGAGCGCCGGATCAACGACAGCATTCATGCGGGCTCCTTGCGAGCCAGCCGGCCATCCGGGGTGACATGCAAGCCGCATTCACGTAATGCCGGTTGTTCCCACCACCAACGCCCAGCACGCACATCTTCGCCCGTGACGGTTGGCCGGGTGCAAGGCCCGCAACCGATCGAGCGATAACCTTGTTCATACAATCGGTTGACCGGCACGTTATACGCGCGAACATAGTCCCAAACTTCCGCTTCGGACCAGTCCGCAAGCGGATTGAATTTGGTGATGCCGTGCACCGCATCGGGCTCGCTGCCCTGCAGCGCTTCGCGTGTAACGGCCTGCTCGCGCCTGAGACCTGTGATCCACGCCTGTTTGCCGGTGAGCGCACGGGCAAGCGGTTCGATTTTGCGGATCGCGCAGCAGCCTTTGCGCAGCTCGACGCTTGCATAGAACGCGTCCCGTCCATGGCTCTCTACGTACTGTGCGATCGCCTGCGGATCAGGCAGCACGCGGCGCACCTGTCGGCCGTAGTGTTGTTCGATCTGATCGAGCAGATCGAGCGTGTCGCGATGAAGCCGGCCGGTGTCGAGCGTGAAGATCTCGATGTCAAGGTCATTGCGGAAGATCGCATCGGCGAGGACCATGTCTTCGGCGGAGAGGCTGCTCGCGAGCGCAACCGGCGAATATTCCAGCACTATGCGATGCAGCGTTTCCTCAAGCGCGCGTATCTTGGCGGCGACCGGCAACTGGGCCACCGGTGCCTCGGTACGATTCGATTGACTGGTTGAAATAACGCGTTCCATCGCTGCGGCTCCGTGACGGCTCCAAGAAGGAGGGCGATGGTAGGACGCATCGTTCGTGAGTAGAACGAATCAATCGCTATGTGGATCGAACGATTCGGCATATGCGCCGTTTGATCGTGTCTCGGTGGCGCGCCACAGCAGGCTCTGCGCAACACCCTGCCCACCCGTGATCCGCTAGTTGACAGCGGCTTGATCGAAGAATGCCAAGAACGCCAAAGTTCTCACGGCAAGTCACCACTCCGATACGACACCGCTCAAAATCCGCGTAACGTCGCCACCTACTCGTCCGGATTGCTGCAACCCGATGTGCCTGTCGGAGCCCGCTATGAACCTCCCTCTTCGCGTCGCACTCTATCGCTATGTGTTCTTCGGCTGGCTCTTTCGAGATCTCAGCCGGCAAAGCGATGTCTACGCCTTCGCAGCTGCGCTGCGGCATAACCGCGAGCAGTCGCGCTGGTTACCTGTCTATATGCGCCGCTATGCGATGTTTGGCGTGATCCTGGGCGGATTCGGATTTGCGATCGAATCATGGAGCGCGTTTGTCTCGGCGTTCTTTTATGTGCCTGGTACCTTGACCGTCCCCATGCTCGCCGTGACCGCCATCGCCTGGACGGGGCTGCGCTTCACGGAATAGGCGACGTCCTTACTCCACCGGCCAGCGCAGCTTCACCATCTTCTGCATATTCAAGCGACCGGCGATGCGATCGGCGGTCGTTTTGACTTCGCGCATCACATCGTCGTAATTGATCTTGGTCGGTTTGCCATCCTTCAATACTTGGTCACCGGCGATATAGACGTGCTTCACAGTATTGCCGGTGGCGCTGTAGACCAAGTTCGATACCGGGTTATAGAGCGGCTGCCATTCCGGCACCGTAGCATCGAACATCACGAAGTCCGCTTCTTTCCCCATTTCAATCGAACCGATGCGATCAGCCATGCCAAGGCCCTTCGCGCCATTGATGGTTGCCATCTCGACCGCGGTTTCAGGCGGCATGACACGCGGATTGGCACGAGCTTCTTTGTAGCCGCATACGCAAAGGCGCATTTCTTGGACGATATCGACAATGCCCGAACACGCGTGATCGGAGCCGAGCGTCACGTTCACCCCAAGTGCGAGCAACTCTGGATGCATGCCGACCGTGAGATAGCCGTAGCCGTTATGCACTGACGATGAGGGACTGCACACCAAGGTGGGTTTGCGCTTGGCGAGCATCGCGACTTCCTGCGGCTCGAGCCAGCCCGAATGCACGAGCACGGTGCGCTCATCGAGTACGCCAAGCGACTCCAGGCGCTCGATCTCGGGCTTACCGTGTTGGGCGATGCTGGAATCGCGCGTCGAATAGGAAAAGCACGCATGGGTCTGCACGAAGCTATCGTGCTTTTTGGCGATGTCTTTGAGCCCGGTAATCAGTTTGTCGGTGGCGTTATTGAGCCCGCGAAACGAGGCGCTTACCGATAATCTGCCTTGGTGCTTGCCAAGATAAGTGTCGAACATGCCTTGGGTCTTGTCCAGACACTTCTCGGTCGATTCGATCATCGATGGTGGCAACAGCCCCAAGACCGATTTGGTTTGATCGAAGCAACTGCAGGCGACGTTCATCCGCATGCCGGAAGCCATCACCGCGCGCACGGTCGCATCGGGATGATAGTTGCCCGGATCGATGAAGCAGATCACGCCATGGCGCAGCAATTCGAGCGCCGCAAACGACGAACTGACATACACATCCTCAGCCGTGTTAGCCGCCTCGTACGGATACATATGCTCAAACAAAAACGACTGCGCATTCGCTTCGTCGGCCAAGCCGCGCGACATCTGAAACGAGGCGTGCAGATGATTGTCGATGAAGCCAGGCGTCACGACCGTGCCCTTGCCATCGACGATCCGCTCGGCTGTCCAGGCCTGTTCGATCGCGGCGGACTTGCCTATTGCAACGAACTTGCCCGCTTTGATCGCAATCCCGGCATCGCGAATGACCCGCCGCGTTGTATCGACGGTAATAAGCCAATCGATGCCGCGCACCACCACATCCGCATGACCGCGCGTCATTCATCTTCTCCTTGCGTGCGCCGCCCTTTTAAGCGCGCGGGATCAGTGCCCTGCCAGCGTTTGACGATGCCTGCATCGATGCCGAACAGATCGAGCGCGCGACCGACCGTCTGACTCACGACGTTGTCGAGCGATTGCGGCCGGTGATAAAACGCGGGCACCGGTGGCATGACGATCGCGCCATTGCGTGTTGCCTGCGCCATCAGTTCGATATGTCCGGCATGCAGCGGCGTTTCGCGAAACAGCAGGACGACGCGCCGGCGTTCCTTCAATTGCACATCGGCAGCGCGAACGATCAGATCATCATCGAAGCAGTTGGCGATGCCCGATAAGGTCTTCACCGAACAAGGCGCAATCAGCATGCCTTCGGTCTTGAACGAACCGCTTGACACCGCCGCGCCGATATCGCGGTAGCTATACAAGGTATCGGCCAATGCCTTGACCTGCGCGGTGTCGTAGTCGGTTTCCTCGGCGATCGTGCGCGCGGCCGAAGGCGACAAGACCAGATGCGTCTCGACGTTGCCGGCAGCGCGCAGAATTTCCAGTGTGCGGATGCCATAGATGACACCGGACGCGCCAGTAATGGCGATGATGAGTTTTTTCTTCATGCTGGCCTGATCGAAATGCGGGTCGCGATCAATCGCGAGGTTAATCAATATGCTGCAAGCGCCCCGCGGCCAGAAGCTTGCGCCAAAGCTCCATTTGCCCACGAAAAAATTTCGCGAACTCTTCGGGTGTTCCCGGCGTGCCGATTTCACCGCGATCGAAAATCCGTCTCTTCACGTCCGGATGATTGAGCGCGTAATTGACGGCGTCATTCAATTTCGCGACGATTGCAGGCGGTGTGCCGCGCGGCACAAAGATCCCAAACCATCCCGCGAAATCATAGTTGACGCCCTGCTCGATCGCAGTGGGCACATCGGGCAGGCTGGACACGCGGACCGGCCCGGCGACCGCGAGCCCACGTACCTTGCCCGCCTTGATATGCGGCGCGATCGTGCTCGCGAAATCGAAGATCGCCTCGAGCTGCCCGCCAAGCAGCGCCACCTGCGCAGGGGCCGTGCCCTTGTACGGGACATGCGTGATTTCGATACCCGCCACGTCGGCGAACAGCACGCCTGACAGATGCGTCGTTGTGCCGGGACCGGCCGACCCAAATGTGACGCCGTGGCCCTTGTCTTTTTTCTTCGCCCAAGCGATGAACTCGCGCAAATCCTTCACCGGCACCGAAGGATGGACCGCCACACTCATCGGAATGACATTGATGCCGGCGACCGCGACGAGATCGGTCAATGGGTCAAACGGAAAATTCTTCTGCAGAATCGGATTACTCGCGAGGCTGGTCGCCGTGTTGAGGATCGTGTAGCCGTCGGGCTTACTTGTTTTGGCCACCTGTTCAGCGCCGATGTTGCCGCCGGCACCGGGCTTCAGCTCGATGACGACGTTCTGGCCAAGGCGTTGCGACATCTCGTGCTGGATCACGCGCGAAATCTGGTCGGCCGGTCCGCCGGCGGCATAAGGCACGATCATCGTGATCGGTCGCGTCGGATATTCCTGGGCGATGGCGTTGGTGCTTAGACCGGCCAACGCCGCGGCAAATGCGAGGGACAGCGCACCTTCAAGGCGATTCATAGGGCTCTCCAGCAAGGATCGTCACGGGCGAATAAGCGCGGTAGTGTACCGTCAAGCGGCCTCGCGCCGTCCCCTCTACGCGCGGAATGACGCTATTCTCCGGCCTCGAATGCAGCAAGGAACGAGCATGATAATCACCGGGCGCATTGTCACCGGTCGCGGGCAGGCAGCGGGCTTTACGCAACTCGATTGGGTCCGGCGTCAAGCCATCGCGCTCGCCGGCATCGATCCGTACCCCGGTACCGTCAATATCCAAATTACCGATGCATTGAGTCTCACCTCCTGGCAATCGTTGCGATCGCTCCCATCGGCAACCGTGACCCCGCCTTCTGCCGCGTTTTGTAGCGCGCAATGCATTCCGCTTCGCATTGGTGAGTTCGCCGCGGCCGCCATCGTCCCGGATGTTCCGGGTTACGCAATGGATACGGTTGAAGTCATCGCGTCCATTCAGATGCGTGCGGCACTCGCGCTTGCCGATGGCCATCACATCAACCTTGAACCCTGGACCGCCAAACGCGTGCGGGCGTGCGTCTTCGATGTCGATGGCACGATCCTCGATTCGGTCAACGCGTACTTCGAATTGGCAAGACGCGCGGCCCAGCCGTTTGGCTACGCCGTCACCCTTGACCATGTGCGGCACGCCCTCTCGACCGGAACCAACTTCTGGGCAAACGTGGTGCCCGCCGATACGCCGGATCGCGATGCGCATATGAAAGGCATGATGCGTGCAGCACGCGAGATCTGGATGCCGGTGTTGCGCGAACATGCACGCATCTTCCCGGGATTAGTCGCGACCTTGCAGGCCCTGCAGAGCCAGGGTATCGCGCTTGGCATCATGACCAATGCATCGCCCCAAGTTATCGAGCATTTACAAGAAGCGGGCGTCGCGCATTTCTTCCAGGCGGTCGTCACGAATGCCGATGTCAAGCAACGCAAGCCCGATCCGGAAGGCATCTTGCGCTGCCTTGAAATGCTAGGCGTAGCGCCGAGCGAGGCGGCGTATGTGGGCGACACGCCACTTGATATCGATGCGAGCAACGCGGCGGGTGTGCATGCGTTTGGCGTGCTGACCGGAGCGGCCGATAGCGCAATGCTCACGCGCGCGAAGGCGCATCGGCTGCTCGCCAATCTCGATACGCTGCCAATGCAGCTCATGGGCCCTGCATGAGAAAAGGACTGATCCTGCTCGCACATGGGTCGCGCGACCCTATGTGGTCGGCACCGATGCGCGCCATCGCTGATCGGATCCGCGCGCAAGCACCCGCGCTGACGGTCGGGCTCGCCTACCTAGAATTCACCGCACCGACGTTTCCTGAGGCGGTCGCAACGATGATCGCATCCGGCGTCGATTCGATCGACATCGCCCCGCTGTTTCTCGGCCAAGGCGGCCACCTGAAGCGCGACGTTACGGCATTGATGGACGCCGCCCGGATCTCCCATCCCGATGTGCGGATCGCCGCTTTGCCCGCGCTCGGAGAATCGCCTGCGGTGCTGGATGCAATAGCAGCGTGGTTGATGCAACGACGGTGAGGGCGCACGCCTGATTGTGACTGATGACATGACGCGCGGGCGATTCCGCGCGGAAAAATGGCGCCTTGACCGAATAACTGAGGGACCGCCGCAGCTGTCCGAGATCGTTCGTGGAAGTTCCAAGCGGACTGTTGTTCGCTTGCGATTGCATGCCATCATCGTTTCGATCACTCTTTGACCGCCTATGTTTCGTTTTCTGGCTACCTTTTTCCGGCCGCCGGTACGGCGCAGGGTTCCCACGTCGCAGCCGATCCTGGTACCCACGCCCGTTGCCGGGGTGATAGACAGTACGGATGCGTTTGCGCGGCTGAATGAAGTCGCGCCGCTCATCACTGTTCATGATGCGGCGAGCGACGCGCCCGCGTCAGAGGGAAAGATCTTGCCGTTTGTTTGTCGCGAGGCGATATTGAATCGCGATGAGCGGATCGGCGGCTATGCGAGCAAGGCGACCCGGTGCATATCTTTGCCGCGGCGGATCGTTGCGGCGTCGATCAATTGAACCTCAATACCACGCTCATGACCGCGCTGAACTGGGCCCACGAAACAGCGGCGATCACCGAATAATCCAGGGTGCAGCACGGTTCGAGCCGCTGGTCGCGGGTAGCGCGATAGACGCCATTGCCAATCGGATCGGTGCGCAAGAGCCGGCCCTGACTGTCGGGGTCACCGGTCACCGGGGGAGAAGGCTGGGGTGCGTTGACCCACCCTTCACCCTTCACGGCCGTCATCGGCCATCACCCTTCACCAGCCACAGGCGTTATGCCATGCAGTTCTTTGCTCATCGCGATTCATTCGTTCCTTTAGCCAAGCCCTCCCCATAGCATCGCCCGGTCTTCTCGACCTGGACGAGCGATGTATCTCTACGACCATATCGACCAAAGTATTGTGACTGAGCGGGTCGCGCAGTTCCGCGATCAGACGCGCCGGTATCTCGCGGGCGCGCTGACGGACGACGAGTTCCTGCCGCTGCGTCTGCAAAATGGCCTTTACATTCAACGCTATGCGCCGATGCTCCGGGTCGCCATCCCGTACGGTTTGCTGGCCTCCCGGCAGCTTCGCAAACTCGCGGACATCGCCAGAAAGTTTGACCGCGGCTACGGACATTTCAGCACGCGCCAGAATCTGCAGCTCAATTGGCCACGCCTGGAAGACGTGCCGGACATGCTGGCCGAGCTGGCGTCGGTGGAGATGCACGCGATCCAAACGAGCGGCAATTGTGTGCGCAATGTGACGACCGATCACTTTGCAAGCGTCGCGCCCGATGAGATTGTCGATTCGTTCGTCTGGTGCGAATTGGTCCGGCAATGGTCGACCTTCCATCCCGAATTTTCGTTTCTACCGCGCAAATTCAAGATCGCCGTCAATGGCTCGCTGAACGATCGCACCGCCGCGCTGGTCCACGACATCGGCCTCAACGCGATCCGCGCGGACGATGGTGCGATCGGCTTCCAGGTCATTGTCGGTGGTGGTTTAGGCCGAACACCAGTGATCGGCCATGTGATTCGCGAGTACCTCCCGTGGCAGCATCTGCTCACTTATCTCGATGCGATTCTGCGCGTGTACAACCGCTACGGACGGCGCGACAACAAGTACAAGGCCCGCATCAAGATTCTCGTGCGGGAAAAAACACCGGAAGTCTTCACGCGCGAAGTCGAAGAAGAATGGGCGCATCTCAAAGATGGACCGGCCACGCTGATCGAAGCGGAAATTCAGCGCGTCGAAGCGCGCTTCACACGTCCTGCCTACGCGCTGCTGCCATCACATGACGCGGCACTTGCCGAGTTGCTCGTGACCGACCGCGCCTTCGCCGCGTGGTATCGCCGCAACGTTCACACGCACAAGATGCCCGGCTACGCGGCGGTGTCGCTATCGCTTAAGAAGACTGGCGTGCCACCGGGCGATGTGACTGCCGATCAAATGGACGCGATTGCCGATCTCGCCGATCGTTACAGCTTCGGTGAGCTGCGCGTGAGCCATGAACAGAATCTGATCCTTGCCGATGTACGGCAAAGCGATCTGCACGACCTGTGGCAGCGCGCGCGCGAACTGGGTCTGGCCACGCCCAACATCGGTTTGCTCACCAATATCATCGCCTGTCCGGGCGGGGATTTCTGTTCGCTGGCGAATGCGAAATCGTTGCCGATTGCCGCGGCGATCCAGGAGCGTTTCGACAATCTCGATTTTCAGCACGACATCGGCGAACTCGATCTCAACATCTCCGGCTGCATCAACTCCTGTGGTCATCACCATGTCGGCCATATCGGCATCCTTGGCGTCGACAAGGCCAACGAGGAGTGGTACCAGGTTTCGATCGGCGGATCACAGGGCGTGAGCGCCTCGCTTGGAAAAGTGATCGGCCCGTCATTCGCACAAGATGAAATACCGGATGTGATCGGCCGCTTGCTCGATTGCTATGTGGCACAACGCGAAAGCGATGACGAACGATTCATCGATGTCGTGCGCCGTATCGGCATCGAACCCTTCAAGGAAACCGTCTATGCCAACACTCATCAATCAGCAACAGCTTCTCACTGATCCGTGGATTCGCATCGATGATGCGGCCGAAGTGCCGGCCCTCGCGCCGGCGCTGATTTCGCTTGCGCGCTGGCAGCGGGACGCCACGATGCTTGCAGCGAGGCAAGGACCGATCGGCGTCGAACTCGCCACTCATCATGAAGCGCCTGCCATTGCGGAGCATCTTCACATCTTTGGGCTGGTAGCCGTCCATTTCCCGAAGTTCAGCGATGGACGCGGTTATTCGATTGCTCGCACGCTGCGCGATCGGTTGCGATATCGCGGCGAGCTGCGTGCTACCGGCGACGTGCTGCGCGATCAGCTCTTCAATCTTGCGCGCGTCGGCTTCGATACCTTCGCATTGCGCGAGGATCAGGATGCCCAAGCCTCGCTCGCTGCGTTTCGCGATTTCAGCGAGGCCTATCAAGTATCCGTCGAGCGGCCGATTCCGCTCTTTCGCAGGCGTACCGCAGCGAACGCATGAGCGGCACCGTCTATCTCGTTGGCGCGGGCCCGGGCGCACCGGATTTGCTCACGGTGCGTGCGGTGCGTCTGCTCGAACGCGCGGACATCGTATTTCACGACGCGCTCGTGCATCCTGAGACGATCGCGCTTGCCACGCGTGCCGAGCATATCGCGGTCGGCAAACGCTGCGGCAAGCATTCGACGGCGCAGCGCTTCATCAACAAGCGTCTTATCGATGCCGCCCAGCGTCACGCTGTCGTCGTGCGCCTCAAAGGCGGCGATCCGATGCTGTTTGGCCGCGCACAAGAAGAGATCGATGCGCTGCGCGAGGCGGGTATTGCGGTGGAAGTCGTTCCCGGCGTGACCTCTGCATTGGCAGCGAGCGCGGAGCTGGGCGCCTCGCTCACTCAGCGTGGCGTCAGTCGCAGCGTGGTGTTCGTGACGCCGCGCGTCGGTGATGATGAGCGCGCCAGCAGTTGGGTCGATGCGGCCGTGGCGGCCGATACCGCGGTGATCTACATGGGGCGCGGCGAAGCGGCAGCGATCACGAGTGCCCTGATTGCGCATGGCCGCGCACCGCATACGCCGGTCGCGATTGTGGAAAGCGCATCGCTACCCCACTCTGCGCGCTACATTGGTCAACTCGCCGAGCTGCCGGCGCTGGCAGCGCTGACTGGCGATGGACCAACCATGATTATTCTTGGCGAAGTCGTGCGCGCAGCGGCGAACGTTGCGCTCGACCAGGAGCCGGCACGATTGCAACGCGTGGGCTAGAGTGTCAGAGTCAGAGCAGCAAATGAGCCCGTGATCCGCCGCGATCGCGAAGGCCCTGACCCGGGT
>CAMDRJ010000106.1 GCA_945906755.1 Klebsiella pneumoniae | reverse complement strand
ACCTGGATGGCGCTGGCAAACCGTTAGGTGCGTGCTAGCGATTCTGCTGTCGAACGAGACGTTGCTTCTCGCGGGCCCAGTCGCGGTCTTTTTCCACTTGGCGCTTGTCGTACTGTTTCTTGCCTTTTGCAAGTCCCACTTGCAACTTGATCCGACCATTCGTGTAATGGAGATCGACCGGCACTAAGGCGTATCCGGCGCGTTCGACCTGTCCGATCAATCGCTCGATTTCCCGCGCATGGAGTAGGAGCTTGCGGGTGCGAGTCGGGTCGGGTTGCACATGGCGGGAGGCCGTGGGCAAGGGCGAGATATGTGCGCCGATCAGGAACACTTCGTCCCCATTGATGATCACGTACGCCTCTTTGAGCTGGGCCCGCCCGGCACGAATCGCCTTCACTTCCCATCCTTCGAGCAGCAAACCCGCTTCCAGACGCTCCTCGATAAAATAGTCGTGCGACGCTTTACGGTTCTCGACGATGCTCATTTTGCTCAACCAAGCTAAAGTCGGGGCATTGTAGCCGTCGGCGCCTTATAGAGCCCTCCTGAAATTCCATGGTACGAATCGAACGTTCAGCGCTGGTCTTATTCTCCGCGGAGCAGATGCATGCGCTCGTCGCCGATATCGAGGCCTATCCGACCTTTCTGCCGTGGTGTCGTGCGAGCGCCAGCCGCCGATTAGGCCCAAGGCAGGTCGAGGCCACGCTGCAAATCGAATATCGCGGCGTGCGCCAGCGATTCACGACCCAAAATGAGACAGCCGACGACCTGTCGATTGCGCTCAAACTGGTCGATGGTCCGTTCCGATCATTGGATGGCCTATGGTCATTCACGCCCTTGCAGCGGAACGTATCGAGAGTCCTTCTGGTCCTCAATTATCAGCTTGCGAGCGGCCTGCTCGAACACTTGATTGGGCCAATGTTCAATCACATCGCCGGAACGCTGGTCGATGCGTTCGTACGCCGCGCCGATACGCTTGCCAATCAGGCGGCCGATGCGGGTTGAAATGATCTACGCGAGCACCGCACGAACCTGGTTGCGCTACGAGTTGGATCTGACTGAAGGCACGACGGTGAGCGGGGCGCTGGCAGCGAGCGGACTGCTCGCACGGTTTCCAGAAATCAACTGGTCAAGTGGGTTTGGTCTGGCGATCTACGGCGTTGCCGCAGATCTTGCACAGCCACTCAAAGAGGGCGATCGGCTGGAAATCGTGCGCCCCTTGGCGGCGGAACCGAAAGAAGCGCGTCGGCGACGAGTGCGCAAAGCGCAGCCGGTTAGTAACCGGCCTTAGCCAAGCAATCGGTTTGCGTGGCACCTATTTACAAGCGTCGGCGGCGATTTTCGCGGTGCGTGCTTTATCGGCGGCGATCTCGGCATCATTCAGGATCACGCGCTCACCGTTTTCACCATGTCGCGTGATGCGCATACCGTTGTCGATGGCGCCAAGGTGCCGCTGCGCATCGGTGCAAGCCTGTTTCTTTTCCTTCGCCAGTTCATCGGCCTTGGCTTGCTTATCCGCTTTTTCCTGCTCCTCGATCTTGCGCTTGCGAAATGCTTGTTCCTTCTCAGCGGTCGTCATTGGCTCCGCCTTGGCACCACCCTCCGCCTTCGCGGCACCGCTCGCCGCCTCTGAAGGACCGGTCGCGCTTCCGATTCGCTGTTTGACCGTCTCAGCATTTTGTGCGCTTGGCGGGCGATGATCGGAATACTGAACGCGACCATTCGAATCGACCCATTTATAGGGTTGGGCCGTGGCGTTAGCACCAACAACGAGAGACGCGACAAGAATCAGGATTCGCATGACCAACACTCCCATGCATGGTAACGAGGTTGAACGGTGAGCCATCAGCCGCTAAATGGAACTATTACTGAGCGAATCTGCGGCGATCTCCATCACATCGGCAGGCCAATTTTTGATCGCAAGGTTCCGGCCACTCGGACGTGTATAATTTCACTTTGCGGCATCTGAATCTTCGCCGCGCAATCGCCAGCCCCGGTCCATGCGTATCGCCGCCAAAGCTTATACGTTCGATGATCTGCTTCTACTTCCGGCGCATTCCCGCGTCCTGCCCCGCGAAGTCGACCTCAAAACCCGCCTTACCCGCAATATCGGACTGAACGTTCCGCTGATTTCGGCTGCCATGGATACGGTGACCGACGCGCGCTTGGCGATTGCGATTGCGCAAGAAGGCGGTATCGGCATCGTCCATAAGAACTTCACGCCCAAACAGCAGGCGTTGGAGGTGCAGAAGGTGAAGCGGTATGAATCCGGGGTGCTGCGCGATCCGATCACCATTCCGCCGACGATGACGGTGCGTGAGGTCAAGGCTCTTACCGCGCTACATCGCATTTCCGGCTTGCCGGTGCTAGAGGGCTCACGTGTCGTCGGCATCGTCACCAACCGCGATCTGCGGTTCGAGACCGAGCTCGACCAACCGGTGCGCAACATCATGACGCCACGCGATCGGCTCGTTACGGTGCGCGAGAACGCAACCCTCGAAGAAGCCCAGGCGCTCTTGCACAAGTCCCGCCTCGAACGCGTCCTGGTGGTCAATGACAATTTCGAATTACGTGGTCTGATCACCGTCAAAGACATTTTGAAGTCGAGTGAACATCCGTATGCCTGCAAAGATGAGCAAGGCAAGCTCCGTGTCGGCGCGGCGGTTGGCGTAGGCGAGGGGACCGAGGAGCGCGTGGCGGCCCTCATTGAAGCCGGCGTCGATGTGATCGTCGTTGACACCGCGCATGGCCATGCACAGGGTGTGCTCGATCGCGTACGCTGGGTGAAGCGCAATTTTCCGAAGGTCGATGTCATTGGCGGCAATGTCGCAACCGAAGCGGGCGCCAAGTCGCTTATCGAGCACGGCGCGGATGGCGTCAAGGTAGGCATTGGCCCCGGTTCCATTTGCACCACACGCGTGGTGGCGGGCGTCGGCGTGCCGCAGATCACCGCGATCAGCAGTGTCGCGAAAGCCTTGGCCGGAACCGGTATTCCGCTGATTGCCGATGGCGGCATTCGCTACTCGGGGGACGTCGCGAAAGCGATTGCAGCCGGCGCCCATTGCGTCATGTTGGGCAGCATGTTTGCCGGCACCGAGGAGGCACCCGGTGAGATCGAACTCTATCAGGGACGCTCCTATAAGTCGTATCGCGGCATGGGCTCGATCGGCGCGATGCAGCAAGGCGCGGCGGATCGGTACTTCCAGGACCCCGAATCCAACGCCGACAAACTCGTGCCTGAAGGCGTGGAAGGTCGCGTGCCGTACAAGGGTTCGGTAGTGGCTGTGATCAATCAACTGCTCGGTGGATTACGCGCGAGCATGGGCTATGTGGGTTGCCCAACCATCGAGGACGTTCGCGCCCGCGCGGAATTTGTTGAGATCACTTCAGCCGGCATGCGCGAATCGCATGTGCATGATGTGCAGATCGTGAAAGAGGCGCCGAACTATCGTGTCGAATAGTAGGGCGCATGAACGCATCCTGATTCTCGATTTCGGGGCGCAGTACACACAGCTGATTGCCAGACGCGTGCGTGAGCAGCGCGTCTATTGCGAGCTGCATCCGTTTGACGTATCCGACGAATTTATTCGCGCCTTCGCGCCGACCGGAATTATTCTTTCCGGTGGGCCGGCATCGGTTACCGAGCGCACCACGCCCCGCGCGCCGGCGATCGTCTTTTCACTTGGCGTCCCGGTGCTGGGGATTTGCTACGGCATGCAAACCATGGCCGAGCAATTGGGCGGGGTCGTCGAGAATTCCAATATCCGCGAATTCGGCTATGCAGAAGTCCGCGCGCGTGGCCACTCGGCGCTGTTCCGTGGCATTGAAGACCGCACCAACGCCGAAGGCCATGGCCTGCTCGATGTGTGGATGAGCCATGGCGATAAGGTGAATGCGCTGCCGCCCGGGTTCAAGGTGATTGCGAGCACCGCATCGACGCCGATCGCCGGCATGGCAGACGTTGATCGGCGGTTCTATGCAGTCCAGTTTCATCCCGAGGTAACGCACACCAAGCAAGGCAGCGTCATTCTTCAGCGGTTCGTGCGTGACATCTGCGGATGCAAGGGCGACTGGACGATGCCCGCTTATGTTGAGGAAGCCGTCGCACGCATCAAAGCGCAGGTCGGTACCGACGACGTCATCCTCGGACTTTCCGGTGGCGTCGATTCTTCCGTTGCGGCCGCCTTGATTCATCGCGCTATCGGCAATCAACTCACCTGCGTATTCGTCGATACCGGGCTCTTGCGCCTCAATGAAGCCGTCCAGGTGATGGAGACTTTTGCGAAGAATCTGGGCGTGAAGGTGATCCACGTCGATGCCTCGACGGACTTCCTGCATCATCTCAAGGGCATCAGCGATCCTGAACAAAAACGCAAGATCATCGGCCGCGAATTCGTCGAAGTCTTCCAGCGTGAAGCCGCCAAGCTGAAGGACGCGCGCTGGCTGGCGCAAGGCACCATTTATCCCGATGTCATCGAATCCGCCGGCGCCAAGACGAAGAAGGCCGCCAGCATCAAATCGCATCACAATGTCGGTGGCTTGCCGGAAAGCCTCAAACTGTCACTGCTTGAACCGCTGCGCGAGCTATTCAAGGACGAAGTACGGGAGCTTGGGCTCGCGCTCGGTCTGCCGCGCGACATGGTGTTTCGCCATCCGTTTCCGGGGCCAGGCCTTGGCGTGCGCATCCTTGGTGAAGTGAAGGCCGAATACGCCGATCTGCTGCGCCGGGCCGATGCGATTTTCATCGAGGAATTGCGCGCCGCGGATTGGTACGACAAGACCGCGCAGGCCTTCGCCGTGTTCCTGCCGGTGCGCTCGGTCGGCGTCATGGGCGATGGCCGCACCTACGAGCATGTCGTGGCCTTGCGCGCGGTGCAGACCACCGATTTCATGACGGCAGACTGGGCACCGCTGCCCTACGATCTGCTGGCGCGCGTGTCGTCTCGCATCATCAACGAAGTGCGCGGCATCAACCGCGTTGTCCTCGACGTATCGAGCAAGCCACCTGCGACGATTGAGTGGGAATGATCTGCCCCGCCGACCCCGATACGGTTTGGATGCAGGAAGCGATCGCGATCGCCAAGACTGCGGCCCTGCAAGGTGAAATCCCGGTCGGCGCGATCGTGGTTCACGACGGAAAAATCATCGGACGCGGCGGCAATCAACCGATCGCGCGCCATGATCCGACCGCGCATGCGGAAATTATCGCGCTCCGGGAAGCCGCGGCGTCGCTCCAAAATTACCGCCTTCCGGAATGCTCCCTCTATGTGACGCTGGAACCTTGTTGCATGTGTGCGGGCGCGATCATGCATGCGCGTTTGGCGCGGCTGGTCTTTGGTGCGCGCGATGCGAAAACCGGCGCGTGCGGCAGCGTGATCGATTTAATGCAGGAAACCAGGCTCAATCACCATACTGCCGTCACCAGTGGCGTACTCGCCGATGAATGCGGGAGCCTGCTCTCCACATTTTTCTCGGCCCGGCGGCGCGCCACGCCTCTTAGGGATTGAAGAGCGCGCGCATCTTTTCCGTGTTCGGATGGCTCATCACCCCTTGCTCGGTGATGAGGCCGGTAACCAGTTCCGCGGGTGTCACATCAAACGCCGAATTGCGCACGGAAACCCCTTCCGGCGCCCAACGAAGTTCCCGATAACCCGTTACTTCGGCGGCGGCGCGCTCTTCGATCGGAATACCCGCGCCATCTGGGGTTTGCAGATCGATGGTCGAAAGTGGGGCGGCGATGTAGAAGGGGATGTGGTGACGCGCCGCCAAGACAGCCAGGGTATAGGTGCCGATCTTGTTGGCGACATCACCATTGGCGGCGACCCGATCCGCGCCCACCACGATCACATCGATCTCGCCTTGCTGCATCAGGTGCCCAGCCATGTTGTCGGTCACCAGGGTCACCGGAATTCTTTCTTGCACCATTTCCCAGGCAGTGAGGCGGGCGCCTTGCAGATAGGGACGCGTTTCGTTCGCGATCACGCTGATGCGCTTGCCTTGATCGCGCGCGGATCGGATGACGCCAAGCGCGGTGCCATGGCCTGCGGTGGCAAGCGCCCCGGCATTGCAATGGGTCATGATGCGCGCGCCGTCAGCAATCACGGTGGCGCCATGCCGCCCGATCGCGCGATTAACCTCGATATCATCAGCGAAGATGCGGGCTGCTTCCGCCAACAATTGCTTTGCGATGGCTGGCCCGTCCGCCTGCGGTGATTCCCGCAAGACTTGCTCCATACGATCGATTGCCCAGAACAGATTGACCGCGGTCGGACGGCTGGCCCGCAGCATCCGACCTGCCTCGACCATCTTTTCAGTTCGGATCCCAACTGGCAGCATGGCAACCTTGGCTGCCTCCAGAGCAAAGCCATACGCGGCGGCACACCCGATCGCCGGCGCTCCACGCACCACCATCGTCGCAATTGCGTCGGCCGTCTCGCGGGCGTCATGACATGCGACATACCGCATCTCGAAGGGCAGTAATCGTTGATCAATGAGTTCGAGCACGCTGCCCGCACACCGCATGGTTTCAACCTGCATTCCCATCAGATCACCCGCTCATTGCCGCCATCGACCGGCAACTGTGCACCGGTGGTCTTGGCAAACAACGCCCCGCACATTTCCGCAGCCAGTTCGGCGACATCCATACTGGTGACCTCCGTGCGCAGCACATTGTTGCGTTTATAGGCCTCAACCGTGAGTCCATAACGCCTGGCACGTTCCGTCAACACCTCATCGGTCCAGATGCCGGTATCGAATACCGCATTCGGATGCAGCGTATTCACGCGAATACCGTCAGCACCCCATTCCAGCGCGGCGACTCGCGCAAGTTGCGTCACCGCCGCTTTGGAGGCCGAATATGCGGCGGCGCCCGGCCCAGGTGCGGGTACATTCTTTGATCCGATGACAACCACACGCCCGCCACGCGGCGCGAGCGCAAGATAGGGGTGGCACGCTCGCATGAGGAGCATATTGGCCTCGACATTGACAGTCATTGCGGTGCGCCACTCTTCCAAGGGCAGATCTTTGATGCTTCGCGTCGCCGAAAAAATACCGGCATTGAGGATCAACATGTCGAGTCCACCATAGTGTCTGACCGCGGTCTGCAGCGCTTCTTGAATCGCGGCAGAATCGGTGACGTCGCAGGCGATGCCAAGATAATCAACGCGGTTATGCACAGCGACCACAGCGGGATTCAAGTCCAAGCCAACGACAGCAGCGCCTCGCGCGAGCAGCGCAGTCACAGTTGATTTGCCGATGCCAGATGCCGCACCGGTGACCAATGCGATCTCGCCTGCAAACGGCGGCGCCGCACCACCCTTACGCAATTTGGCTTGTTCGAGATCCCAATACTCAACGTCGAAAATATCCTGCGCCGGCAGCGCGCGATAGTCACCCAATGCTTCGGCGCGCAGAATCACATCGATCGTATGTTCATAGATTTCTTCGACGATCGCGGCGTCTTTGGCAATCCGTCCAATCGAGGCCAAACCGAAGCGAGGATCCACCACCATTCGCGGCGCCGGATCAAGCATGGTTTTCTTCTCGCGTGCGCGAGCCGCATGCGCATCGAAGTACTCGCGGTAGCGGGCAGCGTAGGCGGTGACATCGCGACCCAGCATTGGCGTGCGTTTCGTCCGAATGACATGATCAGGCGTGGCCGGCCCTTGCTGCGCGATGCGTTCGATCGCGGGCAGCCTCGCGTACGACAAGGTTTGTGGCGTGGTACGCGTTTTCATAATTACCGGAAAGCCGGCAACCGCGGCGATACGATGGCGCAGGCTTGCAAGCTCGATCGGATCGATCGGCGGTTCGATCGGCGCTGCCACCACGGGTATCGACCATGCCCGATGTTCCTGCAAGTAATGCTCAGCCATGCCGACCAGTTCAATCATGCGCTCATAGGATTCGCGCGCCGACGATCCGAACGAGAAAATACCGTGATGCATCAGCACGACGCCGATCGTCTTCGGCGTCGCTTGCCGATGGAATTCACGCGCGACATAGCGCGCCAGATCGAATCCTGGCATCAGGTAGGGAATCATGACGACACGCTCGCCATAAAGCGATTGGATGCGCTGCTCACCGTCCGCGGTATTGGTGATCGCAAGCACGGCGTCGGCATGGGTGTGGTCGACAAACTTGAATGGCAGACAGCCGTGCAGGATCGTTTCCACCGATGGTCCGGGTGCGCCGGCCCGCAGCATGTTGGTGCCAAGTTCATTGACCATGTCCGGATCAGACAAGCGCTCCAAGGTCGCGAGCTTCTGCACATGTGCCAGCCGCACCGGCGAGAACCCAGGCGCTTCGATCTTCTCCAGATCCCAGCCGCTGCCCTTTACATACAGAACCTCTACCGCTTCGCCGAAACGATTCGTTTCAGTGAGTTTGACCGACGTATTGCCCCCGCCATGCAGCACGAGCGTCTTGTCGCGGCCCAACAATCGCGAGGTGTAGACCCGCAGCCCAAGCTCGCCCGCGAATTGCGCGGCCTCGTCATCACGCCATAGACTGTTCATTGCGACAAGGGAATGTGAAAATGGAGCATTCGATTATACGGCCCACCCAATGAGCAACCTTCCGTCACCGCGTGCTGTGCAAGTTCGCCTGCTCGATTGGGCGCATGCGCGCGCTCAAGCGATGCCCATCCGCGAGACGGTCTTCGTCAAAGAGCAAGGCGTGCCACCTGAAATTGAAATGGACGAGTTCGATGCGGTGAGCGAACACGCTATTGCGATTGCCGGTGGGTCCGAGGTAGTCGGCACCGGTCACCTGCTGCCAGATGGCCATATTGGACGCATGGCGGTACGCAAGGAATGGCGCGGCCACGGTGTTGGGGCGCGTCTACTCGATGCTTTGGTGCAACGTGCGATCGAGCGCGGCTTTGCAGTCGTGATGCTCAATGCGCAGACCTATGCCACCGCGTTTTACGTCAAGGCAGGTTTTGTTGCCGAAGGTGCCGAGTTCATGGATGCGGGTATTCCGCATATCGCGATGCGTCGCGTTCTTCGCGCGCAATAGGGCGGTCATTTCCGCGCATCAAGTCTGCAGCAAAAACGTCTCAGCAACCTCGCCGGTCGCGTTGCCCGCTTGGTCAAACGAACGCTCATGGCAATGCACGCGCCCATTTGTATCGACGAGCAACACCGTGGCGGTCCGCGTTCCGTAGTCTCCGGCGAGGACATGCAGGGCCGACAACACACGCTCGCGGTCGGTCGGCACACCGGTGCTGGGCAGGGCTTCATCGGCGGCCGGCGATCGATCGGCGAGGATATCGAATAGACGCGCCACTTCGACGCTGTCATGATTCAGGGCATCCGCGAGCTGTGCCTTGCCTTGCTGAACTTTCGGCCAGGCGGTGTTGAGCAGATGATTGGAGAGGCCGTGGACGCCGGGCGAAACGGCGGCAAGGGTACCGCCACGGTTCGAGAGATACATCATCTTGCTTCGATCGCCGAGCAACAGATTGAAGCCGTTGTAGGCCTCGCCATCTTGTGCGACGGTCGCCGCGAAATCCGCAGGCGATGCCATTCCGGCCAGAAATCCGCTGACTAAAGCGCCGCGCGATCGGGCGTTGGCTTTTGCACCGCTACCTTCACGTACGTTCGTCACGGCAGCGAACCGTCCGGTACGGGTGATACCCATCCAGGTTCCGTGTTGCTCCAGATCACGGCCGGCAAAGATAGTTGGGGCATCGGCCCAAAAAGCCGCCGCTGCGGTCGGTCGATAAAACCATTCGTCCCGATTCGCAGCGACGACCAGCGGGTAGCGCGGATGCGCATCGACCGCAAACAGGATGACGCACATGGACGACTAGATGACGTAGGGGAGTGGACGCAGCGCCAGGGCAGGGCCATCCAGCGCGCGCAGATGGGCCGACGAGCCGGTCGCGGTAGAGGTGTGCATGACCGCGAGAATATCGTAGCCACCCTCCGGGGCCGCGGCGGCGTTGACGACCACACCCGAAGCCTGCGCGCCAAGGTCATCCCCCATGATCGCCTCGCCAGGGAGCGGGGCGGCCTCGGTATGCAGATGCGCGAGAAACATGCGCCGCTTGATCTTGCCCAGGTGCTGGGTGCGCGCGACGATTTCCTGGCCGGGGTAGCACCCTTTGGTAAAGCTGACGCCGCCGATCGCTTCGAGGTTGATCATTTGTGGCACGAGTTCGTCCTGTGTTCGCGCGCCAATCCATGGCAGACCCGCCGCAATATCAAACCACTGCCAGCTTGCATTGCCGACCGGGCGCGCCGTTGCGGTGAGGGTAGACCATGTAGCGGCGGCATGCTCGGTGTGAACGAGTCCGATGTATCGATGCGGCGCAATACACCACCAGGCATCACCCGTCGCCGTTCGAACGATCTTTCGGTGGGCGGGCAGTTCCGCAAGACCCAGCGAACCTAGGTAATTCGATGCTTCGCGACCGGCAAGACCGAGCAGGCAGTGCGTCGTTCGTTGATTGGCGACCTTT
Source organism: Klebsiella pneumoniae (assembly GCA_945906755.1). Lineage (GTDB taxonomy): Bacteria > Pseudomonadota > Gammaproteobacteria > Burkholderiales > SG8-39 > SHXR01. The sequence continues at coordinate 3,650 of CAMDRJ010000106.1, read as the reverse complement.
ACCTTCGAGCGCAGCACGTACATCGCGAGCCGCTTTTGAATGGCCGGCGCGATTTCCGCATCAAGCAGCATCGTCAATCCGGTTGCTTCGCGCCCTAACCAGAAGTTTGCGAGCATGCGGCCCTTGGCCGTGCAGTAACCACCAAGCGTCACCGCATTGATCGCGAGCCCGCGCACATCGGCCGTCAGCTGTCCATGCAGAAACTCGCTTGCATCATCACCGGCAAACAGCAGACTCGCAAAATGGAGCAGCGGCGTGACGATCGTTTCACCGCTCGCGGTCGCGCGTAGTTCTGCGGTCGGGTCGCCAAAATCGCCACGCAACGCATCATGGATATGCGCGCCATGCGCAGCCAGATGATCCAACCATGTATCTGCAACCTGCATCCGTCGGCCTGCTCAAGTTTCGTCGTGGGAATGAGACACGTATTATAGGGCGTGTGATCGAGCGCCTCTTGATTCGCTGGCGCGGTGCGATGATTTAAGGATCGACGGTCGGCAACTTCCGTCAGCCAAACCGAGGTCTATCTTGCGTGTGATTTCCTTCATCGGCACCCTTCTAATTGCGACGATCGCTGCGGCCGGTGCTTATGGCTATCACTGGGCCGGGACGCCAGTCGGGATTGCCGAAGCAGGCGTCGAAGTCGACATTGCCGCCGGTAGTTCGGTGCGCGCCGTCGGCAAACAACTGCGCGCCAAGGGCATCGCGATGAACGAGGACATGTTCGTTCTATTGACGCGACTGCATAGCCCGGAGGCCAAGTTAAAGGCCGGTGTCTATGAATTTCGTGCCGAAGATTCGCCCAACACCATCATTGAGAAAATGTTGCGCGGCGAATCGATGCAAGCGGAAATCCGATTCGTCGAAGGATGGACGTTCCGGCAGTATCGGAAAATCATCGACGAGCATGCCGATGTCCGCCATGACACCAAGGGACTCTCTGATGCGGAACTGCTCGCCAAAATCGGCGCAACCGAGAACCATCCGGAAGGTCTGTTTTTCCCGGACACCTACCGATTTTCTAAAGGTACGTCGGACCTCAAGCTGCTCCGCCGCGCGCACAAGGTGATGCAGACACACCTGCAGGAAGCGTGGGGCAACCGCGCACCGAACGTTCCGCTCAAATCGACCTATGAGGTGCTGGTGATGGCCTCGATCATCGAAAAGGAGACGGGTCGTAGCGAAGATCGCGGCCTGGTGAGCGCGGTGTTCAACAATCGAATGCGGATCGGCATGCGCCTGCAGGCGGACCCGACCGTGATCTACGGCATCGGCCCAAAATTCGATGGCAACATTCGCCGACGCGATCTCCAGCACGATACGCCCTACAACACGTACACTCGCGTTGGTCTCCCGCCCACGCCGATTGCCATGCCAAGTCTTGCTTCGATTCGCGCCGCCGTTCAGCCGGCCCAAAGTGATGTGCTCTATTTCGTCGCCAACCGCGACGGCTCGAGCCAGTTCTCCAAGACGCTCGATGAGCACAACCAGGCCGTGGCACGATTCCTTCGCCAAGGTGGGTGAAGTGCAGCCTGCCCGCCGCGGCAAGTTCATCACGCTGGAAGGGATCGACGGGGCCGGGAAAAGTTCGCACGTTGCCTCGATCGAAGCACTGCTAAGGGCTCGAAGCATCGATGTCTGCATGACGCGAGAGCCTGGCGGCACGCCCCTTGGCGAGGCCTTGCGCGAACTGCTTCTTCGTGAGCCGATGGCCCTCGACACCGAAACGCTGCTGATGTTTGCGGCACGGGCCGAGCATCTTGAAAAAGTCATTCGACCATCGCTCGATGCGGGTCGCTGGGTTGTTTCCGACCGCTTTACCGATGCCACGTTTGCCTACCAAGGCGGCGGTCGCGGACTCCCGGTGGCTCGCCTCAAGACCCTTGAGCAGTGGGTGCAAGATGGCCTGCAACCAGACTTGACGCTCTATTTCGATGTGCCGGTAGAGATCGGCATGGAACGGCGCGGCAAGGCGACGCCCGACCCGGATCGATTCGAGCGTGAGAACCGCGATTTTTTCCAGCGCGTGCGTGATGCCTACCTGGAACGGGCCCGTGAAGACCCGCAGCGCTTCGCGATCATCCGCACCGACATGGCTCTAGAGGACGTTAAGAAGAATGTTGAGAATGTGTTGACAAGGTTTTGTTTAAAATGATTTTTGACTGGCAATCAGCGGCCTGGCAGCAGCTCCAATCGAGGCGATCAGCACTGCCGCATGCGCTGCTATTTCGCGGTCCGCGCGGCATCGGTAAGCGGCATCTGGCGAAATTGTTTGGTCGCTCCTTGCTATGCGAATCGCCGCAATCGACGGGCTTTCCCTGCCAAACATGCCTTGCCTGTCGATGGTCCGAGCAGGGCACCCACCCCGATTTACGGATCGTGGAACCCGATGCGATGTCGGAACCCGGGGATGAGAGTGAACCCAAACCGGCGTCGAAAACCAAGGCGCCGTCCACGCAACTGCGGATCGACCAGATACGCGCATTGCAGGAATGGGTGGTGATGAGCTCGCACCGGAACGGACTCAGGGTGGCCCTGCTGTCGCCGGCCGAAGCGATGAACCATAGCACCGCCAATGCGCTCCTCAAGACCTTGGAGGAACCGCCGCCGCGCACGCTCATCATGTTGGTCGCCAATGATGCAAGCAAGCTGCTGCCAACCATCATCAGCCGCTGTCAGCGTATTGATCTCGCGTTACCGGATCTCTCTACGGCGGCGGCATGGCTCGCGAAACAAGGTCTCGATGCCGCACCGGCCCATCTGGCGCTGGCAAGTGGGGCACCGCTCGATGCCTTGGAAAATCCGGCCCGGCGTGAAGTGGGCACGGAATTGGCAAAGGCGCTGGATGCCCATTACGGGGAGCCCCTTGCGCTCGCTTCGGCGGTGAAGGACCTGCCGGTCGCGCAGGTGGTGGACTTGCTGCAAAAATGGGCCTTCGATCTGATCGCAGCGCGCTTCGCGATGCCACCGCGTTACTACATTGAGCATCGCGACCAACTCAACAAGCTTGCGATGCGCCTGGACAATATCAGGCTCCTTGCGTGGATTCGTGAACTGGGTGAAGCGCGCGCGCTCGCCTCCCATCCTTTGAACGCTCGCCTGGTCTTCGAGCAGCTATTCCAGGGCTATCGCGATGCACTCGTGGTGGGCCGATAATGCTGGTCGACTCGCATTGCCATCTCGATTTCGACGACTTCGCCGGGCGTCATGATGAAATTCTCGCGGAGATGGCACGCGAAGGCGTCACCCATGCGCTATGTGTATCGGTGACGTGGGAGGATTTTCCCGCCGTCCTGGCATTGGCCGAGCGGCACGCCAATCTCTTCGCTTCGGTAGGTGTCCATCCGGACTATCCCGACGCCGCACCAATCACCGGCGAACAGCTCGTCACCGCCGCAGTGCATCCAAAGATTCTGGCCATTGGCGAAACCGGGCTCGATTACTTTCGCCTCAAAGGGGATTTGGAGTGGCAGCGCGAGCGATTTCGGACGCATATTCGCGCCTCTCGTGCCGCTAACAAGCCTCTCATCATCCATACGCGGGCGGCGGCCGACGATACGATCCGCATCATGCGGGAGGAGGGCGCGGGCGTGCGGGGCGGGGTGATGCACTGCTTTACCGAGACCTGGGAGGTCGCCAAGGCCGCACTC
>CAMDRJ010000105.1 GCA_945906755.1 Klebsiella pneumoniae | reverse complement strand
CAACGAACTGCGCGAAACCATGGATCGCCTGCCCGTGCCGCAAGGTATGAGCATCATCGGGCGGACCGCGGGCATCGGGCGCACCTACGAAGAACTCGAATGGGATCTCAAGTACCTGCTCACGCTTTGGTCGAAAATCACCGAAGCCGCCGAACCCCAGTATGAAGAGCCAAAGGCCGGTGACGAGCCGATCCCGGAACGAAAGCGAAAGCCGCTCAACCCCGCCCCGTTCCTGATCTATCAGGAATCGAGCCTGGTGATCCGGGCGATTCGCGATTACTTTACGCCCGACATCGTCGAAATCCTGATCGACACCGATTCGATCTATGAGCAGACGCAGGCCTTCATGGCCAATGTGATGCCCGACAATGTGAGCCGGGTAAAACGTTACAGCGACGACGTTCCGCTCTTTTCACGCTTCCAGATCGAGCACCAGATCGAGTCGGCCTACTCGCGGCAGGTACAGCTGCCATCGGGTGGTGCGATCGTGATCGATCACACCGAAGCACTGGTAGCCATCGATGTGAACTCGGCGCGTGCAACACGCGGCGCCGACATCGAGCAGACCGCACTGCAGACCAATCTCGAAGCGGCCGATGAGTTATCGCGACAGTTGCGGCTGCGCGATCTTGGCGGCCTGATCGTGATCGACTTCATCGACATGGAAGTAAGCCGCAATCAACGCGACGTTGAGAACCGGTTGCGTGAAGCATTGCGACCGGATCGTGCGCGCGTACAGATGGGCAAGATCTCCCGCTTTGGGTTGATGGAGCTGTCACGGCAGCGTTTGCGCCCATCGCTTGGCGAAACCGCGCATCAACCTTGCCCGCGTTGCAGCGGCACCGGATTCGTGCGCTCGATTGAATCCTCGGCCCTGCATATTCTTCGGATCATCCAGGAAGAGTCGATGAAGGAGAACAGCGCCGCCGTGCATGTACAAGTGCCGGTCGACGTCGCCACCTTCCTCTTGAATGAGAAGCGCACCGACATTCACGCACTCGAGGCACGCCTCAAAGTCAATATCGTGATGGTGCCGAACGTGCATATCGAGACGCCCAATTACAAGATTGATCGCCTCAAGCACGACGATTTGAATCAAGAAGGTGTGCTGCCGCCAAGTTACGCTATGGCCGAAGCCCCGAAAGAAGAAGATACCGTCGCAGCCGCCGAAGCCGCCCGCGCGCCGAAGCCACAAGCGGCGGTGCAGACGGTCACGCCGGATCAACCGGCACCGTCACGACCGGCTCCGGACGCTGTTGCACCCACCGTCTCCCCGGTAGCGACACCCGCGCCTGGCCCCGAGCGATCCACCATCATCAACCGCATCTTTGGTTGGTTCCGCACTGGGCCGGCCGCAGCACCCGCACCGGCCAGCACCGACAGTGCCAATACGACCAAGACCGAGCGCGGTACACGACCGGAGCGCGAAGAGCGCCCTGATCGGGGTCGCCAAGGTCACGGCCAACGTGGTGAGCGACGCGGTGGCCAACGCGGTGAACGCGAAGAACGCCCCAACCGTGACAATCGCGGTAATCGCGATGCACGCGGCAACCGTGAAGCACGCCCCGAGGCGCGTCCGGCGCAAGAGGCACGCACCGACGGTCGCCCTAACCGCGACGACAATCGTGGCAATCGCGCAAACCGCGATGACAATCGCGGCAACCGCGATGAAAACCGTGGCAACCGCGACGAGAATCGTGGCAATCGCGATGAGAGCCGCGGCAATCGTGACGACAATCGTGGCAACCGTGACGACAATCGCGGTAATCGCGAGCCGAATGCGAACCGGGAACCGAATGCCAACCGCGAACCGAATGCCAACCGCGAACCGAATGCCAACCGCGAGGAACGCGGCAATCGGGGCGATCGTCCGCCGCGCGAGGACCGGCCCCGCCGCCAAGATAGCCAACCGCGTGAAGGCGGTGAAGGCGAACAGCGACGTCGTGAGCAGCGCCCACCCCAGGGTGAGTCGGATCGCGTCGTCGCAGAGGCCGGTGCACAGTCCGATCAATCCACCGACTCAACGCAAGACGTACAGCGCCCCTCGCATGATGAATCGCGTGGCCGCGGACGTGGCGGTCGAGGCCGACGTGAACGAGGCGGTCGCGATCGTCATGGCGACGATTCCAGATCCACCGGCACACCGACCGAGGCTGCTGAGTCATCCCAATCATCGTCCGAACCGATGTCCGATCAAGGCAATCAACCGACGCAAGAGCGGTTCGAACGCGATACGAGTAGCCAGGCTTCGGTCCGGTCCGAAGAGCGCGTCGAAACCGCGATGACCGCGGCACCGGTTGCAGAAGAACGTCCGATGCGAGAAGTGGAACGAGCCCCGGAACCCGTACGCGTGGAAGCAGAGCCGGTGGCAGCAGCGCCATTTCCGCAGCCCCGCCAGGCGGAAGTCGCGGCACCTGCCTACGTCGCGCCCGTCTACGTCGCACCAGTCTCCGCTTACGCCCCCGCACCGACCAATCTCAAGGAAACCGTGGAGAAGGTCGGTCTGCAATGGGTTGAAACGGATCCGACCAAGGTCGCGGCAGTGGTTGAGAGTGCGTCGTCGGAACCGTCCGCACCGCGCCCGCGTCGCGAACGTCGACCCCGCCCAAGCGAACTCTCCGAGCCGTTGATGCAGGTCGAGACGAAGAAAGACTAGTACTGTTGGGTTAGCGCCTTCGCCCTGCGGCCTGCGGCCGCGGGGCTTGCGCCGGTAATGCCGGCACGCGTTCCCCAGGGTTCGCGCCAAACGCCTTGACGCGCACCTGTGCGAGTTGATCCCGCACCATCGCAGCCTTCTCGAACTCTAGGTTCTTCGCGTGTTCGAGCATCTGCTTTTCGAGCTTCTTCAATTCACGCGCGAGATCACGCTCGCTCATGCCGTCGTAAATAGCCTGATCGGCGGCGGCCTGAATTGAAGCGCGCTCGGCATCGGCGTCGTACACGCCCTCGATGATGTCTTTGATGCGCTTCACGACACCGCGCGGGGTGATGCCATGCTCGACATTAAAAGCAAGCTGCTTGTTGCGACGCCGATCGGTTTCTTCGATCGCACGCTTCATTGAATCGGTGATCCGATCAGCATAAAGAATCGCCGTGCCATTGATATGCCGTGCCGCGCGACCGATCGTCTGGATCAATGAGCGTTCCGAGCGCAGAAACCCTTCCTTGTCGGCATCAAGAATCGCTACCAGCGACACCTCCGGCAGATCGAGCCCTTCGCGCAACAGATTGATGCCGATCAGCACATCGAATTTGCCCAAGCGCAGATCACGGATGATCTCGACCCGCTCCACCGTTTCGATCTCGGAATGCAGATAGCGGCAGCGCACGCCGTGGTCTGACATGTAATCGGTGAGCTGCTCGGACATCCGCTTGGTGAGCGTCGTCACCAGCACGCGCTCCTCACGCGCGACGCGCAAGGAAATCTCGGAGAGCAGATCGTCCACCTGCGTGCCGGCCGGCCGCACTTCCAATAGCGGATCGACCAACCCGGTCGGGCGCACCACCTGCTCGACAATTTGACCCGAGCGCCCTCTTTCATAATCGGCGGGCGTCGCCGACACGAAGATGGTCTGACGCATGAGACGTTCAAATTCTTCGAACTTGAGCGGCCGGTTATCCATTGCCGAGGGCAACCGAAAACCATAGTCCACCAGATTCTTTTTGCGGGACATGTCACCGCGATACATGCCGCCTACCTGCCCGATCGATACGTGGCTCTCATCGATAATCATCAGCGCATCATGCGGCAGGTAGTCGAGCAGCGTAGGCGGCGGTTCGCCCGGATTACGCCCGGATAGGTGACGCGAATAATTCTCGATGCCTTTACAGAACCCAAGTTCCGCCAGCATCTCGAGATCGAAGCGCGTGCGCTGCTCGATGCGCTGCGCCTCGACCAGCTTGCCCTCGTCGTAGAACTGCTCAAGGCGCTCGGTGAGTTCTTTCTTGATCGCTTCCACCGCGCGTAACGCGGTCGAGCGCTGTGTGACCCAGTGGCTGGATGGGTAGACGGTAAATCGCGAGACCTTCTGATGCATGCGACCGGACAGCGGATCGAACAGCGTCAACGCTTCGATTTCATCATCAAACAGTTCGATCCGAATGGCGGTTTCGGAATGTTCGGCAGGAAAGATATCGATCACATCGCCGCGCACGCGAAACGTTCCGCGATGGAAATCGGTGTCATTGCGCTGATACTGCATGGCGGTGAGACGCGTAATGACGTCTCGCTGCGGGTACTTTTCGCGCTCACGTAAATGCAGGATCAGGCTGTGATAATCGACCGGATCACCAATACCGTAGATGCATGAGACGGTGGCTACGATGATGGTGTCACGACGCTCAAGCAAGGATTTCGTCGCCGACAAGCGCATCTGCTCGATGTGATCGTTGATGCTGGAATCCTTCTCGATAAACAAATCCTTGGACGGAACGTACGCCTCGGGCTGGTAGTAGTCGTAGTACGACACGAAGTACTCGATCGCGTTTTCCGGAAAAAACTCGCGCATCTCGGAGTAGAGCTGCGCGGCAAGCGTTTTGTTGGGCGCGAGCACCAGCGCCGGCCTCCCCATTTGCGCGATGACGTTGGCCATCGTGAAGGTCTTGCCCGAACCGGTGACCCCAAGCAAGGTCTGGTACGCCAAGCCATCGGTAATACCTTCAATGATCTTGGCGATCGCCTCGGCCTGATCACCCGCCGGCGGGAATGGCTGATGAAGCTTGAAAGGCGATCCCTCGTAGGTCAGCAATCCATCGACCTTGGCGGGTAAAGGAGCAATCATCGTCATTATTTCGCGCGAGCCTTGGCAAACCGGTAAACTCACTCAGATGATTCCGAGTGGCGAACCGCATATTGTACGTGCTCGGTGATCGGCCCAATCTTTCGAACCTAGCAGAGTTCCCATGACCGCCAGCCCGTTTGCCAACGTCGAGCTCGCCCCGCGCGACCCCATTCTCGGCCTCACCGAAGCCTTCGTTGCCGATACCAATCCCAGCAAGGTAAACCTGGGCGTAGGCGTCTACAACGACGACACCGGCAAGCTGCCGCTCCTGCGTTGCGTGCAAGTCGCGGAACGCCAAGTCACCGAAAAATCCCTGAGCAAGGGCTATTTGCCGATCGATGGACTCAGCGCCTATGACCGTGCGGTGCAAAGTCTGGTGTTCGGCGCCAATGCCCAGGCCACCAAGGACGGCCGAATTGCGACCATTCAAGCGCTCGGCGGTACCGGCGGCCTCAAGGTCGGCGCCGATTTTCTGCGACGGCTTTACCCGAGTGCCGAGGTCTATATCAGCGATCCGAGCTGGGAAAATCATCGTGCGCTGTTTGAAGGCGCCGGATTCAAGGTCAATACCTATCCGTATTACGACGCGCAAACCCATGGCGTGCGTTTCGACGCAATGGTGCAGACGTTACAAGGACTGCCGCGCGGCGCCATCGTCGTTCTGCATGCCTGCTGCCACAACCCAACCGGGGTGGACCTATCGGTTGCGCAATGGTCAAAGATCGTCGAAGTTGTCAAAGCCGCTGATCTGGTCGCCTTCCTCGATATGGCCTACCAAGGGTTCGGCGATGGTCTCGAAGCCGACCGAACCGCCGTGCAGAAATTTCTCGACTCCGGACTGTCGTTTACCGTCTCGACTTCCTTCTCGAAGTCGTTTTCGCTCTATGGCGAACGCGTCGGCGGATTGAGCATCGTGACTGCCAGTAAAGACGAAGCCGATCGGGTGTTGAGTCAGTTAAAGCGCGTGATTCGCACCAACTACTCGAATCCGCCCACACACGGCGCACAGATCGTCGCAACCGTGCTCGCCTCGCCTGAGCTTCGTACGATGTGGGAAGAAGAACTCGCCGAAATGCGCGACCGCATCAAGCGCATGCGCACGCTGTTCGTCGAGGAGCTGAAGGCCAATGGCGTGAAGCGCGACTTCTCATTTGTGATGCAACAGCGCGGTATGTTCTCGTATTCGGGTCTGGACCCGACCACTGTCGAGCGTCTGCGCAAGGAATACGCGATCTACGCGATCAATACCGGCCGGATCTGTGTGGCCGCCCTCAATACCAAGAACATCGGCTATGTGACCAGGGCGATCGCGAAGGTGCTAGGGGGCTGATCGCCGCTGAAACTTCCGTACTCGTCCCGCGCAAACGTCGCATCAAAGCACCGACGAGATTGACCACAACCACTGCCGCCCAATAGAATAGGCGGCTTCGCTGGGCACCGCGCTCGCGAACGTCCAAGACTGATCGTCAAAGACAATTCCCTGATAGCTCAGCTGGTAGAGCGACGGACTGTTAATCCGCAGGTCCCAGGTTCGAGCCCTGGTCGGGGAGCCATCGTTTGCCGCTACGAACCTCATGTGGCACCGGGCCGATGATCCGATCGGGCCCGTTTGACGCCCGAAGACGCATGCCTTCGTGATTGCAGCGTGCATGGGTTCGCTAATTCGCGATGCCCTACGAATCGTAGTTTCCCAGAAGGTCCGGACTTGGAAACGGCAATCCATCCGAAAGGACAAATGTGCGAAATATCACACACAGGATTGTTTTGCGGTACCATCAGATCCCCGAAAACGCAGGACTTGAGCGGGTACCAAGATAGCTTGCCGAGTTCCCTCTCCCTGGGAGCCCGCCATGGGCGATCACCTACGGTGTCACTCATGGCGGGTCGATTCCCGCAGGCACCGCGATACGGTAAGGCGTGACATCCCGCCAATAATGCGCGAGCCTCACCATTTTACGTACACTGGCGATCCGCATGACGAGAACAAAAATTCACGTCGCCACCGACCCACGCGCAACGGCGTTGATCGAGGTCGCCCGCACGCTTGCGCCAATGATCCGGCGGGAGGCCAGCGCGGCTGAGCGCGCGCGAAGGATTCCGCCGCATGTCTTCGCCGCGCTGAAAGAAAGCGGGTTCTTTCGAATCCTGGTGCCGCGTCGATTCGGTGGTTATGAACTTGACCTCCAGACCGCGGTGAATGTGGTGCTGGAAATTTCCTCCGCCTGTGCATCGACCGGCTGGGTTACCAGCTGCGGGATTTCCCATCAATGGATGGTGGCGCAGTTTCCGGTCCGTTGTCAGGAAGAGATCTGGCGTGACGGGCCGGACAAGATGGTCGTCACCTCTTTTACGCCCGCTGGAGATTGCCGGCGCGTCGAGGGCGGCTTGCGTATCTCCGGAACCTGGCGCTACGCGAGTGGTTGCGACTATGCCGATGTCGCATTGCTTGGCGTGATGTTGCCGCCGGTCAATACAGTCGATAATCCCAAGCCCGCGTTCGTGGTCGTCCGGATGTCTGCCTGCGAGCGCCAAGAAGATTGGGACACCATGGGCCTTGCCGCGACCGGCAGCCATGCGGTCGTTGCACGCGATCTGTACGTTCCGGACCATTGCTGCCTGCCGGCCGCAGAATTCGTTGCGCCCGAAACGCCCGGGACACCCGCCTTCGCCACCAACCTCGGCCGCTATCCCGCATTTTCACTTGGCGCCTATGGGTTATCCGCGACGGCCGTCGGCTGTCTGCAAGGCGCCCTCGATGATCAAATTGCACTGCTTAAGGAATGGCGCACCCGCGCGTTAGGGAAAGGGGGGGCGAAGGTCGCCGATTTCGCCGCCGTGCAAATGCATATTGGCCGGGCGGCGGCGGCGCTGAAGGCCGCGAAGGCAGTGATGTTCACGCAGATCGAAGCGAGCCGGCAAGCCGTGATCGATCGCGGTGAGCTGCTCGGGCGCGATGAGCGCGTCGAGAATCGCTTTATTCAGACCTACGCGGTGCAACTCGCACAGCAAGGACTCGACGAACTCTGGGCCATCGCCGGCGCCACGGGTATCCATCACGCGCAGTCATTGCAGCGGTCCTGGCGTGACGGACATGCGATTGCGCATCACGCCTTTTTCAATTGGGACGCGCTCTCCGCAATGTATGGCCAGTCGCTCTTAGGGCTTGAACCGATGGGGCCGCATTAACATAGGCGTCATTGCGCCTCAACGCCAGCGTCTTTCACGAACTTCGCCCAGCGCGCAACTTCCGCTTTCATCATTGCATCAATCGCTTCGGGGGCCATCGGTGCCTCGACGGCCACACCGCCCGCCTCGGCACGTCGCACCACGTCTGGATCGGCCAATGCGCGTCCCACTTCGCGATGAATACGTTGCACGATGTCGCGCGGGGTCCGTGCCGGAACGAGAATCGCAAACCATGCCGTCACCTGCGCATCGGGAAATCCCGCCTCGGCCATCGTCGGCACATCCGGTAGCAACGTACTGCGCTTGGCAGCTGCCACGGCCAGTGCCCGCAGCTTTCCTGCTTTGATATGCGGCACGGCCAGCGCGGGTGATGTGAACGCAAACGCGATGCGCCCAGTAATGAGATCGGGAATCGCCGGCGCCTGGCCTTTGTAGGTAATGGCAGGCATGTCGATGCCCGCGCGCATCTTGAACAACTCGGTATTGAGATGCGTCGATGAACCGATGCCCGCATTCGCATACGACAGCTTGCCCGCTTCCGCTTTTGCATAGGCCACGAACTCCGCGATCGTAGCGGCCGGCAACGAAGCAGGAATCACCGCAACGCCAGGAAACGTGGCGACCATTGCCGCGCCGGCGAAATCATCGAGCGGGCTGTACGGCAGACTCTTCGAAAGCGCCGGCATCGTCGTGTGCGCAAAGGTAGTGAAGAGCCATGTGTAGCCATCGGGTGCGCTCTTCGCGACCGCTTCCGTACCAATGATCGTATTGCCGCCCAGGCGCCAATCAGCCACGACCGCTACGCCCATATTGGCCGACAGCTTCTCAATCATCGGGCGCCCGACGACATCAGTCGGCCCCGCCGGTGGATAGGGCACGACCATTCGGATCGGTTTCGACGGATACGGTGCCTGCGCGTGAACGCCGGTCGCAACAATCGACACAAGTGCCAGTGGAAACAAACAACGCTTCAAGCGATTGCACATTGCGCCGGGCATCAAAGCATCCTCGAAGAGTAACGGCAGCCCGCACGATATACCGACTCGGTGTACCCCGCCTCGCCGGGCGATGCGGTTGCGGTGCGCTGGATTTGAGCCGCGAACAACGTGCGATCCCGGGATTACGTGGCCTCGCCGACCCGGCAGCCAACGCCCGCGTGACAAGAAATCACAAATATGACAACTAAATTTGTTACATCACACGTAAGATGCCCAAAACATCACAGAACTTCACTCAAATTGATGATTCTGCGAAGGGTCGCTCAGCAGCGAGTGAGCACCCAAATAACCACCCCTATCCCTGGAGGTTCATATGAATCGAGCAATCGTTTTTTTGGCTGCCGCCTTGGCGGCCACCACAGTCATCGCGCAGGGGCGCCCCGATCTCGTATCGCTTTGGGGCATGTACGGTGATGCAACGACGCCGCGCAACCCATCTGGTTCACGGGCAGGCGAGGCCTGGGCACGTGGCCTTGAGAATTGCGGCAACGTCTACGTCGGCATTATCGATGAAGGGGTGATGCGCACCCATGCCGATCTGTCCGGCAATTTCGGTGTCAATCCAGGGGAGCGCGACGGCGATGGCATCGATAACGACGGCAACGGTTACATCGACGATGTCTATGGATGGGACTTTGTCGGCAATAACAACCAGACGTTCGATGGCGTCGGTGACGACCATGGCACCCACGTGGCCGGCATCATCGGTGCGCGGGGCGGGAACACTGTTGGCGTGGTCGGGATGTGCTGGCAAGTCAAAATGATCAACGCCAAATTCCTCGGGCCGGCCGGCGGCACGATCGCCAACGCAATTCGGGCGGTGAACTACATGACCGACTTGAAGGTGCGTCACGGCATCCGCTTGGTTGCCACCAACAATTCCTGGGGCGGTGGCGGCTATTCCCAAGCGATGAAGGACGCCATCGATCGCGCCGACCGCGAGGGCATTCTGTTCATTGCGGCGGCCGGCAACTCGGCGACTAATATCGATGTAACGCCGTTCTATCCAGCCAGCTACAAGAGCCCGAACGTCATCACGGTTGCCTCAATCACCAATACCGGCGCGCTCTCCAGCTTTTCCAACTACGGCGCAAACTCAGTCCACATCGGTGCACCGGGTTCCGGCATCTGGTCTACCGTGCCGGGTCAGCAACTCGGCTCAACGACCATCTTTTCAGGGTTTGCCGCCTATAGCGGTACCTCGATGGCGGCGCCTCACGTAACCGGCGCGGTCGCTATGTACGCGGCAAGGTATCCCGATGCCACGGCCGCACAGATTCGCGATGCAATACTAAGCCTTGGCACGCCCACACCGTCTCTTTCGGGTAAGACGACGACTGGCGTGCGTTTGGACGTTTCAAAGTTCTGATCCCCTGCGTAGGCCGTGACGGGGGAGAAGACGCCTTTTCCCCTAAACCCGCAGGTTGCAGCCGCAACGCGTGACATCTTGGCGGGAATGCGCGAGTCTAGCGGCCTTTAGCGCTTCGCTCCTCTCCATGATCAAAACAAAAGTACTCATCGCCGGTGGCGGACCCGCCGGCCTGTTGCTGGCTATCGAACTTGGCCAACGCGGTATCCCTTGCATTCTTGCCGAAGAGGATGCTGGTCCGCCGATGTTTCCAAAGGCCAACGCGACCACCGCACGCACCATGGAGCACTATCGGCGCCTTGGTTTCTCGGCCGAAATTCGCGCGCTTGGCATGACCGAGGACTATCCGCAGGACATTTCTTATTTCACCCGATACGCCACGCATGAACTGGCGCGCGTCGCAGGCCGCACCAGACGCGAGGCGGCCACTGCACGCGAGGGTGCCTATTCCCGCTGGCCAACGCCTGAGCCGCTGCATCGCACGCAGCAGATGTACATCGAGCCGGTACTGCAACGGCATGCGGAACAATGTGCCAGCGTCACTTCGCGTTTTGGCTGGCGATTGGTGGCATTCACCAGCACAGCGGGCGGCGTCACGGCAACGATTGAGAATGTCGCATCAGGCCAACGCGACGAAGTGTCAGCCGACTACCTGTGCGGCTGCGATGGCCCACGATCGCTCGTGCGCACCACACTCGGCATTCAATACCAGGGCTGGGCAGGCGAAGAGCGCGATTTTCTTGGCGGCAAAATGCTCGCGACCTACTTTCGATCGCCCGCTTTCTACGATGTCGTGCCGCATGGCAAGTCGTGGCAGTACTGGGCTACGAATCGCGTGCGCCGCGGCACCACCACCGCGATTGACGGCAAGGGTCTGTTCGTCGCCATGGCCCAATTGCCCCGTGGCCAGGAACCCACCGAGGCCTATGGCCGCGAGTCATTGTTTCTCACCACCGGCCGCGAGTTTCCGTTGGAGATCATCGGCAGCGAGCCATGGACCGCTGGGCTCACGCTGGTCGCGGAACGCTATGCAGACGAACATCGACGCGTCTTCATCGTCGGTGATGCAGCCCATCTTTTCACGCCAACCGGCGGTCAGGGCTACAACACCGCGGTCGACGATGCCGCCAACCTCGGTTGGAAGCTTGCCGCGATGTGCGAAGGATGGGGCGGCCCTGCCCTTCTGGGCACCTATCAGACGGAACGCAAACCGATCGGTGAGCGCAACACGCGTTTTGCCCGTGCAATGGCTGATTCGATCGGTCACATGGTGGTCCCACCCGAAATTGAAGAAGACACGCCGGCGGGCCGTGCTGCACGCGAACGACTCGGCGCCCAACTCAAGCATCACTGCATCGTCGAATTCGATATTCCGGGCATTCACTTCGGTATGTTCTATGCGGATTCACCGATCATCGCAGGCGATGGCACGCCGCCACCGAAAGATGATTGGAGTCTCTATACACCCCACGCGACGCCGGGCGCTCGTGCACCCCATCTATGGGTCGACGACGGCGTATCGATTTTCGATCGCTTTGGCCAAGGATTTACACTCGCGCGGCTCGGCAGGCATCCGCCGGAAGCCCGACCGTATGTCGATGCGGCGGCCACACTTGGTATACCGCTCACCGTGCTCGATGTTCCCGGCGATGAAGCGCGCGACCTCTATGGTGCAGATCTTGTGCTCGTCCGCCCCGATCATCATGTGGCATGGCGCGGCAACACCCCCGGCGACGCGCGCGCAACGCTCGCCAAACTCGCCGGTCGGCAGTAGGAACACCACTCGTTCGCAGGCCGCATTGAGGTCGAGGGTGCGTGATAGCATGCGCGCCGTCGCATCCAATGCGCACAACCCTGAACGACTTGCAGAGGAATAGAACGCATGACCCTACGAATCGCACTGACGACGCTCGCTGCGAGCATTGTTGCCACCACTTCATTCGCACAGACCGCACCCAAACCAGATGGCCAATGGCGTGGCGGCATAGGCCTTTCTGCCGCCGCGGCACGCGGCAATACCGAGACCACCACGCTTGGGCTAAACGCTGATCTCATCCGCCAAACATCCGTCGACAAGATCGGGTTCTATTTGCAGGACATCTACGGCACCAGCAAGAATTCGTCCGGAGTGAAAAGCACTTCGGCGCAAATTTTTCGGCTGGGCGGCAAGTACGATCGTGATATCACCGAAAAGCTGTACGCATTCGGCGCGCTTGAATACGAGCATGACAAACTTGCTGGCGTGAAGGAGCGTATTCTTCCGCAAGGCGGTGTCGGACTGCATATCATCAAGTCCGAAGCAACGACGTTCGACGTCTTTGCGGGCGTCGCCTACAACCATACGAGATACTATGTCGACCCGACCACCCGGGATGGCGAACTGTTGATCGGCGAAGAATCGGTGCACAAGATCTCGGCTTCGACCTCCATCAAGCAACGTCTTGCAATGTACGCACCATTCGATGATTTGTCAGACTCGCGCGCGCAGTTTGATGCGGGATTGACGACCGCAATTATCGGCGGCTGGAATCTGGTGGTGAACTACACGTTCCGGCACAACAATGCGCCGCCGCTTGGCAAGAAGAAAAGCGACTCGCTCATCTTCACCGGATTGCAGTACTCCTTTGGGCCGAAGTAACGGTTCTATGTGAACGACAAGTGTCGTGCGGACCGCGCATCGCGGAGTCCGCATCTCGTCAGGCCACAATCAACGCCTTGACCTTAGGCCAGAGATCGGCCCCGAGCTTCTCGAATGGCGCTTTGTCGGCGGGCGTCATCCGGTCTAGAAGCTCTTTCTTCACTGAGGGCCGGGCGCGCATCCGCGCATACCAATCCTGAATGCGCGGTCGATCTGCGAAGAAACCTTGCAACTTGAGCAGGTCAACCCGCAACACATAGGGAATCACCGCCGCATCGGCCAGAGAGAACGCGTCGCCTGCGAGCCACGGTCCGCGTTCGAGCGCTTGCTCCATCATCTTGAACAGCTTCATGTGATGACCGACCGCATCCCGCACATACTTGGACTCAAGCCCGTTTAATGCGACGTCGCGCTTGTACTCGGTGCGCTGTGTGAGTGGCGATTTCGCGAGGCGAGCGGTGATCTGCTCTCCAGTGAGTCCGGCGAACCACGGTCGAAACGCGGTCGCGAAGGTGAGGATCATGCAGGAATTGTGTAGATACTCGTCGATCAATTTGTTGAACAGACGCACCGCTGCCCGCGCGTGCAGATCGCGTGGCATCAGAGCGGGCTTTGGAAATGCCTCGTCGAGATAATAGAGAATCACCGCCGATTCGGTAACCGCCCGACCTTCATGCACTAGCGTTGGCACCACGCCATTCGGATTGAGCTTCATGTACTCAGGCGCGAACTGGTCGCCTTGCAGCGTCATCAAGTGATCGACGTATTCAAGTCCCTTCTCGGCGAGAACGATGCGAACCTTCTGCGCGCAAACCGAATTGACGCTGTGGTAGAGCTCGATCATGTCAAATGCTTTCATGGGGACCAGCGGTACTGGCAATGCTACGCTGGATTCCAGGGTACGATTTGCGCTCCAACTCGCCACAATAGATTCGCATGCGCTTGTTGCCGGAGAAGACAATGCATCCGTATAAAGCCCTCTGCATGCTGGCGATCGCCGGCCTGGCTGCTGGTTCTTTCGTCGCCCATGCGCAATATCCCGTGCGGCCGATTCGCGTCATCGTGCCCTATGCGGCGGGCGGCACCGATCTACAAGTGCGAACGCTCGCGCCGTCGTTGGTGCAGCTTCTGGGTCAACAGCTCCTGATCGAAAATCGCGAAGGCGGTGGCGGCACGGTTGGAGCGACGGCGGTC
>CAMDRJ010000104.1 GCA_945906755.1 Klebsiella pneumoniae | reverse complement strand
CGGGCGATTCATCCAGAGGACACCAACGCCATGCTGAATGTTGATTTCAAGGGATGAGCGGAGGGGAGCTTTGCTTGCCATGATGAGAGTCGAGTCAGTAAATTACATGCGGAAAACGCCGAACCGCGCCGGTTCGATCGGCGCATTGAGCGCGGCCGAAATGGCGAGGCCAAGCGTGCGCCGGGTATCGCTTGGGGCCAGCACGCCGTCATCCCACAGGCGCGCGGTGGCGTAATAGGGATGTCCCTGACGTTCGTATTGATCGAGGATCGGTTGTTTGAAGGCCACTTCATCGGCTTCCGGCCATGTTCCGCCCTTTGCTTCGATCGCATCGCGACGCACGGTGGCCAGAACGGAGGCGGCCTGTTGACCGCCCATGACCGAGATGCGCGCATTGGGCCACATCCAGAGAAACCGCGGTCCATAGGCGCGGCCGCACATCGCATAGTTGCCCGCGCCATACGAGCCGCCGATGATGACGGTAAATTTCGGCACCTTGGCACAGGCCACTGCCATCACCATCTTCGCGCCGTCGCGCGCGATACCGCTGGACTCGTACTTCTTGCCCACCATGAAGCCGGTGATGTTCTGCAGGAATAGCAATGGGATGCCGCGTTGACTGCATAGCTCGATGAAGTGCGCGGCCTTCTGCGCCGACTCACCATACAGAATGCCGTTGTTCGCAACGATGCCGATCGGGTAACCCCATAGGTGCGCGAAACCGGTCACGATCGTGCTGCCGTAGTTCGTCTTGAACTCATCAAACTCGCTGCCGTCAACCAGCCGCGCGATCACTTCACGCACGTCATAGGGCTTGCGAACATCGGCGGGAATCACACCGTCCAGCTCTTCGACTGGATAAAGCGGATCACGCGGTTCGCGATTGGCCAAGGTCACTGGCTTCACTCGATTGAGATTGCCGACGATGCGGCGCGCGATCGAAAGCGCGTGATGATCGTTGAGCGCATAGTGATCGGCCACGCCGGATTGCCGGGTATGGACATCGGCGCCGCCCAGATCCTCAGCGCTCACGACTTCACCCGTGGCCGCTTTAACCAATGGTGGGCCGCCAAGGAAGATCGTGCCTTGCTGGCGCACGATGATGGTTTCGTCCGACATGGCGGGCACATAGGCGCCGCCTGCGGTGCAGGAACCCATGACCGAGGCGATCTGCGGAATGCGCTCGGCCGACATGGTGGCCTGGTTATAGAAGATCCGGCCGAAGTGTTCACGATCGGGAAACACCGCATCCCATTCCGGCAGAAACGCGCCGCCGGAATCGACGAGGTACAGACAAGGCAGGCGATTTTCGAGCGCGATCTCTTGCGCGCGCAGATGTTTTTTCACCGTCATCGGATCATAGGTGCCACCCTTTACGGTCGCATCATTGACGACGACCACGCACTCGACGCCGGCGATACGCCCGATGCCGGTAATGATGCCGGCGCACGGCGCATCGCCGTTGTACATGCCAAGCGCGGCGAGTTGCGAGAGTTCGAGAAACGGCGATCCGGGATCAAGCAACATGCGAACGCGCTCGCGCGGCAGCAATTTGCCGCGTGCCACATGGCGGGCGCGTGACTCCTCCCCGCCGCCAAGCGCGATTTGATCGATCTTGGCGCGGAGATCCGCAACCACTGAACGCATCTGCGCTGCATTCGCACGAAATTCTTCGGAGCGCGGGTTGATGTTGGATTTGAATACGGACATGCGGGATTCAAGCCTCCTCGATATCGACCTGTGCCGCCGTCGCGGGCGGAGCGAATTGTTCGATCAGTGTCAGCGCGGCGGCAGTGTGCGGTGCGGATAGAACCAGCCCCCGATGCTGGCGATCGATAAAGCCACTCGCATGCGCGCGGTCGAACATGGCAAGCAGGGGATCATAGTAGCCGCGTACATTGACCAGCACGACTGCTTTGGCATGCACGCCAAGTTGCGTCCAGGTGCTCATCTCGCACAGCTCTTCGAGAGTGCCGAAGCCGCCTGGCAATGCAAGAAAGCCGTCGGCGAGTTGGGCCATCATCGCTTTTCGCTCATGCATCGACTTGACGACATGCAATTCGCTCAGTTGGGCGGCCGGGTACGATCGTTCGCGCTGCTGTAGAAATGTCGGGATGACGCCCACCACGCGTCCGCCATTGGCGATCGCTGCATCGGCCGCCGCGCCCATCAGGCCGCCCCGACCGCCGCCAAAAACCATGGTGATGCCGCGTGCCGCGATCGCGCGTCCGGTCTCGCGCGCTGCCTCCGCATAGGCGCTGTCATGCCCGCTCGAGGCGCCGGCGAACAGGCACACTGCGTTCAACTTATTCATCGGCTATTCATCAGCAATCGCACGGCCGATGACCAACCGCTGAATGTCGCTCGCGCCCTCGTAAATCTGGCAGACGCGCACATCGCGATAAATCCGCTCGACCGGAAAATCGGTCACATAGCCATAGCCGCCGTGGATTTGGATAGCGTCCGAACAGACGCGTTCGGCCATTTCACTCGCGAAGAGTTTTGCCATCGAAGCTTCCTTGAGGCAGGGTTCGCTCGCGTCGCGAAGGGATGCGGCGTGCAGCACCATCTGGCGTGCTACTTCGATCTGCGTGGCCATGTCGGCCAGTCGAAAATTGACGGCCTGATGGGCGATCAGCCGCTGACCGAAGGCTTCGCGATCGCGGGCATAGTGCCTGGCGGCATCAAATGCGGCACGCGCCATACCGACCGACTGCGCGGCGATGCCGATCCGGCCGCCTTCCAAATTCGATAGCGCGATCCGGTAACCATCGCCTTCGCCGCCGAGCCGGTTTTCGACCGGCACGCGACAATTCTCGAAGACGATTTGCGCGGTATCGGAAGCGCGTTGCCCAAGCTTTTCCTCCAAACGCGCCACGATATAGCCGGGCGTGTTGGTGGGCACGATGAAGGCGCTGATGCCCCGTTTGCCCGCTTCCTTGTTGGTGACTGCGAAGACGATCGCAATATCGCCGTTCTTGCCGCTGGTGATGAACTGTTTGACGCCATTCAGTACGTAAGCATCGCCGTCGCGGCGGGCCGATGTGCGAATTGCCGCAGCATCTGAACCCGCATGCGGCTCGGTGAGGCAAAAACAGCCGAGCGCATCACCGGTGGCAAGCGGCTTGAGGAAGCGCGTCTTTTGTTCGGTCGTGCCGTTGTTGAGGATCGGCGTGCAGACGACGGCGTTGTTGACGCTAAGAATCGTTGAGCAAGCCCCATCGCCGGCCGCGACTTCCTCCAAGGCGAGTGCGAGTGACACATGATCGAGCCCTGCGCCGCCCCATTCTTCCGGAATGCAGGCGCCATAGAGGCCCAATTCCGCTAAGCCACGAAGCGCTTCGCGTGGAAATGCCTTGTCGCGGTCCCACTGAGCGGCATGGGGAGCGAGCTGCTCCTCTGCGAATCGACGCACGCTATCTCGAATGAGGCGCTGCTCGCTGGAGAGTCGCATGAGGAGTTGTCGCCCGGATCAGACGGTGTGCTTGCGCTGCAAGTACCACCACGCGCCGGCCAGTGCTGCAGGGACCGTAAAGACGAATCCGACCAGCCGAACCCAAAACAACGAGCTGTCCGGCTCGCCGATTTGAATGAGGATCTCGCCGGTAACGAGCGAACTCAAGCCCATGATCGCGGCCAGCTTGTATTCGTTGTAATTGGCAAAGCGTGCGGTGACATAGCCACCCAGTGCGGTAAAGCTCATGCCAAAGAGAAGGCCAAATCCGAGCCATCCCGGCGATTGCTCAATTTCCGCGAGATCGCGCGCCGAGTCGCCGTCGGCGCCAAGAACGATACCCATGCAAATAATGGCGATGGTGCTAAAGACCATCGTGCCGACAATATCGGTGACCCAACCGGCCACCACCGCAAGAATCGCCGAACCGCGTCGCGGTGGTGTGCCTGGTGGATCAATCATTGCGGCAGGCGGCGCGTAGGGGTTGTCGCTCATGGGTGAGGTCGCTGCAAGAATTTGTCTGGGATGCGGCTGGGGCAGCCCGGTTGAGAATGCCCTCTTTAGCCCGATCGCGCGGCAATCGAGGAGCCGATTCTACAGCGTGACCGAGGGGCCGATATGCAAAGCGACGAGCGATGCGAGCAGACAGCCACAATCCCGCAGCGGGAACGATTAGCTCAACTCGATCGCCATCGCAGTCGCTTCGCCGCCACCGATGCAAAGACTCGCGATGCCACGCTTGCCGCCGGTTTTACGCAGCGCGCCGATCAAGCTCACGATGATCCGTGCGCCCGAAGCACCGATCGGATGACCCAGCGCACACGCGCCGCCATGGATGTTGACCTTCGCATGCGCAAGTTTGTGCTCGCGCATCGCTGCCATCGTCACCACCGCGAACGCCTCATTGATTTCATAAAGATCGACATCGCGATCGGTCCAACCGGTTTTCTCATAGAGCGACTTGATCGCACCGATCGGTGCGGTGGTGAAGAGCGCGGGCGCCTGGGCATGCGTCGAGTGTCCGTGGATGAGCGCCAGCGTCGCCAGCCCCAAGCGCTCGGCGGTCGAGCGACGCATCATCACCAGTGCCGCTGCACCGTCTGAGATTGAACTTGAATTCGCGGCGGTCACCGTGCCATCCTTGCGAAATGTCGGTTTCAAGGTGGGAATCTTCTCGAAGTTCGCCTTGAACGGTTGCTCGTCGGCTTCGATGAAGCGCTCTTCCTTGCCGGCCTTGATCGCGATCGGCACGGTTTCCCACGCAAACCAGCCATTGGTATTGGCCGCTTGGGCGCGCTCAAGGGAGGTGATCGCAAAACGGTCTTGCTCCTCGCGCGTGAACTGAAAGCTCGCCGCACAGTCCTCGGCGAAGCTGCCCATCAGGCGGCCTTTTTCGTAGGCATCTTCCAGGCCATCGAAGAACATATGATCGATGACTTGTTGATGTCCCATGCGGTAGCCGGCACGGGCCTTGGGCAATAGATAGGGTGCGTTGGTCATCGATTCCATGCCACCTGCCACCATGATGCTGTTGGTGCCGGCGGCGAGCATGTCGTGCGCGAACATCGCCGCTTTCATGCCCGATCCGCACATCTTGTTGATCGTCGTGCAGCCGGTTGCCTGGGGTAGGCCGGCCCCCAACGCAGCTTGGCGTGCAGGGGCCTGTCCCTGGCCTGCGGGTAGCACGCAACCCATGATCACTTCTTCGATTTGCGCGGGTTTGAGCCCGGCGCGTTCAACCGCGGCACGGATCGCGGCGGCGCCAAGCTCCGCTGCGGCAAAGGATTTCAAATCACCGTTGAAGCCACCCATTGGGGTACGTGCCACGGCGGTAATGACGATTGGATCGTTTTGCATAGTGATCTCCAGATAATGATATGAACGCTGCTGGCGCTACCTGCGCAGTCGCGCAACGCGATCAATTGCTTCAATCGTTTCGACTTCGAGCCGCTCGACCAGTTCGGCCACTGATAGCGCGCGGGCGAGCGGTGCGGCCTGGCCTGCCCACATCGCAACGAACTCCGGATTATCAGCGCGCGCCGATGCCGCCCGCAATGGACCCGTCAATGCATTCTGTGCCGGAAAGGCAAGGACGGGCGCATCGCTTGCGTTCATCTCGCGCAGGTAGCGGTTGCTGAGCCCGCGCGCCGGTTTGCCGGAGAATTTGCTGGTCAGCATCGTTTCATCTTCGGCGACTTCCAGCAGGCGGCGTTTCTGAATGGCGGAGGCGCCGCTTTCTTCGCAGGTGAGGAAGGCGGTGCCAAGCTGCGCGCCTTGCGCTCCGAGTGCGAGAGCCGCGGCGATACCGGCGCCGTCCATGATGCCACCCGCCGCGACCACTGGAATCTTGACTGCCGCAACGATCATTCGGACGAGCGCCAAGGTGCCGGTCAGTGCTGTGTACGGCTCGCGCAGGAAACTACCGCGATGGCCACCCGCTTCACCGCCTTGCGCAATGATGAAATCAAATCCAAGCACCTGGAGTCGCAATGCTTCCGCGACGCAGGTTGCCGAACCGCCGACGCGAATGCCCAAGCGTTGCATCGATTTGACGCGGTCGGCGCTGCATTCGCCAAGATGCACGGTCAACACCGCTGGCCGAATCGATTCGACCGCATTCAATTGTGTTTCGAGATCGGGCGCGTAGGGCGCTGACACCGGCGCGGGCACCGGCAATCCAAGCTCGAGGTAGTAGCGGCTTACCGCGTCAATGGCCGCACGCTGCGCATCCGCGGCGATCGGTCCAGGCGTCGGTGCAACGAACAAATTGATGTTGAGCGGACCAGTCGTGCTCGTGCGAACACTGTTCACATCGCGTTTCATCGCATCAGGTTGCGTATACGCAAAGCCAAATGAGCCCAACACGCCCGCACTGGTCGCTGCGGCCACGAGCTTGGGCGTGCAGGCACCGCCTGCCATCGGCGCCTGGATGATCGGCAGGCGCGTGCCTAACAAATCGCAAAGAGGGGTATGCAGCGAAGGCATGAAAAAATCCCGTGGCGCAAATTCAGGTGGTTTCGGCGAATAGCTCGCGTCCGATCAGCCAGCGACGAATTTCGCTGGTGCCCGCGCCGATTTCATACAGCTTTGCATCCCGCCATAGGCGCCCGGTCGGCGTCTCGTTGATATAGCCCATACCGCCCAGCGCTTGAATCGCTTCACCTGCCATCCAAGTGGCTTTTTCCGCCGCATAGAGAATGGCGCCGGCCGCGTCTTTGCGCGTCGTCTCGCCGCGATCGAGGGCTTGACCCACTGCATAGACATATGCGCGGCATGCGGAGAATGTCGAATACATATCCGCGAGCTTGCCCTGCATGAGTTGAAATTCGCCGATCGGTTGGCCGAACTGCTTGCGTTCATGCAGATAGGGGATCACCACATCGAAACAGGCCGCCATGATGCCAAGCGGGCCACCGGCCAAGACTGCACGCTCATAGTCGAGCCCACTCATGAGGACATTGACGCCGCGATTGAGGCCGCCCAGCACATGGTCGTCTGGCACTTCGCAGTCCTGGAACACCAACTCGCAGGTGTTCGAACCGCGCATGCCTAATTTGTCGAGTTTTTGCGCGGTGGAAAATCCTTGCATGCCTTTCTCAATGAGGAAAGCAGTGATGCCGCGCGGGCCGGCGTTGGCGTCACTGCGTGCATAGACGACCAACACATCGGCATCCGGACCATTGGTGATCCACATCTTGTTGCCATTGAGGACGAACCGGCCAGGCCGGTGTTCGGCACGCAGACGCATGTTGACGACATCCGATCCGGCGCCAGGTTCTGACATGGCGAGCGCGCCGACATGTTCACCGGACACAAGCTTCGGCAGGTAGTACTTGCGCTGTGCGTCATTGCCGTTACGCCGGATCTGATTCACGCACAGATTCGAATGCGCGCCGTAGGACAGCCCGATTGCAGCGGAGGCCCGGCTCAACTCCTCCATGGCGATGATATGCGCGAGATAGCCCATCATCGTGCCGCCGTATTCCTCTTCCACCGTGATGCCAAGTAGCCCAAGCGCGCCCATCTTGGGCCACAGATCCATCGGAAAATTGTTGTCGACATCGACGGCCGCGGCGCGCGGCACGATCTCAGCTTGGCAAAAATCGCGGATCGACTCGCGCAGCATGTCGATTTCCGACCCGAAATCGAATCGCAGCATCGGGAAATCGATCATCGGCGTGCCGGGTCCGGAAGCAAGGTGAGGGGATCGATCCATGGCGTACCCGTCCAAGTAGATGAGTCACTCTATGTGAGACCCCCCGGACCGTCAATGACCGTCCACATACCCAGTCGGCGGCCGGCGCGATCTGGGACAATGACCGTCTTATCACGATGAGGGGTGACCGCGCGCACGCCGGCACTTGATCCGCATGACGGACCGTTTGGCCCTGGAATACCCGTTTGATGCGCCGCCGCCCGCTGGGGAAATTTGCGCGGTAGCGCCTGGCATCGCATGGCTTCGCATGCCGCTTCCGTATCTGCTCGATCACATCAATCTTTGGATGCTGGATGACGATGTGGGCGTGGCGATTATCGACACGGGCATCGGCAATGAAGTGACGCGCACCTTTTGGGATCGCATCTTTGAGCGGCATCTCAACGGACGTCCGGTCAACCGCGTCATGATTACCCATCTGCATCCCGACCATGCGGGTAATGCCGGTTGGCTCACCGAACGCTTCAAGGTGCCGCTTACCTGCTCGCAGGGCGACTACCTCATGGCGCATGCCTGGCGCGACCAGTCTTCCGGCTATCAGGTCGATGCGCTCGTTGATTTGTTCCGGCATCACGGTCTCGACGAGAACTCGCTCACTGAAATCGACGCGACGCGCGGTACTGCCTATCGACGTGCGGTGCCACGCTTTCCGGATCGCTATCAACGGCTCATCGATGGCGATACCGTGAAGATCGGTGGGACCGAATGGCAAGTCATCATGGGCTATGGTCATGCGCCCGAGCATGCCTCGCTCTACTCGCCGGAACGGAAAGTCCTGATTTCCGGTGACATGATCCTGCCGCGGATTTCGACCAACGTTTCGGTTTCGGCGGTGAGCCCCGAAGGCAATCCGCTCAAGCGATTTATCGATTCGGTGAAGGTGCTAGGGCGCTTGCCAGACGATACATTCGTCCTGCCTTCGCATGGGCTGCCGTTTTATGGCTTGCAGTTGCGGGCGCGCCAATTGGTGGAGCATCACGATGCCCGCTTTCTCGAGTTGGAAGCAGCCTGTGCCACGCCGCGTATTGCAGCCGAACTGATTCCGATCTTGTTTCGGCGCAAGCTCGATGCACAAGGACTGTTTTTCGCGATGGGCGAAACGCTTGCGCATCTCAACTATCTAGTGGAGGCCGGGCGTATGCGTCGGGAGCCCGCGCCGGGCGATCGGACGCGTTACGTGGTCAAATGATCGCGGCGGTAGCGCGTCAGGTAGCGCAAGCCTTCGATCGCACGATTGCCATACCAGGATGTCATTTCGCCATCGATCAGCGCCACGGGTTTGCCGTGAATGGCCGGGTGACGCGAAAGTTCCGCGACATGGTGTTTGGTAAATCGATACGGTTCGCTGGAGAGTAGGATGCGCTCAGCCTGCGCGATGGTCGATTCATCCAGATCGAGCGTCGGATAGCGAAGTGAGGACGCGATCGGCAGCGATTGCCAGCCGACCAATGCGAGCGTCTGCGCAACATAGGTGTCGGCTGACACCGTCATCCACGGATCGCGCCAGATCAGATAAAGCACCACTTCAGTGGCAAATCCCTGCGCCGCCTTGCGACAGTCTTTCAGTGCGGTGGAAAACTCATTGGCCAGGCGCTCCGCGGCGTCAGCGCGATCAAATATCGCGCCAAGCAACCGATAGAGCGAGATGTTGTCTTCCGGCCGGGTCGGGTGTGTCACGATCATGTTTGGTACGAAGCTGCGCAAGGCGTCTGCCACCTCACGGCGATTTTCATCGACATTGACGATGACGTGGGTGGGCTTTAGTGCGCGGATTTTTTTCAGATCGACATCTTTGGTGCCGCCCACCTTTGGAATCGATTGAACGGTCGTGCGCGGATGCACGCAAAACCCGGTTCTACCGACCAGGTGCTGCCCGAGTCCGAGCGCGCAGATTAGCTCCGTAATCGATGGCACCAGGCTCACGATGCGCACTTCACCCGCGGCGACATGGTGCCGCGTGCCTTGGGCATCGAC
Source organism: Klebsiella pneumoniae (assembly GCA_945906755.1). Taxonomy (GTDB): domain Bacteria; phylum Pseudomonadota; class Gammaproteobacteria; order Burkholderiales; family SG8-39; genus SHXR01. Next base: position 4,638 of record CAMDRJ010000104.1, on the reverse strand, counting down.
GAAATGATCGAGTTCGTTGGACATGAATGCCGCGCTAAAGGGTTAAGTTGGGAGTCCGCGGGGCTTGCGTTTGGAACGTGATGAGAGCGCATCGTAGATCGCGGCGGGCAATCGCCGCAACACATAACCGACTGCGCTCATTTGCCAGGGCACCACCGCAAAGGCCCGTTGGCCTTCGATGACCTTTGCCATGCGCCGTGCCGCATCATCTGGCGCCATGATGAAGGGCATGCGATAGGGATTGACGCGCGTCATCGGCGTATCAATGAATCCGGGGCAGATCGTGCAAACGCGAACGCCACTACCGCGCAACTCCACGCGTAAGGCCTCGAGCCAATTGATGGCGGCGGCTTTGGATGCCGAATAGGCACCTGATCCTGGGATGCCGCGAAATCCTGCGACACTTGCAATGCCGACCAGCGTGCCACTGTTGCGGGCCCGCATCGGTGCGACAAATGGCTGCAACGTCGCGGCTAAGCCGATGATGTTGGTGCGCAGAATTCGCTCAAGCACCGGCATGTCATCGGCTTCGGCGCCGAGCGTGCCGGCCGAGATACCGGCATTGGCGATAACGATATCGGGCACGCCAGCCCGCTGGGTGAATTCGCTCGCAATTTCCCGCATGCGCGCGCTATCGGCGACATCGGCAACGAAGAGATGCGATGGGACGGGCAAGTCCGCAGCCAACTGAGCGAGCGCATCGTGCCGGCGCGCGACCAAGCCAAGCGTGGCGCCCAGACTCGCGTAGTGCCGGGCGAATGCCACACCGATACCAGACGATGCACCGGTGATGAAAACACGCACCGGATTATTTTTTCTGCTCGGCCCGGACCTGTGCAATAAAGAAATCGGCGTTCTGCAACTGGCGGACCGGACTCGTCTGTCCGCCGACCACATAGCGCCCTTGCACGACAACTGCCGGTACGCCTTCAAACTTGTATTGATTGGTAAGCTGAATCGCGCGGCGCACCTTGCTTTCCACCGTGAAAGATTTCGAGGTGGTGGTGTACTTATCGAGTGCAACACCGTTTTTTGTCAGCCATGCGTCGAATTGGCCCTGATTGGAATAGCGCAGATTGTCCTGGTGAATCGCATCGAAGAATGGCTTATGCAGGCGATCCAGTTGCCCTAGTGCATCGAGCGTGTAGTGGATGCGGGCCGCCGCTTCCCAGTTTTGATTGAAGACCGCAGGGACACGCCGAAACGAAACATCAGCGGGCAGTTTTTTCGACCACGCTTCAATCAAGGGCTCAAGGCTGTAGCAATGCGGGCAGCCATACCAGAAGAATTCCAACACTTCGATCTTGCCCGGCGCATCGGTTGCGAAAGCGGGATTCAGCTCGAAGTAGTCTTTGCCCGCTTGCGGCTGCTGTGCGAAGCCGGCTGCTGATGAGACGAACAAAGCCAAAGCAAACAGTACGCGTGCCAACATTGAATGACTCCTAGTCTTTTACTTTGAACATCGTCGCCGCCACGCCGGCTTGGCTGAGCTGTTGGCGGATGGTGTTGATCTCATGCGGATTGCGGTAAGGGCCAAGACGCACGCGATACCACGTTCCTTTGTCTGGCAAAGCGACCGGTTCAATCGCTGCCTGAAAGCCCATAAACGCAAGGCGCGCTTTGACGTTGTCCGCTTCCGATGGATTTTGAAACGATCCGGCCTGGATGATGTAGCTATCGCGCGAAGAATCGGGCAGTTTTGCCACAGTTACGGCCTGTTCCGGTGCTTCTTCGGTACGCTCGGCCGGCGCTTTGCCCGCACCGCTCTCTTGTCCCGGCAGAATGTTGTAGAACTCGAGCTTCGGTTTGTCGGAACCCTTGTCGCTCGCAAGCGCGCCGCCTTTCGCATCAGCACGCTTTTTGGGCGCTTGTTCGCTCGATGTTGCGCGCTCGCCCGCCTTCGATTTGCTCACAAAGGGCAGCGGTGATTCGAGCATATAGACGGCGATCGCTGATGCAATGATCAAGCCAAGCAGCACGCCGATGATGATGCCGATCACCGTGTTGCCGACGTTCACCGGGATTCGTTTGGTGCGAATTTTGTGGTCATCCATGGACTTACATTCGCTCTGGAGCGGCAACGCCGATCAGTGCCAATCCGTTCTTCAGCACTTGGCGGATCGCGGCACACATGGCTAGGCGAGGCGGGCGGTAGGGTTCATCGGCTTTGAGAATGCGCACCGCATTATAGTAACTGTGAAACTCGCCGGCCAATTCGCGCAAATAAAAAGCGACCTGGTGTGGTGCAAGTTCGGCGACCGCACTGGCCAGGACATCGGGGTAATCCGCGAGTTGTTGCAGCAACGATGCCTCGCGCGGTTCAACAAGCGGCGCAAGGTCAACGCCTTCGAGGCTGCCTGACCATTCGCGCATCATCGATGAGATCCGCGCATGCGCATATTGCACGTAGTAGACGGGGTTTTCTTCGGATTGCGATTTGGCGAGATCGACATCGAAAACAAACTCGGTATCGGCTTTGCGCGAGACCAGAAAGAAGCGGACCGCATCGCGCCCCACTTCGTCGATCAGATCGCGCACCGTCACATAGCTGCCGGCCCGCTTCGATAGTTTGACTTCTTCGCCGCCTTTCATGACGGTGACCATCTTATGCAGGAGATAGTCCGGATAGCCCACCGGAATGCCCTGGCCGATCGCTTGCAGACCAGCCCGTACGCGCGCAATCGTGCCGTGGTGATCGGCGCCCTGAATGTTGATCGCCTTGGTGAAGCCGCGCTCCCACTTGGTGACGTGGTAGGCCACATCCGGAACGAAATAGGTATAGCCGCCATCCGATTTGCGCATGACGCGATCCTTATCGTCGCCATACGCGGTGGTTTGCAGCCACAGTGCCCCTTCACTCTCATAGGTCTTGCCGGCACGCTCAAGCGCGGCCACCGCGGCATCCACCCGTCCATCGGTGTAGAGCGAGGATTCCAGATAGTAGTTGTCGAACTTCACGCCGAACGCCTGGAGATCGACATCTTGTTCTTTGCGCAGCGCCGCCACCGCGAAGTGGCGAATGGCTTCGAGATCATCGAGTGCGCCGACGCCATGCGCGCTCAGGAAATCCCGCGCGATTTCGCGAATGTATTCGCCGTGATAGCCATTCTCCGGAAACGGGATGGGTGTGCCGGCTAGTTCTTTGGCGCGCGCCTGCACCGACAAGGCGAGATTGGCGATCTGCACGCCGGCATCGTTGTAGTAGAACTCACGCGTGACCGCAAACCCGCGCGCTTCAAGCAAAGCGGCGATCGCATCGCCCAAGGCCGCCTGTCGACCATGGCCCACATGCAGGGGGCCGGTCGGATTGGCCGAGACGAACTCGACGATGACACGCCTGCCTGCGCCTTCATTCGAGCGACCGAATGTATCGCCTGTCGCCAGGATCGTCTTGACGATGCGATGTTTCGAGGCGGGTGTCGCGTAGAAATTGATGAATCCAGGCCCGGCCACCTCAACCTTGGCGATCCAGTCGGAGGCGGGCAGCGCTGCGACGATCGCCTCTGCAATTGCACGCGGTGGCTTCTTCATGCCCTTGGCGAGTTGCATCGCGGCATTGGTGGCGTAGTCACCATGCCCGCTTTGCTTTGGGCGTTCAAGCGCGATCGTGACCGATGCGTGGTCAGCGGTCACGCGCGTGAGAGCATCGCGAATCAGCGCGTCAATATGGGTACGAAGTTCGGCAGACATGGAAGATAAAATTCGCAGGGTAAGGGCGGGCAATCGACCCTGCGTTATAGGAAGCGCCGAATTATAGAGGAACGCGCCATTCGATTATCGTTCGAGCGGCTTGATTTCCGGAATATCGACGATCGGTCGGCGGCGCGCGACACGGGCGCCGCGTCCCGTTGGGGATCGCAGCGCTCAGTGCCAATTGGTGCGGCGATACGGCCCGCCGCCCGGCCCATCCCGACCTGCGCAACGGCAGGCCGCGAAATCTGTTCGTGTCAGAATGACTCGTCGCTAAGGGTCAAGCCAGATATCGACACGATCTGTCGATATTCAAGGTGGCCTTCAGACGGACGGACTGCTGATTCAGTCGTGCTGTCGCGGTGAATTTGCGCGAAAACTTGGCTTGCTTCGCTTGCCTCGTGGAGCGCCCGCGCACGATAACCATCGGCGCCGGGCGATGAGAGGAAAAAATGCGCGTGGTGATAATTCGTTGCAGGCCGGGTCGTTGTGATCGCCGATGATCAGCACCGTGCTGAGCCAACCTGTTGTCGCATTCGCCCCGCTGATTGAAGGCAAGCATGTGGTGGTCGATGGATTTCTTGCGGCTGATGAAATCGATTATTGGCGTGCACTGGCGATCGAGCGGCGAGCGGCCGGTGACATGCGGCCTGCTGCGGTTGGACAAGGAAGCCGGCGGGTGGTTGCCGAAGCAGTGCGCAACGATTGGATCATCTGGATTGAGCCGAACCTGCATCATGGAATTGAAGGGCGCCTGGCCGCCAAGCTGGAAGCGCTGCGAATGGCGCTGAATGAACGATTTACGCTTGGCCTATTTGACCTTGAGCTGCATCTTGCGGTGTATCCGCCCGGCGGCTTCTATCGCGCGCATGTCGATCGCTTGCAAGGCGACGATCACCGGGTCATTTCGGTGATTCTCTATCTCAATGATGATTGGTCGGCGGCCGC
>CAMDRJ010000103.1 GCA_945906755.1 Klebsiella pneumoniae | reverse complement strand
TTGCCGCCACCCGGTGCAGCGGGCACGATGAGCTTGATTGGCTTGGTGGGGTACTCTTGCGCGTTAGAAAAAATCGGCAGGGCACCGGCGAATAGAATCGCCAGCCAAAGAAATCGGTGGAATGTGCCGCGCTTTTCCACCCTACGGTGATGCCATTCACCGCTCATCTTTCGCCCTTCACTTTTCACAACGCGCTAATAGGGCCGTTCGCCCAACACCACACACCGCCTGAGCAGCCGCCGCTCCGAGGCATCGAAATCGGTGCGCGCATGCGTGGTACAGCGGTTGTCCCACATCAGCAAATCACCCACGCGCCACTCGTGTTCGTAGATCCAGGTCCGGTTCTCGATTACATCGAACAGCATTGCAAGGGTTTGATCGCTCTCGGTGCGATCCATGCCGACGATATGATCAGTCATCAAGCGATTCACATACAACGCTTTCTTGCCGGTGGCCGGATGCGTTCGAAATACCGGATGCGCGAAGCGTCGTGCCGCCTCAGTGACCGCGCCCTTCTGTGTGGGTGCGCTACCGTAATCGTAGATGTGCTCCGCATACATGCCCTGCAACCGGGTCTTCATCGCCGCGGGCAGCGCGTCGTAGGCTTTGTACATATTGGCGAACAGTGTATTGCCGCCTTGTTTGGGAATTTCGATGGCGTAGAGCAATGTCGCGTAACAAGGACGCTCGATATAGCACTGGTCGGAGTGGAACATCATTTCGCCATCGGGCAAGGCGCCGATCAACTGACCGTTTTCGCGAATGTTGGAGACGAACATCACGCCGGGGTGGTGTTTCGACGCGCCGCCATGCTTGTTGAGCACCTGCGCGAGCGGGCCAAACCGTGCGGTGAACGCGACCTGCTCGTCTTCGTTGAGCGTCTGATCGCGAAACAGAATGATGCAGTTGGCATGCCAAGCCGCCTCGATGGCGCGAAACGTGGCGTCGTCCATCGGTTGCCGCAGATCGATACCCTGCACCTCAACGCCGATGTTGGGCGATAGCGCGCGAAAGCGTAGCGCATCGCTTGCACTTTGTATCGCGAATGGTTCGCTTCGATCAGGCGCGACGCTCATCACGTTTCCTTCAATCCGGCTTGATCCCGACATCGCGGATCAACTTCGCGAAGCGCGTGAACTCGCTCTCGATGACCTTCGCGAAATCCTCTGGCGTACCGCCGCGCGGCACAAGATTCTGCTTTTCAAACTGCGCCCTGACCGCCCCATCGGCGAGCGCTTTGTTTACCTCCGCGTTCACTTTCAACACGATGTCGCGCGGGGTCTTGGCCGGCGCTAACAGACCAAACCAAACGTTGAAATCAAAATTCGCGATGCCCCCTTCAATTGCCGTGGGAAAGTCCGGGGCTAGCGGCGAGCGGACCGCACCGGTGGTCGCAAGCCCACGCATGCGCCCGGCCTTGTGGTGCGGCACGATGTGCGAAATCGTCGCGAACAACACCTCGACGCGGCCGGCGGCCACATCGGCCACTGCGGGTGCGCAGCCCCCATAGGGAATGTGTTGCATTGAGATGCCCGTCAGCGATTTCATCACCTCGCCGGCCAAATGTTGCGGGGAACCCGTGCCGCATGACGTGTAGTTAAGCTTCCCGCCGGTGGCCTTGGCGTGCGCGATCAATTCCCTCAGATTATTGGCTGGAACCGCTGCATGCACGCCAATCATGACCGGTGAATCGACCAGCACAGCGATCGGCGCGAAGTCCTTGAGTGGATCGAACGTGGCCCGTTCCATCAACGACGGATTGATTACCAAATTCTGCGGCACGACCATCAGCGTGTAACCATCCGGATTGGCCTTGGCCACCGCTTGAATCCCGATCGAGCCCCCGGCGCCAGGACGATTCTCGATCAGGAACGGTTGGCCCAAGGCTTCGGCCAGCTTCGCGCCGAGCAATCGCGCCGTGACATCATTGCCGCCACCCGCTGGGAACGGCACGATCACATGCACCGGTTTCGCCGGATAGGTCTGCGCCGTGGCATGCATGCATGCGGCCGCAAACGCTGCGCCAACCAGAGCACCGACAAATTGAATCAATCTCACGGGCTTCCTTTCACATGCCGATGCTTTGGCGGAACAATCAGACCTTCAAGAGGATCGCGCCCTGTTCGACTTTGACCTCATAGGTCGCCAGATCGAGTTTGCAGGGCGTGCTAACGGCCTTGCCGGTGGCAATGTCGAACATACCCTGATGCAATGGGCATTCGATCTTGTCGCCATCGACGATAAAGCCGTCGGCGAGGCTCGCCTGCCCGTGCGTGCAAATATCGTGCGTCGCATAGATCTTGCCGTCCAGATTGTAGAGGCAGATTGGCTCGCCGTTGTAGCGGATCGGGCAGGTCCCGCCGTCGGGCACTTCACTTAGCTTTGCGATTTCGACCCATTCATTGGCCATGTTGTGCGATTCCCGGTTCAAAACGGTCGATCTTAACGCAGCCAGTCCGGACAGTGAGACGGCGTGACCGGTTGTTGCGATCGGCACAAACGATTAGGCTCCGGGCATCGAACAAATACGGGCAGGTCAGCATCATGCGGATTGCAATCATGGGAACAGGCGCGGTCGGCGCCTCTTTTGGGGCGCTCTTGGCGCGATCCGGCCATGACGTGTCGTTCGTTGCCCGGGGCGAGCATCTCAAGGCCATGCGCGAACGGGGTCTGTCAGTAGTCGGGCCGCGCGGGGATTTTTCGGTGCCGAAAGTGAAAGCCACGGCGAATCCGGAAGAAATCGGGCCGGTCGATGTCGTCCTCTTCTGCGTAAAACTCTACGACACCGAGAGTGCCGCGCAGTCCATTGCACCGATCCTTTCAGCGGGCGGCGTCTGCATCAGCCTCCAGAATGGGGTCGATGCCCAGGAGCGCATCGGTCGCATCGTCGGTAATGATCAAGTGATGGGTGGGCTCGCATTCGTATCCGGCGTGATCGAAGCGCCCGGTGTCATTCGCTATGCGTCTGACATGTCCACTATCCGCTTCGGCGAATCAAGCGGCGCGATGTCGGCGCGCGGCCTCGCCTTTAGTCAAGCGTGCGAAGCGGCTGGCTTCAAGGCGGAACTGGTTCCCGACATCCGCGCCGCGCAATGGCAGAAGATGGTGGGGCTCGCCAGCAACGCGGCGCTCTCGTGCGTGGTTCGTCAACCGGCGGGTGTGGTCTACAACGATCCGGATTTGATCGTCGTCGCACGCGGTGCGTTCGGTGAAGTCAAAGCGGTCGCCGAGGCGCAAGGCATTCCAATGCCGGCCGATATTGTTGAGCGCACGCTCGCGATGCATCAGAACTTCCCGCCAAAAATGTACGCCTCGATGTATCACGACCTCGCACGCGGTCGGCGCATTGAATTGGACAGTCTTTCGGGTGTCATCGTGCGCAAGGGCCGCGAGCTTGGCGTGCCGACCCCCGTTCACGCGATGGCCTACGCTTGCCTGAAGCCCTATATGAATGGCGAGCCCAAGTAAGGTCAACCCAGCATGCGGACCTTTGCCTTCATCGCGCAAGACGACGATCCCCATCAGTGGCGCGAATGGCTGGCGCGCGACCTTGGACCGATCGAGCTGTTCATCCATCCGAATATCCCGGAGCGTCCAATCGACTATGTGCTCGCGTTTCGTCCACCAATCGGATCGATTGCGAAGCTGCGTGGCGTAAAGGTGGTGTTTTCGCTCGGCGCCGGCGTCGATGGCCTAGCCGATGATGCAACGATTCCAGCGCATTTGCCGATCGTGCGAATGATGGACGATGGACTCATCGAAGGCATGACCGAGTTCGTCTTGCATAGCGTGCTGTCCGCCCATCGCGAGGCCGACGATTTCGCGCGTCTGCAACGAGCCCACCGCTGGGATCATCGCGATCACAAATTCGCACGCGAGCGCACCGTCGGTGTATTGGGCCTCGGGAAATTGGGTGGCGCGGCCGCACGTGCTCTTCGCGCACTCAAATTTCAAGTGCTGGGATGGAGCCGCACGCCGCGACAAGTCGAGGGCGTCGAGTGCTTTCACGGCGCGGCTGGACTTACGGCAATGTTGCGCCGCACGGAAATTCTCGTGTGTCTGTTGCCACTTACACCTGAGACGGAACGCATCTTGAACGCGAGCCTTTTCGCGCAGTTGCCGCGTGGCGCTTATGTGATCAACGTCGGGCGCGGTAAGCAGTGCGACATCGACGATTTAGTCGCGGCACTGGATAGCGGCCATCTTGGCGGCGCACTGCTCGATGTCTTTCCCGAAGAGCCGCTGCCCGCCGCTTCACCACTTTGGGATCATCCGAAACTGCGCATCACACCGCATATCGCCGCAATGGTGATGCCACGCTCGGCGACCCGATATGTCGTCGAGCAGATTCGCGCTTATGAAGCCGGCGGCAAACTAGTGAACCTCGTCGATCGCGGGCGGGGGTATTAAATGACAAGCCATTGATGATGCGCAACCGACTGTAAAGGACGACATCTTGATACGACGCTCGCTCACCATCATCGCGTTGCTGCTGGTCAGCACCGCAACAACCGTATTCGCGCAATCAACCGCATTCCCCACCAAACCGATTCGCGTTCTCATTCCGTATCCGCCTGGCGGTGGGACCGACACGGCCATGCGCATCATTCAAGCGCGGCTGCAAGAGGGTTTGGGTCAAACCATCGTCATCGAGAACCGGCCGGGTGCAAGTGAAACCATCGGCACCGATGCATTGGCGAAGAGCCCGCCTGATGGCCATACCATCGGGCTCGTGTCGAATGCGTTCTCGATCAACGCGACGCTGTTTCCGAAGTTGCCGTTCGATGTTCACAGCGACTTTCTTCCGGTAACGATGATGGTGATCGTACCGTTTGTGCTGGTCGCGCATCCGGCGGTACCCGCTAATACGGTAAAGGAACTCGTCGCACTTGCCAAAAGCCAACCCGGCAAACTTAACTTCGCATCGCTTGGTTCGGGCTCAGCGCACTATCTTGGCTTTGAATGGTTCAAGTCGCTGGCCGGACTCGATATCGTTGCGGTGCCATACAAGGGGCTGGCACCGGCGATGACCGCCGTCAGCGCGGGCGAAGTGCAAATGATGCTGGCCGGACTCACGGCCGGACTCCCGCAAGTGAAAGCCGGCAAATTCAAGGCGCTTGCAGTGTCACCGGCAAAACGGGTGGGTGTTCTCAGCGACGTTCCAACGATCGCGGAATCGGGCTACCCGGAGTACGACGTAACCACTTGGTATGCCATCCTCGCGCCACGCGGGACGCCAGCGACTATCGTTGCCCGCTTGAATGCGGAATTCGCCAAGTCGCTCAATGCGCAGGATTCGGTGACGCGATTCACCGCGATGGGCGTAGAAGTCGCACCATCGACGTCAGAGGCGCTTTGGTCGCGCATTCGCGGTGAGATCGACATCTGGGGTCGGATCATCAAAGCGACCGGCGCAAAACCCGATTAAGGAGCGATTCGCATTCCCCCTCTCCCCAGCCCTCCCGCAAGGGGCGAGGGTGAGGTCAGTCCTTATTCGCGGTCTCGAATAAGGAGAACATTTTTAATCGGCGCGCAGATTGTTCTTCCGAATCACTTCGCCCCAGCGCTCCGAGTCAAGCCGCACAATCGCGTTGAACGCATCGCCTGAGACGCCAGAGGGTTCCGTGCCAAGTTGCCGGAACCGATCCCCGACAGCAGGGGTACGAAGCGCGGCCTGAATATCCATTGCGAGCTTGGCGAGAATCGGCGCAGGCGTGCCGCCGGTGGTGAAGATGCCATGCCAGGTGGGGATGCCCACGCCCGGAAAGAGAACATCGAAGGGCACTGCACCAGGCAGTTGTTCGAGTGGTTTCGCACCAGTCACCATGAGTGGCTTGACCTTCCCGGATCGTATCAACGGCAGGGCGACGGTCGTGACATCGAGCATGATCGGAATCTGCCCGCCCATGACCGACTGCGACGCGGGCGCTGCGCCCTTGAATGGGACATGCACGATGTCAATGCCTGCCGACGATTTGAAGAGTTCCATCAACAAGTGTTGGCCTGAGCCGTTGCCGGCGCTTGCGTAATTGAGCTTGCCCGGTGATCGCTTCGCTTGCTCGATCAATTCCTGAACGGAATTGATGCCCGCATCAACATGCGCCACCAGCGCATAGGTGAGGAGCGTCGTTTGCGTGACACCAATAAGATCGCGCAGCACGTCGTACGGCACCTTCTGCATGTGCGGCAGCGTGACGAGCGGCGATGAGCTGATGATGAGCAGCGTGTAGCCATCGGGGGTGGCTTTGGCCACCGATTCGGGTCCGAGCGTTCCGCCGGGGCGGTTTTCCACGATGACCGGTTGCTTCCATATCTCGGAAAGTTGCTGACCGATCAGTCGCCCGGCGATATCGAGCGGACCGCCCGGTGGAAACGGCACGACGAGCCGCACCGGCTTCACTGGAAAGTCCTGCGCATGTCCTACCGACAAACACGCAAACGCTGCTAACAGAGTAAGGAGTGTTTTCATTGTGCCGCCTTGATGCCAAGCACCTGAGCGACGGCTGCCATTTGCGCGCGCTGCTCGTCAATCGCAGCGGCGAACTCGGCGGGCGTACCGGGGATGACATGTTGTCCGGTGCCGGTGAGACGTGCCGCGACGGTTGAATCCTCGAGAACGGCCTTGATGTCAGCGGCAATGCGCTCGCGAACGCTCGCCGGAAAATCCGGCAGGCCATAGAGTCCGACCAGACCATCGAACAACAGCGGGGCGAATCCGGCCTCGCTCACGGTCGGCACATCCGGAAGAATCGGCGCGCGGACACGATTGGTGACCGCGATGATCTTGATCCGACCTGATTGCGCATGCGCGCGCACGATGGCAAGGGCGGCCATGTACAACTGGACGCGCCCTTCGGCGACATCGTTCAATGCCTGCACCGGATCGCGATAGGGCACCCGTTGCAGGTCCAGGCCGTTTGATTTGGCGAACGCCTCGAAGATGAGATCGCTTGCACCGGTGATCGAGGCCCAATTGAGCTTCCCAGGTTGCGCGCGCATCATCGCGACCAGCTCACCAACCGAATTAATCGATAAGGATGCGGGAACCGCAACGCTCACAATCGTGCTGCTCACGCGCGCGATCGGCGTGATGTCGCGCGGGTTGTAGGGCAGCTTGGCATGCAGGTACGGATGCGCAGTAAACGCGCCCGCCGGGCCATAAAGAAGCGTGTGATCGTCGCGGCTGCCAACAAATGCGTTGATCGCGACAAAACCATCGCCACCCGGACGATTCTCGATCACGACTGATTGGCCCCAGCGTGTCGACAACCGATCAGCAATCAGCCGCGCACTGATATCAGCGCCACTACCCGGCCCGAGCGGCAGAATAAATTTCACCGTGCGTTGCGGCCATGCTTGGGCAAGGGAGTGGACCGCATGCAGCGCTATCGCCATGCCGACTACAACTGTCGCGACGGCGCGTAACATCACCTTGGTATTCATCATGATCACTCTGCATCCATCTGCTTGCGGACCCGCATGCTACACCGACAAGAGACCATGGAAAGGCTTGAACACACGGCCGGCGGCGCGGGCTATCGAACCCGAATCCGCCGCGCGTCCGCCGCCAGCGCATCGCGCGCACGCTCGATCTCTCCCGGCTCCACGATGTATGTAGTTCGAAATCGCGAACGGATGATGCGCGCTGTAAGGATGCGATGTTCGAGACCCGCACGGCACCACACGCGATCGCGCTCTTCGCATCGCACATACTTTGATACCGCCGCGTCATTGGGCTCCAAACACCATGCGATAAGGTCCGCACCGAGCCGCAAGGCGACGAGGCGACGTTCCCAGCCATCCGGCAAGCCGGCCAAATAGGGCGAGACCGGATCGGCATAGAGCCCGTACCGGCGATGGAATGGACTGCCTTCAGCAATCGTGCAAGTTCGACGCGCTTCACGCAGACGTAGGCGAAGAAGGCCGGTGGTCGATAACGAACGGAGCATTCGCAGCAAGCGCCTCGGGACCAAGCCCGCCGAATCCCTCTCGAAGCCCCCGTTCGATGGCGGGCAGCCCACCGGCGATCAGCTTCTCCCAGGCCTCGATGTAATTGGGACTGACCAAGCGGCCGCGCCGCCAACGGTCGATTGCGGCGCGCGCACGCTCGAAGACGGCGTGTCTTGCCGCCGCGCTTGAACGCCTAAGCGACCGCAGGAGCTTCAACATTCTCGCCACACGCTCGCGATCCTGGGTCTCTTTTTGGCGACGCGCAGTGCGCATTCGCTCCAGCGCCAGGGCGGCCTCCGGACGCGGCTCGCCCTGGGCACGTAGCCCGGCAACAAGGATCTCCTCGAGCAATGCGTTCGCGCTCCGGAACTGTCCCGAGGTGGACGATGCGTCCAAAGCGGCGGCGTCGAGCGCGCTCCAGACATCAGGCGAAAGACGGATGCTGCGTGCGATCCGATTCATAGTGTGATACCAAATAGAAATTGTGGTATCAAAATAGGATAGCCAGGATCGGGCGATTCGGCAAGGGGATGACGACCCGGACATGATGCGCAGAATTCAGCGGTAGCCAATCAACCGCCCGGCAGTAATCACGCCGAGCCACAGGACCAGCGACAGGGCGGCGGTGAGTTTCCATGCGGGGCGCACGCTATCGCCGCCGGTGACTTGCATCCATCCCCATCGCGACGAGCGACGCAAGAAAAGTGCATTGAGCACGGCCGCCACGAGCAGCGCCATCTTGATCCCGAACAACGGTTCCTTGACGTAGTCGAGAGGTCGCGCCGCAAACAACAGCGATCCGGTCACCACCGCAAGGACCAGCCCTGCGATCGCCATCGGAACCAAGACGCGGGCGAGCGGCGCGATGGGCACCGAGCGCCAGCAACCTATGAGGCGCAGATCAAGCGGCGCGATGCCGCCAAACAGTAACGCGATGCCGATGACATGGCCGGTATTAACGAGCGGGTATAGCCAGATCGACGAGCGCAGCGTCTGCGAGAGCGCCGTGGCCTCGAGCGCTCCCGCGATTGCTTCCAACATCAACGACGTCGCGTCAATCGCGGTCCGGATACAAATCGAACTTCTTACCGTCGATGAAAACGCGTTCAGCCTTGAAGACGCGCTGCTTCGGGTTCGCGGACTTGTGACCGCCAACCGTGAGCTTCACGCCTTTGACCAACATTGAGTCATGCAGGCCGGCACGTTCATTGCGCCAGGGTTGACCGACTTCGACCGTCCACTGCGCACCTTCCACAACCAGCGTTAGTACGCCATGCGGATTGCCGAGCTTGGCCGATTGAATCACGCCGGTGAGTTCGGAATTGCCGTCTTCCGCCCAGGCCCAGCCGTGATGCGCTATAGCCGACCCCACTGCGCCGGCGATAAAAAGCAGCCCCGCGGCAATGCGAACGAGCACGCTGCGAGCAAATGATGGAAGTGATGTCATCGATGACCTCCTGCCTGGGATGATGGATTCTACAGTTCCTTGACCTGCACTTTACGCCACTTGATCACGCCGCCCGGCGCGTCTTTCGGGCCATTGCCGAATTGCAGTGCGAACGGACCTTGTGAGAATTCGGAGTGCTTGATGTTGACCGTCTGCACGCCATTGAATAGGACGATCAATTCCGGCCCCTTCGCGGTGATCTCGAAGGTATTCCATTTGCCGCCGGCCTTGGGCATGGGCGAGACCGCAGCGAAATCGACGATTGCGCCGGTGCCGTACTTGGGTTCGGGCCGCTGATCGTAGATATTTACCTCATAGGAATTCTTCGCGGTGATCTTGGTCGGGTCCGGACCGGAGATGCGCATGAAGATGCCGCTATTGGTGGTGTGATCGGCCCAGAATTCGGCCGAGATATGGAAATCCTTGTACGAATTCTTGGAGAGCAGGAAACCGCCCTTGCCCTTGTCGGCAACGATCGCGCCATCCTCGACACGCCAGTTCGCATCGCCGACGCGAATCCAGTTATCCAGGCCTTTAGGGCCGTCGATCAGCGCGGTTCCACCGCCTCCGGTTGACATCATCGTACAACCCCCAATCAAGAACAGACTCACGACACCCATCAGAAAACGCTTCATCATCTTCCTCCTAAGAAGTACAACATTGACGCGCTGCCGCTACGGAACCGCTCCCCATTGAACAAGGCATCGAGGCGCGGCGCTATTCTCCTGCACTCGCCTTCAAGTAGCCATCCCGCGATTGCGGTGTGCGAATACCGAGAATCGATCCGGCCACTTGCGTACGTAGAATCTGCGCGGTCCCGCCTGCAATTGGGAACATACGCGCATCGCGTACTTTTCGTTCCAACGCGAGGTTGCGCGAATAGCCCATCGCACCAAAAATTTGCAAGGCGTCGTTGGTGACACGCACACCGGTGTCGGCGGCAAAGACTTTCGCCTGTGCCGCTTCCAGCTTGTTAGGGAAACCATCACCCGCATTGGCCGCTGCCTTGTAGATCAGCGCCTGCGCACCGGCCAGTTGGATCGACATATCGGCCAGCATCCACTGTACGCCCTGGAACTCCGCAATCGGCCGGCCGAATTGGTGGCGCTTCTTCGCATAGTCGAGCGCCAGTTCGTAGGCGCTTTCGGCAATGCCTAACGCCACGGTGGCCGCGCCGACGCGTTGTCCGTTATACGCATCCATCAACCCAGCAAAACCGCGTCGGATACCCTGTGGCGGGATGAGCACCATGTCCCGCGCGACGGCGAGATTATCGAAAATGAGTTCGGTCTCGGGAAGCCCACGCACACCCATTGCGGGCTCGCGTTTGCCGACGATCAATCCTTTTGGGGTGCTGGTCGCCGGATCACGAACAACAATGAAGCCGCCAATGCCCTGCTCCGCGCCATCTTCGAACACCCGCGCGAAGATGAGGTGCAGCCGCGACACGCCGCCGCCGGTGATCCAATGTTTCTTGCCGTTCAGCACATAGTGATCGCCTTGCCGGTCGGCGCGCGTCGTCATCTCGGTAGCAGCGCTGCCCGCCTCCGGCTCCGTAATGCAGATCGCGGGTTTGTCGCCACTTAAGACTAGCGAGGCGGCCAAGCGCTTCTGTGCATCGCTGCCGTATTGCATGATGGCACCGAGCGCTCCCATATTCGATTCGACACAAATGCGCCCGGTCGTACTGCACGCCTTGGCCATCTCCTCGATCAGCACCACCGCATGGAGATAGGACGCGCCCTTGCCACCATAGGCGACCGGGATCGTCATGCCCATGAAGCCTTCGCGTTTGAGGATGTCCACGCAATGCCACGGATACTGTTCGGTGCGATCGGTCTCGACCGCATGGGGCTCGATCTCGGCACGCGCGATGCGCCGCACCTTTTCCTGGAACGCCTTCAATTCATCGGACAGCGCGAAAAGCATGGATGTCACCCCGATCAAATCAGTCGTGCGCCGCCTGCGCGCGAGAGCGATACTACGATGATACGCAGGTGGGCTAGATTGCGCCGACCCACCGTAGAGAGGAGCGCTCGAGATGGCACATGTGGGACAAGACGAGATCACCCGCGATTGGCTTCACCGCGCACGCAGCTTGCGGCCGCTTCTGGCAGCCGCCGCACCGCGCATTGAACAGGCGAGAACCTTGCCCTCGGACGTGCTCGATGCCATGCATGCGGCGCAGATGTTTCGCATGACCACGCCCAAATCGGTCGGCGGCGCGGAATTGCCGCCTGCCCTCTACGCGCAAGTGGTCGCCACGATCGCCGAAGGCGATGCGAGCGCCGCATGGTACATCGGCCAGTCGGCGTGCGCCATGATGGCGGCTGCATATGTCGAGCCGCATATCGCCAAAGAGGTGTTCGGCGATCCGCGCGCGGTATTCACATTCGGATTCACCGCCGGCGAGCCACCCTGCCTGGCGGTGCCGGTCAAAGACGGCTGGATTATCAACGGCACCTGGACGTTCGGCAGCGGCAATCGCTTATGCGCGTGGCTAGGTGGGCACTGCCGGCTCTGCGATGAATCCGGCGCACCGCTCAAAGCACCCGACGGACGATTCATCGAGCGCACGATGATCTTTCCGCGCAGCGCAGACATCGTCGATGAGGAGATGTGGAATGTCATGGGGCTTTGCGGCACCGGCAGCGATACCTACTCGGTGAAGGATCTGTTCGTGCCGACGGCATACTCGGTGATCCCGCGTGTGTCGGCGCGCGATCAACAACTCCCGGCCGGCGTCGTCGCCACGCAACCGGAACCGGAGCGACGCGAACACGGCATCCTGTACCGCTTCTCGATGCAGGCGATCGCTTCGTCAGGGCTGTCTTCGGTAGCGATCGGGATCGCCCGTGCGACGCTCGCCGAATTCATCGCGCTCGCCACCAAGAAATCACCGTTCAACGCGAACCAATCGCTACGCGACGACGGTGTGATCCAGGCGCGCATCGCCCAAGCCGACGCGAAGGTGAACGCGGCGAGCGCATGGCTCGTGCAGCTATTGCATGAGGCGTGGGACGAATGCGTGAACACACGCAGCATCAGCTTCGATCAACGCATCAAGCTGCGCGAAGCTTGTTCGCATCAGATCGACGCATCGGTTGAAGCGGTCGACATGATTTTCCGCGAAGCGGGTGCGACGGCGATTTTCAAAAAGAATCCGTTCGAACGGCGGTTTCGCGATATGCACGTCGTGGCGCAACAGGTGCAAGGCAGTGTCGCGCGCATGCAATCGGTCGGGCAGCACTACCTTGGTCTGGCGCCAAAGCTTATTCTTATTCCGTGACACCTTTTCAAGTGTTCGAAAACACATCGAGCTTATAGCCGCCCCGCTCGAAGATGGCCGCGCGCGACGCATCGAGTTCGCGGCGCAGGCGAGGCATATCGACATCCAGTAACTTGCCGCGGAACTTGCGCACCCGGCCACCGACGATCACCGTGTCGACATTGGCGATCTCGGCGAAGGTAACGACCGTTGCGACCGCGTGATTGAGCGGAAAGGTGTTCCCCGCGTCGGTGCAAATCAGAATCATGTCGGCTTCCTTGCCCGGCGCGAGCGAGCCGATCCTGTTTTCCAGCCCGGCACACACCGCGCCGTTCAGTGTGGCGTAACCAAGCACATCGCGAACGGTAATGGGTGCGGGCGGCTTCTCGTCTTTCATGAATCGCCGGTTCGCAACCATCGCCCGTTGCATCATGTAGACCACTGACATTTCGGTAAACATGCTCGTGCTGTAGCTTGCTTCACCGTCGACGCTGAGCCCAGGCTTCAGTCCGTGATCCAGCGCCTTTTGCAGGGGACTCAACCCTTCGCCGATCAAGTACTGCGCATCCGAGCGCGCGCAGATGTTGACCTTCGCGCCGCTGTCGCGCAGATAACGCCAGCCCGATTCAGCAATGCCGCTGCAATGGTTGTAGGTGATCCAAGGCCCGAGCAACTGACGTGAACCAAGATCGTCAAGCGCCTTGCTGGCAAACGGGGTGAGCTCGGTCGAGACCCGCAGGCCGCGTTCACGCGCGAACGCAAGCAATTCCGGCACCAGGTCGGCGTACATGGCAAGGGTCACCAACTGATCGTCCGACCCAAAATACTGCTTGCGCAGGCGGTCGACATCTTTTGGCCATTGCTTGTCCCATTGTGCATCGACACGCGGCATGCCGGATGCATGCACCGCGCGAATACCGGCATCGACCAGACCGCGGATCGCCGCATCCGAATGCGCCGCAGTGCGCGAATTGTGCGAGTTGTCGAGAATGCATGTGATGCCCGCTTCCAGACAGCCGAGCGAAGTCATCAGATTGCCAATGTAGATATCGTCAGGCCGATAGTGCTGTGCGAGGCTGCGATGCGTCTGCCCCATGTAACGCCCGATGTCCGCGTTAGGGATGAGCCCGCGCAGGGCCGCCAGCCACGAATGTCGATGCGCATCGACGAATCCTGGAATGGCGATCGTGTTTGATGCGTCGATGACGGCTGCATCCGCGGCGTCGATCGACGGGCCAATCGCGGCGATGCGCTTCCCCTCGATCAGAATGTCGCCCTTTAGGAGATCACCAACCTTTGCGTCCTGGCTGATGATCGTGGCGCCCTTCACCAGCACGCGGCCGCTTGGCTCGCGGCCAAGACGCGGTAGCCGCGCCATCGCCTGCGCGTCGGTGCCGCTATCGGCGGTCGCACAGGCAGACAAGAACGGCACCCCGGCAAACATGGCGCTGCGCGTCAAGAAATCGCGACGCGTGGGGAGGTCAATCGACGCGGCCGGCTCGCGCTCGGCTTCGGTTCGCTCGTTCATGGTCTCCTCCATTTTTAAGATCCGGCAACAGGCTCGGCTTACATCTTCTGCAGCTTCTGCATCGATCGCATTCGAAACTGCACCTTGTTCTCGGGGAAGAGCCGCGGATACTCGGTGTAACTGACTTCGCCGACGTAGATGTCGCCACGCGAAT
>CAMDRJ010000102.1 GCA_945906755.1 Klebsiella pneumoniae | reverse complement strand
ACCGGACTACCAGATCAAGCGTGCGGTTCACCGACACCGCATGGACACGGATTAAAACTTCACCCGGGCCGGGCACCGGCGTGGCAATGTCTTCCAGGCGCATCACCTCTGGCGCCCCGAACTCGCGAATGACGATGGCTTTCATTTCTCACAGCTCGCTCTGACGGCGAAGCATTCGATGCTATCGCGAACGCGCTGCGACGTCTTCGCCAAGATAGGCCTCGCGAATATGCCGGGTGGCGAGCAGCTCCTTTGGCTTGCCCTCTGAGACGATACGACCGCCTTCCAGCACGTACGCCCGCTGCGCAATTTCCAATGCGAGGCCGACATTTTGCTCGATGAGCAGCATCGACATGCCATCGGCGTGGATCTTCTTCAGCACTTCAAACAATTGCTCGGTGATGAGAGGCGACAAACCAAGCGATGGCTCGTCGACCAGCAACAGCTTCGGCCGTGCCATCAAGGCGCGACCGACTGCCAGCATCTGCTGCTGCCCACCCGAGAGCGTGCCGGCGATCTGTCGCCGACGCTCTTTCAGGATCGGAAATATTTCGTAGACGCGCTCCATGCCCTGCAGACGATGCACGCGTGCGGCCGGGCGGTAGCAGCCCATTTCGAGATTTTCTTCGACCGTCATGCCGACGAACAGACGCCGCCCCTCGGGAATCAGCGCCACGCCACGCTCGCACATCTCTTGCGATGGCAGTCCGGTCACATCGACGCCATCCAGCCAGATCGAACCACCGCGGGACGGCAAAATCCGCGCGACCGAATTGATCATCGTGGTTTTGCCCGCGCCATTGGGCCCGACCACCGCGACCAACTCGCCCGCACCCACTGTCATCGAGATGCCCCATAGCGCCGGGGCGTCGCCATAGGACACATCCAGTGCGCGGACTTCAAGCATGGGCCTTCCCCAGGTAGGCGGTGATCACGGCGGGCCGACGCATCACATCGCGCGGTTCGCCTTCAGCGATGACTTCGCCATGATCGAGAACAATCAATCGTTCCGTCAAGGCGAGGACGGCACGCATATTGTGTTCGATGAAGATGATGGTCGCGCCGCGATCGCGAATGCTGCGGACCATGCTGACGGCGGAAGCCATCTCCGTCGGCGTGAGTCCGGCCAGCACTTCGTCGAGTAACACCAACTCGGAACCGGACGACAACGCGCGCGCGATCTCGAGGAACTTGCGCTGATGCAGGTTCAGTTCAGTGGGTAACGCATCAGCGCGCCCAGCCAGCCCGACGTATTCAAGCGCTTTGCGGGCCTGCACTTCGGCGGCGGCGCGCTGCATGGCAGACGGCCCGTACATCGCCGGCAGCGCGACGTTTTCAAGCACCGATAGTCGCACGAACGGTCGCGGGATTTGATAGGTGCGGCCGACGCCGAGCGCGGCGATCTTGTGGGCCTCTTCCTTGGCGAGATCATGGTCGCGAAACAGGATGCGTCCGGCATCCGGACGGTAGAACCCGCTGATCGCATTGATCAGCGTGGACTTGCCCGATCCGTTCGGCCCCACGATGCCAAGGATCTCGCCTTTGCGAACCTCAAGACTAATGCCTGCCAACGCGCGCACACCGCGAAACGCCAGTTGCACGTCTTCACAACGAAGCAGCACGGGGCCGGCGCCGGCCGCCCTAGGTGGAGACACCGGCGCCTCACCCTCGGCCGCCGCATCGATGCCGGCCGCAACATGCAGGGTATCCTGCGCACGCGCCCTGGCCTGTTTCTTCCTGCGCCGCGATTCGATGAGCCCCATCAAGCCATCGGGCAAGTAGAGAATCGCCACGATCAGGATCAAGCCGATCAGCGCCCGCCCGGCCAACGCCCACTCACCGCCCACGAACACATAATTGAGCGTGGTAATGAACGCGGCCCCAATCGCCGCACCGAACCAATGACGCGATCCGCCGATCAGGCTCATCAGCACCACAAATAAGGGCACCGTGATCGAGAAGGTTTCCGGCACCGTCACATAACTTACATAGACGGCCTGAATGCCACCGCCCACCCCGGCGATAAAACTCGACAGGCCAAGTGCGATCAGCTTGAACCGATAAGTCGGCACACCGAGCACCTCGGCGACATTTTCATCATCAGCGATCGCAAACAGCCCGCCACCAAAGCGGGAATGCTGGACCCACCATGCCAAGGCGAGGGATGCGACCGCCGTCAACAGCGCGAACAAATAGAGCGATGTCGCCGGTGACCCATAGATATTGGCGATCTTGATGCCGGAGAGAAATACACCGGGCCCACCATCGATCGATGTATTGAGGGCAATGGTCGCGAAGACGAAAGTAACCGCCAGCGTAAGAAGTGCAAACAACTCGCCGCGCAGTTGCTTGACCCGAAACACGACGGCCCCGATTGCTACCCCCACCACCGCAGCGATGAGGCCTGCGATCGGCAGCGTCAACAGGAAATCCATCTCCCCCTTGGTGGCGAGATTGGCGGTGGTGTACATGCCAATGCCGAAGAATGCCCCGTGACCAAACGAGAAGTACCCGGTGTAGCCAGACAGTATCTGCCACGAACTGGTGAGCGCGATCCAGAAGAACACCAGATAGAGAAACGATTCAAGAAACGCCGGCGGCTTGAACGCCGGGAATAGGATCAGCGCGAGAACAAGCAGTCCGAACCCAAGAAATGCGCGTTTGTCCTTCATGGTTAGACTTTGTGCGGGCGCAGAATGAGAATCGCGATGAGCAAGGTGAACGACACCAGCGGCGCCCAGGTCGGCGCAGTGACCGCCATCGTGATCGCCTCGCTCACACCGATGACGAGGCTCGCCACCAAGAGGCCAAGAGGATTACCTAATCCACCGAGAATCACCGCCGCAAAGACCACGCCCAGCCAGACCACGATCTGCGCCGGTGCCAGCGTCGAAATTAGCGCGATGAAGATACCGGCGATCGCTGCAGTCGCGGCGCTGATACCGGCGATAAGATAGGCAAGCCGTTTGTGATTGACACCGAATGCACCAGCGATGATTGGGTTCTCTGCAATGGCCCTGAGCGCCTTACCCACATAGGTGAACTTGAGCCAAGCCCAGGTCACGACCGCGACGATCACCGCAACGAAGAACATGATGCACTCGACGATCGGCGCATAGATCACACCAATCTTGATCGAAGCGGTTCCGTAACTGGTTTCCAGCCGACGGAAATCGGCCGACCAGATCCACTGGATCAAGGTTTCCAGCAGCACCAGAATGCCGAACGTGACCAGTAGCGACGCGAATTCGTTGACCGAAAACCGGATCAAGAGATATTGCAGCGCAATGCCGATCAGAAAGAAAATCGGCAACAAGATCAAGAGCGTGAGCGCCGGATTCAGGCCGGCCGCACCAATCAGCTGGTAACTCATATACGCCGCGAGAAACACGAACGCGAAATGCGCGAGATTGATGACTTGCAGAAATCGCCACGAGAGGCTCAATCCGAGTCCAAGCAGCGTATAGAGACCACCGATCAGGATCCCCGAGAGGATCGACTGGGCAAGCAGAGAGGCGCTTGGCATGACGGTCCCAGACTACGTGATGAAGTGAGCTGCAAACCGACAACGCGGGATCACCCGGCTGCCAACGGAACGCGGGCGCGATCCGACATGCGAACGACATTGCCCCATCGTCTTCCCCCTTTTTTTCGATGCTCTCGGTATTGATCTTGGTCGCCTGGAGCGCCGGGCTACTTGGTCGGATCACGCCCTTAACCGGCGCGAGTCCTTGCGGCGCGACGATTGTACCTACGATTGCGCAACACCACCTTCGGTTGAACCAGAGCGCGTTACTGCCGATAACCCTCGAACACTTCCTCGGATGTCACTGCCGTGTTCACGGGTCATCGCGTTCGTTCCATCACTTGCTGGGTGGTCATGATCGGATTCATCGGGGTCGGCAAACCCGCACGGTCTGCCGAGACGGCCGGCCATGTCCTCTGGCAGCATGGGGCCGCGATGATCATTGACGTGAATGGCGCCGCGCGCAAAGCTGCCATCAACGATCCGATCGAGGAAGGCGAAACGATTCGCACCGGCGCGGACGGCCTGCTGCAGATTCGCTTTATCGATGGCGGTCTTCTATCGTTTCGCACCGATACTGAATTACAACTGGAACGCTATAGCTTCTTCGCAGGTAGTCGCGAAGAAGGCGCGATCTTCATGCGACTGGTACGCGGTGGGGTGCGCTCCGTGACCGGTCTGATCGCCAAAACCAATCCCGATGCCTATATGTTGGAGACGCCGACCACGCTGCTTGGCGTACGCGGCACCGATCATGAAACCTACTACGTGCCGCCTAACTTGCTGAGCGCGACCGTGTCACCGGGAACCAATGAGCTGGTGCATGCCGGCGCCACCGTGATGCAAGGATCCACGCAAGCGCTCGAGATCGAAACAGGACAAGCCGGTTTCGCAGGCATCGCTGCATCGCGACCCGAACCGCTTTCGACATTGCCAATCATCTATCAGACGCCGGCCGCAGCGTTCGCGTTCATCGCTTCCCCTGAATCGAAGCGTATCGCGCGCCAACGTATCACCGCCGTGCTCGCGCCTCCGCCTGAGCACACATCAGGCGTTGAACCCTGGGAGCGTACGACAACGCGAACAGCCGTCGCTACACCTCGAAAAGACCTTGCACCACGACCGCATGTCGATCCCGCAAACCTCGCGATCCTGTCGCTTGCACAGCCACCCAATTTGCCGCAATGGGTGTTGATTGATCCGCCGCGCACCGAGATCGCCCCGGCCCGATCGATTGACCCACGTGGTAGCCATAAGCCGCGCTAGACCACGGTACCGACGCAAACCTGCGCGTTGTCGGGCACACTCCAGGCTTCGTCAATGTTTCGATCGCACCACGCCATGCGTGCCGCGGCGTGCCCACATTATTCGCCATGCCCAATCCATCGATCCGCGCCGTCCTGTGGGACTTTGGCGGTGTCATCACCGACAGCCCGTTCGAGGAGTTCCGTCGCTTCGAAGCGGCCCACGGCCTGCCACGTGATTTCATTCGCACGGTCAACACCATCAATCCGGATGCCAATGCCTGGGCCCGGTTCGAGCGGAGCGAACTATCGCTCGATGCGTTTGATCGCGCCTTCGAGGCGGAGTCACGCGCCGCGGGCCATGCAGTGCGCGGCGCGGATATTGCCCCGCTGCTCTATGGCGCCGTGCGACCAAGCATGGTGGCCGCGCTCAAGTGCTGCAAACAGCATTTCAAGAATGCCTGCCTCACCAATAATGTGATCACGAAGGCAAGTCACGGACTCCCCACCACCGAGGAGCGTGCGGCCGAAGTCATCCGCGTGCTGGCCTTATTCGATGAAGTCGTCGAATCAAGCAAAATCGGCGTGCGCAAACCCGAGCCACGCTTCTATGAAATCGCCTTGCAGCGGCTTGGCATCCAAGCAGAGGAAGCCGTCTTCCTCGATGATCTAGGTATCAATCTCAAACCGGCACGCGCGATGGGTATGATCACGATCAAGGTGATTGACCCAGATGCCGCCCTGCAAGAACTTGCAACCCTCCTACGCATTCCCCTACGGACCCTCGCATGAGCGACAAACCTGAAGCACTCATCATTTTCCCGTTTAT
Source organism: Klebsiella pneumoniae (assembly GCA_945906755.1). GTDB lineage: Bacteria > Pseudomonadota > Gammaproteobacteria > Burkholderiales > SG8-39 > SHXR01. The sequence continues at coordinate 8,793 of CAMDRJ010000102.1, read as the reverse complement.
TCAGCAATGGCATGCCGAACTGGCCGAGGAATTCACTATTCACTTTCCGCCGCCTGCTGAGCTCGATGCTTTTGTCGCCGCGCATGGCAAGCGGATAACGGTGCTGCTCACCAATGGCTCGTCTGGCGCCAGCGCCTCGCAAATGGATCGCTTGCCGGCGCTGCGCATCATTGGTTGCTTCTCGGCCGGCTATGAAAATATCGATCTCGCCGCGGCCGAGGCGCGCGGCATTCCAGTCGCGATCGGCGTTGGCGTGAATGCCGCGTCGGTGGCCGATCTGGCGTTTGGACTGATGATCGGCGTGGTGCGCAATATGTTTGCGCGTGAGCGAGCCGTGCGACAAGGCGGCTGGGCTGGACTCAATGGGCTCATTCGAACCGTCAGCAACCGCCGATTGGGACTGCTTGGCTTCGGACATATCGGCAAAGCCATCGCCAAACGCGCGGCCGCATTCGATATGGAGATCGCCTATCACAAGCCCGCGCGCGCTAACGATGTCGCCTATCAGTATTTCCCCAAGCTCGAAGCGCTGGCCGAATGGTGCGACATCCTCATCGTTTGCTGCCCAGGCGGTGAAGCGACGCGCAATCTCGTGAACGAGAAGGTGCTGACGGCACTTGGGCCGCAAAGCTATATCGTCAATATCGCGCGCGGCACCATCATCGATACCGACGCGCTCATCAAGGCCCTGCGCGAACGCACCATCGCCGGCGCCGGCCTCGATGTATTTCCCGATGAGCCGAACGTGCCATCGGCACTCTATGCGCTCGACAACGTAGTGTTGTCGCCGCATGTGGCCGGCTTCACGATCGAATCGTTTCGCGGCGCGTTCGAATTGCTGCGCGACAATGTGCGCGCGCAATTGGCGGGCCGGCCGCTGCTCACCCCGGTGCGCACAAGAAAATAACAGACGGCAGCATGTGTCGCGGCGACTGATGCAACCGGGGCGGCATCGGTGCAACCGTTGAAAGCAATCGTGTCACAATGGTCGCCATAGTCAGCGTGCAACCGAGGAATCGATCATGATGCCGAAGCTGAATGCAATGGTGTTCGACGCGTATGGAACCTTGTACGACGTGCATTCGGTGATCGCGCAGTGCAATGCGATCTGGCCCGAGCGGGGGCAGGCGGTCTCGCAGCTATGGCGATCGAAGCAGCTCGAATGGACCTGGCAGCGCTCGCTGATGGGGCGTTATGTCGATTTTCGGGAACTGACGCTCGCCGCGCTGCGCTATAGCGCCGAAACCCTCAAACTGCCCTGCAGCGACGACACCGCCCTGCGGCTGCTCAAGGCCTACGAACACCTCGAACCGTTTCCCGACGCAAAAAATGCGCTGGAAGCTCTGCGCCCGGCAACGATGGCCATTCTTTCCAATGGATCGCCGAATCTATTGGAGCCGCTCGTCGCCAATAGCGGACTCGATCGTTGGATCACCGATGTCATCAGCGTGGATGCCTTGCGCGTCTATAAGCCGACACCACGCGTTTATCAGCTTGCCGTCGATCGACTGGAACTGCCGCCTGCGGAGATCGGCTTTGTGTCGGCCAATTGCTGGGATGCCTGTGGCGCAAAGGCGTTTGGGTTTCAGGTGTTTTGGATCAATCGCACCGGTGCACCGGTGGATGCGCTTGGCGCAGCACCGGATCACATCGTTCATTCGCTCGCGGAGTTGCCAAAGTTGGTCTCACGTTAATTGAGCTGCACATGCTCGCCCCACGGCACCGTGCCATTGCCTTTCACTAGCCATAGCACCGGATAGCTAGGGGCGCAGTCGGGGAACTCACCGAGCGCATCCGTGAAATAGAGCAACGCATCCGGCCGCATCCCGGCCTGGCGCACCCAATCAAAGACCGGCCCAAAACGGGTTGATCCACCGCCGGCCAAATCGTGCGGCAACGCCAAACGATCCCACGGTTCAAAGGTCCACGGCGCACCCGGCACAATCGCTGAATCACAGCCAAGCAGAATCACGCGCGCCGACAATTGGCCCTTCAACGCGGCGATCTCTTGCAGGAATTGGCGCAAATCATCACGATCAACCGAACCGCTGGTATCGAGCGCAACGACCAGATTCGCTTGGGTGCTTGCAAGTCCAGGCAGGATTGCTTCACCACCGCGGCGACTCGGCCGCTGAAAGCTGTAATCGTCGCGCGCATGGCTGACCAGAAAGCGCGCGAGCAACGCACGCCAGGGCAAGCGCGGCTGCATGGTCGCCGCCATGATCGATCGCCAATTTTCACCGAGCCGCCCGGCCGCAAGCGCAGCATGTGCACTCGCCACGAGCCGATCGTCCCAGGTCGCGGCAAGCTCGGCGCTGGTCATCGGCACGCGCATCCCGAGTTCATCGATGCCATCGCGATGACTGTCGAGAAACTCGCCCGCATCGTCCGGCTCATCGATCATGCCGCGGCGCGCATCCGCGATCTGCGATGTTCCACCATCACCGCCACCACCAAACCAGTGCTCATCGAATCCATCTGGCAGCACCTCGCAATCGAGAAGCGGATAGATCTCTTCGGCGGACAATCCGCGAAACCGCACTTCCGCTCCGACGGTCGCCGGTGGGCTCATACCATCATCGAGCAACATCTGATTGACCGCATGATCGCAGGCCGCGTTCCAACGTTCGCTCAAACGCGAGCCGCGGCGCGTGAAGTGATTGAGCGCACCATGCAACGCTTCATGCGCCAATACAAATTGCGTTTCGGCCAGATTCAATTCGCCAAGAAAGTGCGCGTTGTAGTGGATCACCCTGGCATCGGTGGCAATACCACGACAGCGTGTACTTGGCACGATCGGCAGGTGGGCGACGAGCGCGCCAAGAAACGGTCGCTCCATCATGAGCCGCGTGCGCGCAATGGCGATCTTTCGTTCCACGGCATCCATCGGCACAGCGCTCACCGTCATTCGCGCGCAAACGATACGAGATCGCGGACTTCGGCCGCCCATTGCGCGAATTCCGGAATGTCGTAGAACGGCCGGCCGTGGATCCGGTGCAGATCGGTCACCAGCATCACACCGATTTCGCGATGCTTGAATTGGCGGGCCAGCGTGAGCGCCCTGCCAAGCACGCCACGCCGGTCGTTGCTTGCCAATCGCCCCACATGCCGTGCGAGGGATGTGGCAAACGCGTATTCGAGTTCGACCGTCGCGGGAACCTGAATCGGTTCGCCCCCCAATGCGCGCGCCGGATCTGGCAGCACATCAAGATGATGCAAATACGCCGCCAACGCCGCGGCAGCATTCGCACCGACACTGCCCTTGATGCTTTCGCGCAGCAGATGCGGGAGGTCGTGAAATTTCTTGAGCGCGCGATCGGCATACTCCCACGACCGGGGCGATGGAAACGCGGCGGACTGGCGCTCCGGGTCGAACTGAAACAGCAGGTCCGGACGAAATCGCACAAAGGCGATCAACCGCGGATCGATGCCCGCATCGAACGCCCAGATCACCCAATCCTCGACATCGGGCTCGATTTCATAGTGCACGAACCGATTGGCGAGTGGTGCCGGCATCGCATAAGTCACGCCGCGATCGCCATGACGATTACCCGCCGCAAAAATCAGCCAGCCGGGTGGCACGCGATACTCACCCAGCCTACGATCGAGAATCAGTTGATACGCGGCCGCCGTGACAGTCGGCACGGCCGAGGTGATTTCATCGAGGAACAACACGCCCCGCTCACCATGCCGTTCGCTATTGGGCAGCAAGGCAGGCACTGCCCAGACTACGTTCTTGCCATCGCGAAACGGAATGCCGCGTAAATCGGTGGGCTCCATCTGGGCAAGGCGAAGATCGATCAGGCCAATGCCCGCTTGCGCGCTCGCCGCGGCGACGATGCACGATTTGCCAACGCCGGGCGGGCCCCAAATCATGATGGGCGCATGGGTGGCACCGGGACTGGCGATTTCGCGCTCAATGACGCGCATCAATTCGTTGGGACGCATCAGTGACCACTCGTATCAGAATTGCGAAGCGGCAAAATGGTAGCACGCAAGGAGCGCACCGGGACGCATGGATCAGCATACAAGTGGTATGGGGGTGCTGACGATCCAAAACCCATTCAGTAAGCCCTGGGGCCACGACATTGGTGTCAAGAACGGCTCGCACGCTCACGTCGGGCATCGCGCACCGCGTCCACCGCGGCCTGAATCTCCGACATCGTCATCGGCGCAATATTGGCTGCCGCCAGATACGCTGGATCGGCTCACCAGCTTTACCGCGGCCACCAGCAACGAATCCTACGGCTACGATCTCACCGGCAATCGCACCAGCCGCACGGTGGGGGCGAGCAATTATCTGTACACCAATTCGCCCACCAGCAACCGGCTGAACAGCATCGCCGACCCGACCGTTAAAACCTATACCTACGATGCCGCCGGCAACATGACTGCCGATGGCGCCGGCACCCTCTTCAGTTACGGGGCGCGCAACCGGCTGCAAAGCGTGGTGGTGGGCAAGACCACCACCACCTATGCGTTGAACGCGCTGGGCCAACGGGTGAGGAAAGCCGGCGCCAGCACCGTGCACTTTGCCTACGACGAGCAAGGCATGCTGGTGGGCCAATATGACGCGGTGGGCTTGGCCACCGCCGAGGTGATCCATCTTGGCAGTACGCCGATTGCGGTACTGCGCACCGATGAGGTGATGGTGGACAACACCACCACCAAGCAGGTGACGATCGGTGGCACCTGGACTGCGGCCAGCGCCGATGCGGGGTTTCAGGGCACCAACTACCACCAGCATGCGCAGGCCACCACCAGCACCGATTCCTTCACCTGGCTGCCGGTGATCGGCACCGACGCCACCACCTACCGGGTGTATGCGCGCTGGACCGCTAATGCCAATCGGGCCACCAATGCCACCTACACGGTGGTGCATGCCGGGGGCAGCAGCGCCATCACGGTGAACCAGCAACAAGGCGGGGGCGAGTGGAACCTGCTTGGCACCTTCAATCTGGCGCCAAAGTCCAACCACCTGATCCGTCTCTCAGGCCAGGGCAACGGCATCGTCGCCGCCGATGCAGTGAAGATCGTACCCACCAACGCGGCCACGCTGTTCTACATCTACGCCGATCACATCGACACGCCCCGCGTCATCACCAACACCAGCAATCAGCTCCGCTGGCGCTGGCTCGCCAATCCGTTTGGCACTAGCGCGGCAGAAGAAAACCCGGCCAGCCTGGGCGCCTTCGCCTTCAACTGGCGCTTCCCAGGCCAGTATCTGGACACCGAAACCAACTTGCATTACAACTACTTCCGCGATTACGATCCGGGCATCGGGCGCGATGTGCAGAGTGATCCGATTGGGCTGCGGGGCGGGCTGAATACGTATGCGTATGTCGGTGGAGATCCGATGGGATTAAAGGGGACGCTTCCCTTTAGCGCGCGTCTCCCTAGCTGCTAAGTAAGAAAAGAAATTCCCGCCCACGCCCGCTCGCGCGGGCGCCCTTAGTTGCTGGCGCCATCGGTTTATTGCGCGAGCGATCGCAGCGCCTCGGCGGCATCGATGATGCGCATGCCCTGGTAGTGCTTGAGATTGAGCAAGTGCGCGTCCCCCGAGACGATCCAATCGGCCTGTGCCGCGAGCGCGCAGGCGATCACCGCATCGTCGTCGACATCCTTTGTCACCACGCGCGCGGTTTGCGCCGGGGTCACGATTTGCGCGAGCATCCCGTAGCGGCGCATCAGGAACGCCGGGGGGTGTGATTGGCGGCGATCACCGGGGCAAGATGCCGGCGCGCGAGGACCTCGGCCAGTTCATCGAGCAGCATGCCACTGGTGAAGAGCGTCAATCGCCTGTCGCGTGCGGCATCGAGCACCTGCCGTGGCGAGGCCCGCCAGATAAGCCCCGAGACCACGACATTGGTGTCAAGAACCGCTCGCACGCTCACGCCGGGCTTTGCGCACCGCGTCCACCTCGGCTTGAATCTCCGCCATCGTCATCGGCGAAATATTGGCCGCCGCCAGACGGTCGGCGGTTTCGAACAACTCATTAACGGCTTGGCTTCGTACCGCCTCGCGCAACAGGCGCTCGATGGCCTGTGAGGTCAGCAGCCCCGCGGCTTTGGCCTCGTCGGCGAGCGTATCGGGCAAATCGACTTTGAGTTCCATCGGGATATTCCTTTAGCGGCTCGCTTGCGCGAGCATGGCTTCGAGTACTTCCATTACCGCGCGCTGCTTGGGCTTCGGTAGCGCGCTCAGGCGCTCCAGTTGCTGCAACAGTTTGGACGTGGGGCCGCGCTTGGTGGGCCGATCCTCTTCGCCCACCAGGGTTTCCACGGTGCTGCCCAGCGCCCGCGCCAGCGCCGGCACCACTGACACCGGCACACCGCGCCGGCCCACTTCCCAGGAGGCCACGGTCTGCTGCGACACCTGCATCATCTTAGCCAACTGCACCTGGGTGATGGCCGAGTCCTTACGAAATTGCGCGATGCGCCCGCCCATTGCTTTAAAAAACGTCTGCTCGGCTTGCGTCATGGGATCGATCTGGAAATCAAAGAGTCGGCCCATATGATACCTCTCATTCCAGTGGCTGGAGTAGAAGAAACTCCTAATAGTAGTATCCTAACGATGTCCCGTCCAAACGTCCACTGCAAGATTGATAGCGGCCGAACCGGCATTGTTTAGAATAAGCACCACGTTAAAGAGCGCGATTCGAGCCGTTCGAACCTCGCCGACGATGCCGGAGCGTTACACCGCTGTTATTTCTCTCGCGTAAACGTCCTTTCGTTCGTAATTCACTCGTGACCAGTCACGGCAAGCAACGCTTGCCGTGGACAGTTTCAATTCGTTTGGATCTTCCGCGTCACGCATCTCAACGCCGCAGGTAATACCCAGTCAGCAAACCATCCCACGCCTCGAACCAGATCACCTACTTTGGCGAGTTGGCGTACGGATCAATTCCGTGCCAAGCTTCACCAGGCGTCTGCACGCCAAGATTCTGATGCGCGCGCACGCTGTTGTACCAGAATCGAAACGCGCCAAGCAATCCTGACAGCGCTTCGCGCGAATCCACCTCGATCTTGTCGAGCGATTGTTTGAGGGTACCAAACAGCCGCTCGATCCGGCCGTTCATCCATGGACATCCGGGTACGGTGAAACGCTGGCCAATGCCGGCGGAACCGACGATGGTGCGGATCACGACGCTCTTAAAGATCGCCTCGTTGTCGGAACGAATGATGCGGGGCGCACGGAACCTTCCGATCGCCAGAAACAAATATCCAAGAAGGGTCCGGGCATTGCGACGCGCAAGCATCGTTATCACGAGCAGCGCCCGCGTACCGTGATCCTCGATCCCGAGGATCGGACGGCGGCGTGCTGGGGGTCTACAGCCTATCCGACCGAGCGCCGATCAAGCGAAGCGGGTTCAGCAAGAAGGTGAGCGTGGAGCCGAACTCGGAGCGCTATGCGGATTGGCGGTTTGTGTACGTTCCACCAATCACGGGCGCAATTGGACAACGAGCCTCAAGATAGAAAGAGCGTCGATGCGGCACGGGAGCTGCCCCGCGCTTTTCCGCCTTGCTGGTTTCCTTCCTCCTCGCCTCGAATCGATGAGTCCTTAACGGCTACCCATACTGTGCTATATGGTTACCCATATGAAGACGACAATTGAAATCTCGGATCCTCTTCTCCAGGCGGTCAAAAAGGTTGCCGCACGTGAAGGGACAACCCTGAGAGCCTTGGTTGAACTCGGGCTGCACCAAGTCCTTGCAGCGCGCAAGCGGGGCGCGACGTTTCGATTGCGAAGAGCGAGTTTTCGTGGCGAGGGGCTGCAGTCCGCGGCGAAAGATCTCTCTTGGGAGCAGATCAGAGAGTTGGCCTACGCCGATCGCGGTCGATGATCGCTGTTGATACCAATATCCTCGTCTACGCCCACCGTGAGGACTCTGAATGGCACAGCCTGGCGTACGCTCGAGTTGTCGAACTAGCTGAAGGCCGTCTCCCTTGGGCAATTCCGTGGCCTTGCATCCATGAGTTCTTGGCAATCGTAACGCATCCGAAAATCTTCGCGCCGCCGACGCCAATGAAGGCTGCCATCGACCAGGTGGACGCGTGGCTCCAGACTCCAGGGTTGGTCTTGCTCGCCGAGGCCGACGAGCACTGGAACCAACTGAAGGCGATGATCGAATCCAGCCGCGTTGTCGGACCAAAGGTGCATGACGCTCGCGTGGCGGCACTTTGCCTGCAGCACGGCGTGCATGAGCTGTGGTCTGCTGATCGCGACTTTGGTCGTTTTCCAAGTCTAACGACCAAGAATCCCTTGATGATGCGCGAGGCGTAAGCGGACAAATTCTTGACTCTCCATTTAGGTCCTCGTCAGGCTGGAACAACCTCGGTTTGGCCTTGCCTACCGAAGCACGCTAAGATTGCAAGACAGCCACCGAAGGTGCCTTGCCGTTGCAGACCCGAGCCTTTCCCGCCGCCACATTCCCGAACATCCAGCGCACCCTTTCAGCCTAGTCGATGAACTTCTGCTCGAGTTGCGGTCAGCGCGTTGCCCTCCAAATCCCCGAGGGCGATAACCGGCATCGTTATGTGTGCGGCGCCTGCAGCATCATTCACTATCAGAATCCGAAGATGGTGGTGGGTGCCATTCCGGAATGGGGCAGCAAGATCTTGCTGTGTAGGCGCGCCATCGAGCCGCGCCATGGCAAATGGACGCTACCGGCGGGCTTCATGGAAAACGGCGAGTCCACCGCCGAGGCCGCCGCGCGCGAAACCTTGGAAGAAGCCAACGCACGGGTCGAGATGGGCCAGATCTTCTCGGTCATCTCAGTGCCGTATGTCGAT